>DATIXE010000025.1:0-24717 GCA_035518915.1 Candidatus Eiseniibacteriota bacterium
CGTCTGCCCCGCCCTCCAACGTCGCCACACGTCGGTCTTCTGCTCCGCGGAAAGCCCAAATCGTATCCCTGGCCTCATAAACACCACCTTTGAAAACTGCTTTATACCAGATGGTGTTGCATCCACCGTTTGAACCGGCACCTCGAGCTGGACAAATTCCTGATCGAGGCGATCGAGGTTTTCCGTGCTTTCCTGCAAGAAATCCTTAACCAAATCGTCCATAGCGAACACCCCACCATTGCGGGCGCCTGGAAGGTCATGCAATTTGGAAACCACGGTGAAATTTGGAAATAAGAATCCGTTAATGGAGCGTCGCCGGATCTGAACGCGAGCAGCAGTGAATGACTAAGGATGAGCAAGAGGTAACCTGAGTGGGAGCGGCGCGTTGCGAGGTGGACCGGCTGAGACGGGGAGGCCGGAGGAGGTCAAGCAAGTGCTTCGAGACAGAAGAGGCACTTTGCCAGGGAGAGATGAAACCGCTGCTGGGGAAGCGTGTCAGAAGCGGAAACCATGCCATTCTGGCGCAGTCAGTGGGGAGCTTTGGGAGGAATAGAAAGCGGTAGCCGCGGAAAGAGGAAGAAAGGAGATTGACCGGGGACTTCAAACGATGCCCCGGCAACCGAAGAAAAATCGGGTTTTGACGGGTGCAAATGGAGGCCGTACACTGCAGATATGAGTCCATATTACAACGCGCCGAAGATTGGATTTGACTGGCGCGGATTCATCACGCCCGGAGTAAAGCTCCTGGTCATCTTGTGCACGGCGGTGTTTCTAGCGCAGGAGACGATCGCGTTGTTCCTGCCACCCTACGCAACGGCGTGGGTGAATCACTGGTTTGGGCTAGTGCCACTTGGGCCCATTCCCGGGCTGCGGGTCTGGCAGCCAGCGACCTACATTTTCCTGCATGGCGGACTGTGGCACCTGTTGATCAACATGCTGATGCTTTGGATGTTCGGGCGCGAACTGGAAATGGTATGGGGCAAGAACCGGTTCCTGAACTATTTCTTCATCTGCGGAGTCGGCGCGGGGATCCTAACGATTCTAGTGAAAGTGGCGCCAATGCTTTGGCATGTCCAACCATCGGATGTGCCTACGATTGGGGCCTCGGGGGCGATTTTCGGAATACTGATCGCCAACGCGATAATGTTCCCCGACCGGCGCATCTGGCTGTTCCCGTTGCCGCTGACGATTCCGATGCGGCCGTTCGTGGCGGTGATGGGAGCGATCGAGTTTTTCAGCACGCTAGGCGAAACGGGAGACCGGGTGAGCCACCTTTGCCACCTAGGCGGGATGCTGATCGGGTGGATTTACCTCCGGCGCGGATCGTTTCTGTACAAGGTGCGGAACGAAGTGGCGGACTGGAAATATGAGCGGAACAAGAAGCGATTCCAGGTGTACATAAAGAAGCAGAAGAACGAACCGCCTTCGCGGCCGGATCAGTGGGTGAATTGAGTCCGGGAATATCGGAGTGACTCGCGGGCTCTCCGCGAGTATTGCCAGGACAATCCGGCGAGAATCTTCGGCGTGCGAAAAAGACGATCCACGTTAAGTCGCCCGAAGCAAGTGCGCCTAGACAGGACCAGTGTGTGCCGGCGGGACTGAACGAAGGGGCTAGGAGAGGCTGCCGATGACATGGAACTTCATGAAATTGGTAGTGCCGCGTATGCCCATGGGGGTGCCTGCCACAATGCCGATGACATCGCCCTTGCGCACGAGGCGTTCTTCGACGAGGCGCTTTTCGGCGAGCGCTGCGAGACCGTCGATTTTATTGATATCGGAGATATTGCGGGAGGTGACGCCCCAAAGCAAGGCCATACGGCGGCGCGTGGCGGGAACGGGAGAAAACGCCACGATGGGAACAAGCGGCCGATAGCGGGAGACGAGGCGGGCGGTGAAGCCGCTGTGCGTAAAGACGGCGATGAGTTTCATATGGAGTTCGCGGGAGGCGTGGCAAACAAGTTCGGCAACGGTTTCGGCGACTTTCAGGCGTTCCTGCGCGGTGGTGGGACGGGGAAATTCCTGGATGCTGGCTTCTGCTTCATGAATGATGGCAGACATCATGGAAACGGCTTCGATGGGATATTTTCCGGAAGCGGTTTCTGCGGAGAGCATGACGGCGTCGGAGCCGTCGAAAATGGCGTTGGCGACGTCGGAGGCTTCGGCGCGCGTGGGGCGAGGATTCTGGGTCATGGATTCGAGCATCTGGGTTGCGGTGATCACGGGGCGGCGGAGTTCCCGAGCGCGGGCGATGATGTTTTTCTGTACGACGGGAACCATTTCCGGATTCATTTCCACGCCGAGATCGCCGCGAGCAACCATGACGCCATCGGTGACGCGCAGGATGGCGTCGAGATTTTCGATGGCCTCGGGCTTTTCCAGCTTGGCAATGACGGGAGTTTCCTTTTTGGCGCGCCGGATGAGGGATTTGGCAAGGAGGACGTCTTCGGGGCGGCGGACGAAGCTGACGGCGATGAAGTCCACACCATGATCGAGAGCAAAGCGAAGGTCGCGACGATCTTTTTCGGTGAGGGCGGGAACACGGAGCTTGACCCCGGGAAGATTGATGCCTTTATGCTCGCCCAAAGCGCCGCCGTTGACGACGCGACAGACGACTTCCTTGCCGGAGACGCGTTCGACACGGAGTTCGATGAGGCCGTCGGAGAGAAGGATGCGGTCGCCCCGCCGGACTTCGCGTGGGAGCGGGCGAAAGATGGTGCTGACGCGGGTGGAATCGCCGAGGATTTTCGCGGTGGTGATGGTGAATTGCTGACCGGTGCGAAGACTGACGGTGCCGCCACCGGCGAGAGGACCGGTGCGAATTTTCGGACCCTGGAGGTCGGCGATAATTCCAAGAGTTTTGCCGATTTCCGCGGCGGCTGTATGGAGCATGGCGATGGTCTGGGCATGCATTTCATGGGAGCCGTGCGAGAAGTTGAGGCGGGCGACGTCCATGCCGGCCTGGATGAGGCGGCGGATGATGCGCGGCGAATGAGTCGCGGGTCCGATGGTGCAGACAATCTTGGAGTGGCGCAGGTTCATGGGAGCGAGAGCGATATTGTAGCGTGAAGCGCAGTGGAAAAGACGGAGAAACGCGGGGGAAGCGGGAATTATTTGTTGACGGAGAATTCGGCGACGATGTGGACGAGGCAATCGAGGCCCTTGGCGAAACTGGCGAGCGGGAGGCGTTCGTCGTCACCGTGGACGCGGCGCATGTCTTCCTCAGCTAGAGGAAACGTACGCAGGCCGTAGGCCTGCACGTTGTGCAGGCGGAGTTGCGCGGAGTCGGTGGCACCTGTGGACATGAATGGAAGCACGGGAGCGCCGCCGAACTCTTGGGCAGTAGCCTTAGTGATGAGAGCGTAGAAATCCGTGTCGAGAGAGGAGTTGGGAGCCGCGAATCCGCCGTCGAGGGAGATGTCCCAGCGGATGTGGGGATCGTTGACGAGTTTCTTAAGATCGTTGACGAAGAGGTCGATAGTATCGCCCGGCACGAGGCGGATATTGAGGGTCGCGTGCGCTTCGGAAGGAATTACGTTGGCGCGGATCCCGGCCTCGAGCATGGTGGGGGCAACAGTGTCGCGCATCATGGAGTTCCACATGGGGTTAGCTTCGGAGAGGTAGCGTTGGGCATGGTCACCGCGATCCGGAGTGTCCACAACGCGCATCCATTTGCTGGTCTCTTCATCTTCGAGGGGAGCCAAACCTTCGAAGTAACGGCGAACAATGGACGTGAGATGGACGGGCGCGGTGTAGTTGCCGACCTTGTCCACAGCGGCGGCGAGGTGAACAACCGGGTTGTCTTTGGTGGGAGTGGAGGCGTGACCACCTATACCGGTGGCGGTGAGGTTGACGTTGACTGAGACTTTCTCACTGACCTGAACGGCGACGTATTGGACCTTGCCATCTTTCAGCACAACCTGACCGCCTTCGTTGAGGGCGTAACCGGCGGCGATTCTGTCCCAATACTTAGCGATGACGATTTTGAGGCTGGCGTCGCCGGACTGCTCCTCGTCGGCGGTGCCGAGAAAGATGACGTCGCGATTGAGATGGACACCGCCGCGCTTGAGGGCGATCAAGGCGGCAAGATTTGCGGCGAGCATGCTTTTGTCGTCAATGGAGCCGCGTCCCCAGAGGTAGCCGTCCTTGATGACCCCGCCGAATGGGTCGACGGTCCATTTTTCCCGGTCCACCCCAACCACGTCTATATGTGCGACGAGAAGCAAGGCGCGCGAGGGATCGGCGATGGCAGTGCTGCGAAGGCGGGCGACGATCGCGCTACGGCCGGCGCCGAGGTCGAGGAGTTCGGCGTGGATGCCTTCCTTTTCGAGAACGGCGGCGATGTAGGTTGCGGCGGCTTTCTCATTTCCCGGCGGGTTGGTGGTGTTGATTTTGACGAGATCGACGAGCCATTGTTGAGCTTCGCGAGCAAGGCCGGAAGTGTCTCCGACGAGAGGACTGGCCTGGGGGATGCCGAAAGCGGGGGGCTTTTGAGAAACCTGCGCCGGCAACGGAAACGAACCGAAAGCCAAAGTGAAAAACAGTCCGACGGTGATAAGCCACAGGCGCAATTGCGACACGAAAAACCCCCAGGAAATGCGTTTTGCCGCGCGTAAATTCCATACTAACATGCAGGGATTGGGCGTCCTGGCAGGGTCTGCGAACGACGTTACGTAATTCACAAGGGATACGTCCAAAGCAGGGCAGACGCGGGATGGGAAACGCGCATCTAACGGAGTTGCAAGGGGCATAGGGGACAAGGAATGAATCGAAGCAGCTGGAAAACGACACTACTTGTGAGTGCACTGGCGAGCGGTATGGCGATCACTTCGCCGGCTGCCCGAGCGCAGGAGCCAGCGGGGCCACAATCGGGTTCAGCGCAGCCGGCGAAGCCCGTGCCGGCGCAACAACCAGCGACGACGCCTCAGCAGCAGAAGCCGCAGGAAGGCGGCGTGACGATATCGGTAGAAGTGCCAGTGGTGACGCTGGATGTGGTGGCGGCCACGCAGAACGGGGACATCATTCCGGGACTGAAAAAGGAAAACTTCCGAGTACTGGAAGACGGGCAGCCGCAGCAGATTACGAACTTCGCGCCGACCGAAGCGCCGATCACGATGGTGATTTTAATGGAATTCAGTAATGTTTACGGGGGATGGTTTTCCTCGTACTCGAAATACTGGACAGAGGCGTTGTTTCCGAATCTGGCACCCAAGGACTGGGTAGCCCTAGTGACCTTCGACATGCGACCGCACATGGAGGTGGACTTCACGCAGAACAAACAAGAAGTCGAGGCAGCGGTATACCACTTGTTCGTGCCGGGTTTCAGCGAGTCTAATCTGTTCGACGCGATTTTGGACACGGTAGACAGACTGAAGGACGTAAAGGGTAAAAAATCAATCCTGGTGCTTGCTTCGGGAATCGATACATTCTCGAAGCACACGCTGGATCAGACGATGAAGCAGCTGCGAGGAACCGACACGACGATCTTTGCCGTCGGTCTGGATAAGCCGATCAGCAATTGGATGGAGCTGCACGGAATGCTAGGTGGACGCAGAGAACTAGATTTCCTGCAGGCGGAAAACCAAATGAAGACATTCACGCGGATGACCGGTGGGATGGCGTGGTTCCCGCAGTTTGATGGAGAGATTCCGGGAATCATGCGGGAAGTGGCGGCGTTCCTGAGGCATCAGTACAGCTTGTCATACAGTCCTACGAATCAGAATCAAGATGGCAAGTACCGGAAGATCAAAGTGGAGCTGGTGGCCCCGGACGGGAATCCGTTGGTGGTGACGGATCAACGGGGAAAGAAGCAGAAGTATCAGGTATACACGCGCGAAGGATACCAGACGGTGAAGGGCGGAGTGGGGGATTGAGG
The DNA here is from genome assembly GCA_035518915.1 of Candidatus Eiseniibacteriota bacterium. Classification (GTDB taxonomy): domain Bacteria; phylum Acidobacteriota; class Terriglobia; order Acidiferrales; family UBA7541; genus Acidiferrum. The sequence continues at coordinate 5,873 of DATIXE010000025.1, forward strand.
GTTGGTCTAGGTTGAGTTGAGGTGGACTAGTAGCCGCGATGAAGGTCGACGAGGTTGAAGAGTTCGCGGCCATCGAACCAGCGCTCCAATAAATCCAAGAGAAGCGAGGTTTCCCGGGGCCACAAGCGGTCGCTGATGGCACTGGTGTGCGGCGTGATGAAGAGATTGGGCGCTTTCCAAATGGGGTCGCTGGGTGGAGGAGGTTCCGGGTCGGTTACGTCGAGGGCAGCGCCGGCGAGTTTGTTTTCGCGCAACGCAGCGATGAAGGCGGTCTGATCGAGGAGCGAGCCCCGGGCAAGGTTGATGAGGAAGGCGGAGGGCTTGAGGAGGGAGAGTTCCTGGGCGCCGATGAGATGAAACGTTTCGGGAGTTTCGGGGGCGCTGATCACGATGTAGTCGGCGTGGGGAAGAAGTTCGCGGAACTGAGAAACCGGCGCGATTTTTTCGGCGTGGGTGGTATCGCCCGTGCCGGAACGTGAGACGCCCCAGACGCTCATGTCGAAGGCCGCGGCGCGGCGCGCGAGTTCGCGGCCGATGGAGCCGTAGCCGACGATCAAAAGGATTTTTCCATTGAGCTCGGTGATGGGGGCTTTGTCCCAGAGGATTTGCTGTGACCAGATAGCCCGATCCTGGTGACGCACGGAGTCGGGGAAATTGCGGGCGAGAGCGACGAGCAAACCCATGGCATGTTCGGCCATGGGCACGGAGAAAAGGCCGCTGGGATTGGTGACTAGGATGCCGGAATCGCGGAGTTCGGGGTAGGCGAGTTGGGCAACGCCGGTGGCGGTGGAGTGAATCCACTTGAGCTTTCTTGCGGCGGGAAATTGATTGGGGCGGAGGGAATAGCCGACGAAGATGTCGGTATCCGGGAGTTCCTGGGGAAGGCGGTCGAAATTCGGAAGATGGACGACACGCATGGCGGGCCAGCGGGAGAGGATAGCGTCGGCGAGAGAAGCGGGCGGGCGCCACTCGCTGAAAGGATGCCAGACGCAGATGGTGAGTTTGGTTTCGGCGGGCGTGGTGCGGTTCATTTTGCGTTTTTTGGTGGGAGGCGGAGGTCGCGGCCGGTCATGTCGGCGGGGGCGGGATCGCCGAGGATGGCGAGCATGGTGGGAGCGATATCGCGGAGAGCGCCCCCGGGAGCGAGTTGGAGGTGGTCATTTTCAGTGATACAGAGGAACGGAACCGGGTTGGTGGTGTGGTAAGTGTGCGGGCCACCGGTGACGGGATCGATCATGGTTTCCGCATTTCCGTGATCGGCGGTGATGATCCAGGCACCACCACGGGGCTTGAGCGTTTGATAGATGCGGCCGAGGCCGGCGTCGACGGCTTCGACGGCTTTGATGGTGGCTTCGAGTTTGCCGGAGTGGCCGACCATGTCGGCATTCGCGTAATTCATGATGATGGCGTCAAATTCGCCTTTCTCGATGGCCTTGATAACGGTATCGGTAATTCCCTGAGCGGACATTTCTGGCTTTAGATCGTAGGTGGCGACCTTTGGAGAAGGGACGAGGATGCGTTCTTCGCCCTCGAAGGGCTTTTCGACGCCACCATTGAAGAAATATGTGACGTGAGCGTACTTTTCGGTTTCGGCGGTGCGGAGATTCTTGAAGTGCAGATCCTGGAATACCTGAGCAAGGATGTGCTCGAGCTTTTCGGGGCTGATAACGCACTTGAGCCAGGGCCAGTTTTTGTCGTACTTGGTCATGCCGACGTAGAAGAGGTTTTTCGGTCGCTTGGAGTCCAGAAATTTATCGAAATCGGGGGCTTCGAGGGCGAAGGTTATCTGACGGGCGCGGTCGGCGCGAAAATTGAAAAAGATGACAGCATCGTCGTCACGGATGAGGCCCACCGGTGGCGCGGAAGGACCAGGGCCGGAGGTGATGACGACAGGCTTGACGAATTCGTCGGTAATGCCCTGTTCGTAGCTTCGTTCCAGGGCGGCGACGGGATCTTCGGACCGAGTTTCGGCTTCGCCGTGGACAAGGGCGCGATAGGCGAGTTCGACGCGCTCCCAGCGATTGTCGCGGTCCATGGCGTAGTAGCGGCCGACCATGGTGGCGATCTTGCCGAGGCCAGGTTCGCGCATTTTCTGCTGGAGCTGGCGGACGAAATCGCGGCCGCTGTTGGGCGGAGTGTCGCGGCCGTCCATGAAACAGTGGACGAAGACGTTTTCGACCTTGTGGCGCTTGGCCATTTCTAGAAGGGCAAAGAGATGGTTGATGTGGGAATGGACACCGCCGTCGCTGAGCAGGCCGAGGAAGTGGAGTTGGCGCTGGCGGCCGCGTTCCATGGCCTGCTGGAAGAGCGGAACCCGTTCGAGTTGATTATTGGCGATGAGAAGGTCAATGCGAGTGATGTCCATGTGGACGATTCGGCCGGCACCGATGTTAAGGTGGCCAACTTCGCTGTTGCCCATCTGGCCCTCGGGAAGGCCGACGGCGGGGCCGGAAGTCTGGATGAGGGTGTTGGGGAATTTGCGGAGGAGTTCGTCGTAGTTGGGCTTGCGCGCCAGGGCGATGGCATTGCCCTTGGTTTCGGCGCGATAGCCCCAGCCGTCGAGGACGGTGAGTACGATGGGTTTGGGTCGTTTAGCCATTATTTTCGCTTTCCTGACTTCTTTCTCCGAGTCTTCCGAACGAATGATTTCGTAGTCCAACAGTTATGACTCTCAATATGTTCGCTGAACCGGCGATGAGCTTCTTCGATTCGATTCCCAATTCTCTTGATCTCCAGCAAGTCCGGAGCAGCGCGGCCGTCTTTCGCAAGCGACTTTCTCATCCGATCCTGAAACCGACTCCACTCTTTCCCCGCAGCTAGGAACTCTTTCCAGAGGCGCTTTGCTTCAACACAGCCTGGTCGGGCGCCAAATCTTCTCTGTCGCGATTTCATGGGTGCCGTTCGGCGAATTCGCGGAGGGTGGCGAGGAGGCGGTGGACTTCATCGGCGGAGTTGTAGTGGACCAGGCCGATGCGGAGCATGCCGCCCTGGGATTCGACGCCGAGGCGTTCGGTTAGATTGAGCGCGTAGTAGTTGCCGTCCCAGGTGAAGATACCGCGGTCACCAAGGAATTTGGCGATGTCATTGGGATAGTGATTTCCGATGCGCAGGGAAAGCGTGGAGCAACGTTCGGCGGAGCGCTGTGGATCGGTGATGCCATAGACGCGGCAGCCGGGAATGGATTTGAGGCCGTCGATCAGGAGCCAGACGAGGTTGGTTTCGTGGGCAACGGTAGAGCGATAGGCAGCGGAAAGGGCTTCGCGCCGCGTGGCGGCGGATGGATCGCAGCGGCGGCCAAGTTCGGCGAGATACTCCACGGCGGCGCCGATGCCGGCAATAAGTTCGTGGATTTGCGTGCCGCTTTCCCAGCAGTCGGGAACCTGGTCGGTGCAGGGCCGGACTTTGTATGGGCGGAAAGATTCGAGGTGGCGGCGCTTGCCATAGAGCGTGCCCATGTGCGGGCCGAAGAATTTGTAGGGCGAGCAGACTAGGAAATCACAATCGAGGGCTTTCACGTCTATGTAGCCGTGGGGAGCATAGTGGACAGCGTCAACGTAGATCATGGCGCCGGCGGCGTGCGCGAGCCGCGCGATTTCGGCGACGGGATTGATGGTGCCGACGGCGTTCGAGGCGTAGCCGACGGCGACGAGGCGGGTCTTTCCGTTGAGCTTGCTTTTCAGGTCGTCGAGATCGAGCGTGCAGTCATCCTCACGAATGTCCACGGTGCGGATGACAATTCCCTTCTCTTCGAGGGCTTTCCAGGGCGAAAAGTTCGCGTCGTGGTCGAGAAGGGTGAGAAGAATTTCGTCGCCGGGTTTCAGTTCGCGGGCGATGGCGCGGGAAACGGCAAAGGTGATCGTGGTCATGTTCTGGCCGAAGACGACTTCGTTCTTGTCGCAGTGGAAGAAATCGGCCATGGCGGCGCGGGAACTGGCGATGATTTCATCGGTGCGGCGGCTGGTGAGGAAGGCGCCGCACGTATTGGCATTGGAGCTGAGGAGATAGTTCTGAATGGCGTGGATCACTTGCGTGGGGACCTGCGTGCCGGCGGGGCCGTCGAGAAAGGCGGCGGGCTGTGCGTTCACCTGGGTTTGCAAGGAGGGAAATTGGGCGCGCACCCAAGCGAGATCGTAAGTGACGGGGGCGGCGTTGCGGACAAGCGAGCTCATAAGTGGACGGGCTCCGGGATGGGGAATTTTTCTAGAGACATAGTTTCTCACAGGGGGAGAGAGAGGTGTAGTGCACGGGTGACGTGGTGGCCGATCTAAAGCTCGGTCACAGCGGGAAGAAAGGGCGCCCGCCACAGAAGGCGGGTGCTACAGCGTGATACCATCGAACGAGTTGCAGGACACTCATGCCGCGACGGCGCCGGCTATCAACTCCGCGCCGTGATGCTCCCTGAGGTTTCCCATGCCAGATTCCTTTGCCGTAAGCGAACGCACCCGCGTGGTGCGGGAGGCGAACCGCGCCATCTACGATCGCGACGCGATTTATAAAATTCTCGATGAGGCATTCGTATGCCACGTGGGTTTCGCGATGGAAGGACAGCCCTACGTGATTCCGACGATGTTTGCGCGTGTGGGAGATGCGATCTATTTTCACGGATCGGCTGCGAGCCGCATGCTGCGCAGTGCGAGCAGCGGATTGCCCGTATGCCTCACGGTGACGCTGGCGGACGGACTGGTGCTGGCGCGATCGGTGTTCAATCATTCGATGAACTACCGGTCGGTGGTTGCATTGGGAACGGCGGCGCTGGCCAACGATCCGACGGAAAAACAGGATGTGCTGCGCGCGTTCACAGAGAAACTGATTCCGGGACGCTGGCAGGATGCGCGGCAGCCGAGCGAGCAGGAGTTGAAGGCCACGAGCATTCTGAAATTGCCGTTGACGGAGGTTTCGGCGAAGGTGCGAACAGGGGCGGTGGAAGACGATGCGGCAGACTATGCGCTGCCGGTGTGGGCGGGAGTGATTCCCCTGCGGCTGGTGGCGGATGCGCCGATTCGCGATGAACGATGCGATCCGGCGATTCCTACGCCGGGATACGCGGCAAATTATCACAGGTGAGCAATGAGCGAATTCAAACCAGCACCGGTAAAGGCATCCGTGGCGTTTGCAGCGCTGGAAGCTCTGGATATCCGCGTCGGAAGGATCCAGAGGGTGGAAGAGGTGGCGCATTCGGAAAAGCTGATGAAGCTGACGGTGAGTTTTGGAGACCACACGCGCTCGATTTTGGCGGGAATCAAGAAGGAGCGGAGCGACCCGAAGGAGATCGAGGGGAAGCAGGCGCTGTTTGTGTTGAACCTGGAGCCGCGAAAGATGGCCGGGGAGATTTCGGAGGGGATGCTGTTCGACATCGGGTACGCGGATGGGGTGACGCCAGCGCTGGCGATGCCGGAGCGTGCGGTGCCGGATGGAACGAGGGCGGGGTGAGAGGAATTGGAAGGAAGCGATGTGCCTGGAGTGTTCATGGAGATCCTTCGGGACACTGACGGCGCGCCCCTCAGGATGACAACGCTTCCGCATATTCGGTGAAATTCATGGGCCGATGAAAAGTGGCGCGTGACCCGATTCAGGATTGAGCGGCGCGGATGAAGTCGGCAAGCAGGCCGTAGCCGGTAGCTTCGATGCCGGGGTTGTGTTCGACGAGAGAAATTCCAAAGACATCCAGGTCAAAACGAATCGCGGAACTGGAGCCTTCGAGGCCGGCAATCAGGTCGCTCATCAGCAAAAGCTCAGGGCCAACGCGGGCGTCCACGCCGTCGCCGCGGCGCTCGGCGCGGCAGACGAGCTTATAGCGCATTCCAGCCGAACGGACAGAACGGATCTTTTCCTCGCTGAGATCGCGGATGCCGGTGCGCTGGACCTGCTCGATGCGCAGTGGGACCCCCATCAGAACGTTCACAATCGCGGTTAGTTTGATTGCAGCGTCCCAGCCGTCGAGATCGTGGGCGGGATCGGTTTCGGTGATTCCCATAGCCTGGGCGCGCTTGACGGCTTCGTCGAGGGAGCGGCCTCTTTCGATTTCGGTGAGGATGACGTTGGTGGTGGAGTTAAGAACGCCGGAGAAGCCGCGCAACTCCGTGGCGGGCAGGCCCAGAGGGAACAATGAAAAGATGGGCGCACCGTCCATGACGGTGGATTCGAACAGGAACTGCTTGCCCTTTGCCTTGGCCAAGGCGGAGAGGCGCGAGTAGTCGTGGACGAGCGGGCCCTTGTTGGCGGTGATAGCGTGGGCCCCGGACTCGAGAGCAGTCGAGAGATGCTCGATGGCCGGCTGGCCGGTGAGGGCGTTGAGAGAGCTAGCTTCGAAAAGAACGTCGGCGCGGGAACGTTCGAGCCACTCGCGGACATTGTGCGTAGGGTTGGCGATCTGGGGAAAGAAGTTGCTGAGAGCGGAGATGGGGTTCAGGCCCTCCGGCTCCGCGATCCAGCCGATGCGGCGAGAGGCGATGCCGGTGAGCCGCCAGCGAATGTCGTATTTGCGGCGGAGTTCGCTCTCTTTGGAGATGAGAAGACGCAAGAGGGAACGCCCAACATGTCCGAAGCCGACGATGGCGAGATTGTAAGAAGGAATGGAAGTTCTCCGGGGATGGCGAATTACGACCGCGAATCAAATTGGGCAGAGAGATTATAGACGAAGTTGGGGGCGGACTTGGTTACGTCGGAGATGCGGCAGGAGTTCTAAAAGGGCCGGTCTGAAGCCCGTCCCGTACATGGCGTTTCCATTGCCCTGCTCAAAAATCAGCAAACGTACCCTTCCGACAGGCTGCACAGGCTGAAGCCTGTGCTACTTGAAGGCGGTGAGCTTGGCGGTGGCGTCGTTGATTAGCACGGTTTCCTGCTGGAGCGTTTTGGCGGCGACGCCTACTTGTTCCTCAGCTTCTTTCCAATGATTGAGTTCGAGAGCCTCGCGAACTCCTGGAATTGTTTTGGCTTCGTATCCGGTGTATTGGCCGGGGGCGTAGATTTCATGCTTGAACCACGGGCGGCCGGGGAGTCCCTGGGGATTGGTGAGTCTTCGTTCGCTTTCGATCAGTAAGCGGTTGAGGTCCTGGGCGGAATTGGCAGCTTTTGCAAGATTTCCGGCGGCGCTGAGTTCATCGTAAGCTTTTTTGTAGGCGTCGGCCGACTTGGCGAGTTCGGCAACGGCGTTATCGAGCGGGGCGAAGTTAATATAGGGAGGGACGTCCGCAAATTTGGGCGGGAAGGTGGGGCGTTTGGGGTCGTTGGTGGCCTGATAGACACCTTCTTCGAGTTCGCGGTCGCGTTCGCGGGCATCATCCTGCTTCTGCTGGAGCAGATTCTTGAGTTCCTTGACGTAGGACTGCATGGTGTCGGCGAAATCGGTGAAATCGAACGGCAAGAGGTCGGCATCGGCCAGGCGCATGACTGCGGTGGAGGAGGTCTGCGCGAGCGCGCGGCCATAGACGAACGTGGTGTCGCTGAAATGGGTGAACCAATAGAAGTCGTCATAGATGGAGTGGTAGATGCCGCCGCCATCTTCGCCGCCGTACCCAAGATTGATGGAGGCGATGCCGTCGTGCTGAATGAAGGGGCCATAATCCGAGCCGGAACCGAGCGCGCCGATGCGAAGATCGGCGCGGTTGCGAGCTTCCTGGCGATCATCGGCGCTGCTGGCGAACCCGATGGTGGCAAGCTGGGCACGCTTCCAGACAGAGAGCTTGGTTTCGGGGTCGGGGATGTCACGGGCGACGTCGTTGATGAATTTTTCGAGCGTGTGGGAGCCTTCCGCATCGAAAAAACCACGGCCGTTGGTGTCCGAATTGATGTAGGCGACGGCGTGCTGCCTTAATTCGTCGCCATGGTCTTCGACCCATTCCGTGGAACCGATAAGACCGGGCTCTTCGCCATCCCAGGCGCAGTAGATGATGGTGCGCTTGGGTTTCCAGCCGGCTTTTAGGAGTTCGCCAAAGGCGCGTGCTTCTTCCAGTTCGGCAACGAGTCCGGAGAGAGGATCTTCGGCGCCGTTGACCCAAGCGTCATGGTGATTGCCACGGATGACCCACTGATCGGGATAGTCGCTGCCAGAAATTTTGGCAATGACGTCGTAGATCGGCTTGAGATCCCAGTTGGATTCCACTTGCAGATGAATTTTCAGAGTGCTCGGGCCTACGTGATAAGTGATCGGGAGGCCGCCGCGCCATTCGGCGGGAACGACGGCTCCGCCAAGAGCGGCGAGGAGAGGCTGCGCGTCACCGTAGGAGATCGGCAGAGTTGGAATCTTGGTGATGACGGGAGAGTCTTCGACCTTCAGGCGCTTGGCGTCTTTTTTGGCGGCAACGCCGGGGGTGAGCGCATCACCTGGAAAAATTGGATCGTCGGCAACGCTGCCACGCTGGACACCCTGATCCGGGCGATAGGCTCCCTGGGGAAAAGTTTCGCCCTGGTAGAAGCCGTCACCTTGGGGGTCGGAATAGATGATGCAGCCGATGGCGCCATGTTCGGCGGCAACCTTGGGCTTAATGCCGCGCCAGGAGTGGCCATAGCGGGCGATGGCGATGGCACCTTTCACGGAGACGCCCATGCGTTCGAGGCGGTCGTAATCTTCGGGGATGCCGTAGTTCACGTAGACGAGAGGCGCGGTCACGTCGCCATCCCGCGAGAAGGCGTTGTAAGTGGGAAGTTGTTCGGATTTCTGGCCTGAGGTGGGATCGACGGCCAGAGTAGGCTCTTCGAGCTTCGCGGCGAATTTCACAGTACAGCCAGCGGTGGATTCGCCTTTGCATTCGAGTAGCTCGAGGCGGCGATTCTTCGGAGTGGGAAAGAGTACTTCGTAGGATTCGATGTGGGTGTCGAAGCCAAATTCCTTGAACCGGGCGACGAGCCAGTCGGCATTCTCTTTATCATAGGGCGAGCCGACGTTGTGGGGGCGCGCGGAAAGGTGCTGCATGTAGTCGCGCATCTTGTCGGGGCTGGGGACGGCGCGCAACTTTTCTTCCCACTGGCGTTCCACGTGGGAGGAATCGGCAGAAAAGCCGTAGAGCGGAGATTCGTCGGCGGTTGCGGATGCCGTGAAACAGAACCAGGTGAGCCCCGCACAAAACGCACCTGCATAGAGAACGATTCGAGCCCGAGTGATCACAATGCCTCCCCTGAAGCGCGGAACAGATTATTCAACGATTGAGGAGTGCTGGCAAGCTCGGCAATACAGGCCAATTTGGGTTAGTATCGGAAAACTAGTGGGGGAAGGTCCTCGTTGAACCAGACAAAATCGGCAATCCGGCGCGCCGGGCTTTTCTATTTTGTGTTCGTCATGTTTTCGTACACGACGGGCGGGCCGTTCGGAATGGAAGAAATGGTGACGAACAGCGGTCCCGGGCTGACGCTGGTGTACCTGCTGCTGATCCCGCTGTTCTGGTGCATTCCGGTTTCGCTGGTGACAGCGGAATTGACGACGGCCATTCCGGTGGAAGGTGGCTTTTACCGCTGGGTGCGCGTGGCGTACGGAGATTTCTGGGGATTTCTGGCGGGCTGGTGGAACTGGAACGCTTCGTGGCTGCTGGGAGGAAGTTACGCAGTACTATTCAGCGATTACTTGGGAGTATTTTTCCCCGGGCTCACAGGGTGGGGACATTACCTGGTGTCGCTTGCCCTGATTGTGGCGCTGGCGTACATCAACATCCGCGGTATCCAAATGGTGGGGCTGGTGTCCACGATTCTGGAGATTTCCTTGCTCCTGCCGGTGATTTTGCTGTGCGTGCTGGCGGCGCCGAAGTGGCACTTCCCGCCGTTTCATCCGTTTGTGCCGCCGCACGTGCCAGCGTTTCAGGTGTTCGGTGTTGGGCTGGCACTGGGATTATGGCTGTATTCGGGATACGAGCAGTGTTCAAGCGTGGCCGAGGAGATCGAGAATCCGCAGCGGAATTTCCCAATTGCCCTGGCCGTCGTGGTGCCGCTTTCGATGGCAACTTATATTCTGCCGGCGCTGTTTTCGCTCGCAGCGCTGGGAAATTGGCAGAAGTGGGACACCGCGTACCTGCCAACCGCGGCGCTCTTGATTGGCGGGCGGGGGCTGGGGATTGCGATGGCAGTGGCGGCGATCCTGGGAATCGTCTCGCTGATGAATGCGACAATGCTGACGAGCACGCGGATGCCTTCGACTATGGGGGAAGACGGTTATTTGCCGCCCTTGTTCGCCGAGAAGCATGCGAAGTATAGGACGCCGTGGATTGCGATTTTAATCTCGTCGGCGATTTATGCCTCGCTGGCGTTTCATACGTTGGCGCAGTTGCTGACGGTCTATGTGTGGCTGCGGAGCCTGACGACCGTGTTGACGGTAATGGCGGCGTGGAAGCTGCGGAAGACTAAGCCGGAGATGGCGCGACCGTTCCGGATACCGTTCGGGAAGGCGGGGCTGGTTTACGTGGTGGCGGCACCAATCGCGATGACGATGGTGGCGCTGGCCGGGAGCGACTCGTTTGCCTTGAAGTGGGGGCCGGTGCCGGTGGTGCTGGGGGTAGGAGCGTATTTCGTGTTTCCGAGGATTCGAAGGCTGGTGGAGGCGACGAGCAGCGGCTGATTGGAAATTGCGGCTATCTGGGTTTGCGTAATAACGCGATATACGACTGGGGCACGGCTGCACAGGCAAGAATGCCTGTGCCACAAACTCACGTCAGCCAGTCGAGGATGCGGTAGTAGGCGCCGGCGAGGGGCAAGGCCCAGGTGTTGCCACTGCGGAGGCCGATGGGCGCGACGGCGAAGGGGACTTGCGAAAAGGGATTATCGTCGGGATCGCCGCAAATCGTGCTGGCGAGCTTCGCGCCCATCCAGGTGGCAGCGGCGACGCCATGTCCCGCAAATCCGACCGCGAAGTGCATGCCATCGAGTTTTCCGGAGTGAGGCATGACGTCGAAAGCAAAATCGAGCGTGCCACCCCAGACATATTCAACCTTCGTGTCGCGGAGTTGGGGATAGACCTTGATCATGCCCCGGCGCAGAAGTTCGGCGCTTTCGCGGACGGTGGATTCGGATTCGGGGAAGAAGGCGGCACGGCCTCCGAAGAGCATGCGATTGTCCGGGGTGAGGCGGTAGTAGTAGAGGAAATGCTTTGAGTCGTAGATCATGCGATTGCGCGGGGATAGTTCGGAGGCCAGCTTATCGGGAAGAATTTCAGTGGCGATTATGTAGGAGCCGATAGGAATGACTTTTTTGCGAAGAGCCGGGGTTGCAGAGGTGGTGTATGCGCCACTGGCGAGAAATAGTTCTTTAGCGGTGAGTGAACCTTTCGAGGTTTCAATGCCGAAGCTGCCGTTGGTGCCGTTGGATTGCCGGGTGACGCCGGTAACACGAGTGTGATCGAAGAGAGTCGCCCCGTGGCGCTGCGCGGATTTGGCAAGGTCGTGGACGTAACGCGCGGGATTCAGGCCGGCGCTGGTTTCGTCGACCATGCCACCGAAATAGATATCCGAGCCGATCTCGAATTTGAGCGCGTGGCGCGGGACGATGCGGAGTTCGTGGTCGAATTCGTTCTTGATGCGCGCGGCGGCCGCAGCGTAATCGTCGAAATGGGATTGTTTGCAGGCAACCTCCAGATGGCCGCAGCGGCAAAAATCGCAGTCGAGTCCCTCTTCTTTGACGATTTTTTCGACCAAATCAATAGATTCGAGCGAAGCGGCGTACATGCGTTGGACAAGTTCGCGACCGTAGCGCTTGATGAGCGTCGGGACCGGCAGCTTCATTCCGGTAAGAACCATGCCGCCATTGCGGCAACTGGCACCCCAGCCCAGAGTTTCCGCTTCGAGCAGAACGACGCGTACACCACGCATGGCGAGCGTGCGAGCTGCGGAGAGGCCGCAAAAGCCGCCGCCGACAATGGCCACGTCAGCACGATCGGGCAGCGACCCGGTGGCGCCGGAGGCGGCCCCCGAAACGGTGGTGAGCCAGTAGTTCGTTTCCTGGGTAGTCATGGAATGGGTGGGGGAATTTTAGCATTGGTGAAGAGGAAAAGAATTGGCGTTGGGAGGCGCGCCGAGCAAGCTCGCCCAACAAACGGATTGGGATGGGTGAACAGGATCGGAACGTACCGACAGGAAGGCGGCCTGTACAAAAACAGCGAGAGGGAAACGATCAGTTAGGCGCCGCGGAGGACAATGTGCGTGATTTCGGGAGGAGCACCGAGGCGGACGGGCGCGCCGACAGTGCCGATGCCGCGATTGACGTAGAGCGCGGCGAGGCCTTTGGGAGCGTTGGGCATGAGCTTGATGGTTTCACCCATGCGGCGCGGCTGATCGGGCATAAGCAGCGGTCGGTGATAGAGGCCGGCGATATAGTTGGTGATGAAGCGCGCGGGGCTGAGGCTGACGTCGAGAATTTCGACCTGGACCTGGCCGCCATGCGTGTGGCCGGCGAGGGAGAGTTCGACGCCAAGTTCGGCGGCGCGATTGAAGGAATTGGGATTGTGCGAAAGCAGGATGTTCGGCATATCACGGCGGACAAGCGGCTCGAAATTCGCCAGCATCTGCTGCTTGCGGCCGCCAGGGGTACGTTCGCGCTGGTAGTCGACACCGATCAAGTTCAATCTTGCGCCGTTGTAACTGATAATCGCGTTTTCGCGGCGGAGAAGCTTCATGCCCGCCTGCTGGTAAAGGCGCTCGGCGAGATCCTCGGCGCGGGCGTAAATTTCGTGGTTGCCGTTGCACCCGTAAACCCCCAGTGGCGCGCGCAACTGGCGGACTTCTTCCACGGCGTCGAAGAGCGAGTCGTGCATGCCAGTGATGAGGTCGCCAGTGACGACCGCGAGATCCGCGCCGACGTCATTGGCCATGTCCACGGCGCGGCGGACGGATTCGCGTGTCATGTAGGCGCTCAAATGGATGTCGCTGAGCTGGACGATGCTCATGCCGTCGAGTCCGGAAGGCAGGTTGTTGACAGGGATTTCGACGCGGCGGAGCTCATAGCGCAGGCGCTCGCCGGCGAAGCCGTACATCACACTAAGGAAGGGGGCGGCGCCCGCGACAACGCTGGCGGTGCGGAAAAAGCTGCGGCGGGAGGGATCGGGGACCAGATCCTCCAGTTCGCGGCGATGAGCGGAAAGCTGGGAAGCGTCTTTGGGAGCAGGCTGGTGGAAGCGATGCCAGAGCCACTCGATGGCATGAACGAATTTGATCGCTATGTAGCCGAACAGCGCGCTCGCAAACCAGAGGCCCGTGAAGGACGTGATCGGGTTGTGATTGGGGATGAGGCGACTGTGGTCCTGACGGAGATTATCGGCGACGGTCAGGATAATCAGGATCAAGCCAGCGAGGTAAAGCAGGCGAACGCCGAGGCGCAACGTGGTGCGACCCCAATGACCGGTAACGCGCCAGAGCGCCCGATACCAGAAGCGCTGAGACAAAAAGAGGACTGTCACGAGAGACAGTCCGACCAGAACCCTAAGAAGAATCCATCCCCAATTCAAAATGCTACTCCCTCGACCATTCTCTTTTCTAAGAGTATCACGCCGGCGGTAAAGCTTTTATAAGGAGTTCGAACCTGCGTTCCAGGAGTAACCCCCTGGTTTTCTGTGACTTTCCGTGATATCGGGGAGTACGGAGCGTATGATGGCATGCAGCGAAAGGCGATAGGGCGGAGTTTCGGAGCTCGGCGAGACTTTCCTTTCGCGGTTACGTCTCATGTGGGGCTCCACTTTTACCGATTACAGAGGAGAGAAGCGATGAAACGTTCGCATTTTATGGCGGGTTTGCTGGCGGCGGCTCTTTGTGCGCTGCCCATTTTGGGACAGGAGGCGGCAAAGAAGAAACCAGGACCGGCACCGAGCCCATCGCAGGCGGTGCTGGAAGCGTGGAACGACATCGGGCGGAAGCTGATCGCAATGGCGGAGGATTTTCCGGAGGACAAGTATTCGTACAAACCACACCCGGATTCGCGGACGTTTGAAGCCAACCTGCTACATGCGGCGGCTTCGATGTATTACTTCACGGACACAGCGAACGGCAAGAAGCCGCAGTATGCAGACGATCCGAAGGACTTGAAAATCACGAACCGGGCGGAGTTGGCGGCATTTGTGAAGAAATGCGTGGAGGATGGCGCGGCCACCATCAAGGCAAAGGGCGACAAGGGTATGCAGGTGGCAGTGGACGACGGCGGTTCGCACCTGGACCGGCTGTATGATCTTGCGTATGGATTGATCGAGCATTCTGGAGAGCATTACGGACAGCTGGTCGTGTACTACCGGGCAAACGGGCTGGTGCCGCCGGAATCGAGGCCGAAGAAGTGAAGTAGGGGACGTAGAACAGGTTAAGGAGCTAGAGGATTCAGCGAGTTTTGGATTGGGTCGGGCACGGTGCTTGGGCATCGTGCCCATTTTGTTTATTGGTAAGGGCTGGCAGCGTGGCAAGCGCGCCAAGGCGGGAACATCTTGGATGAATGTAACTTTGAGCTCCTTCGTAGGGCAAAAGGCGCGCCCCTCAGGATGACGACGGAGAAATTCGCTGGCGGGTGGGATTGGCGCTATTTGGCTAAAGTTCGTGGTACCGGGCGACCGTGAAAGCGGAAGCTTTGCTTCCGCACTCCACAAGGGCTAGCCTGCGGCGGTGCCGGTCAAACCGTTGGCTAAGAGGCCTTTGAGTTCGGCGGGGTCGGAGGCGGGCGGGAGGCAGGTGTTGCCGGCGCAGAGGAGAGCAGCGGCCCTGTCCTTGGGAAGGTGCGGCAGCGTGAGGCGGAGGGCGGCAGGCAGAAATTCGAGCGAAGTGGACGGAGTGACCCGGAGCACGGCTTTGCCAAAGCGGAAGACATCGTTGGCGGCACGTTCGAGTTGCGTGGCCGCGGGGTCGGCCTCGGTGCCGGTGATGACCACCAGCGTGGGGTGATCTGCGAAGAGAATGGCGGCAAGGCCGTAGGTGGCGGCGAAGAGGCCATATTGGGGGGCAATGCTGGCGAAAGCTTCGAGCGTCTTTTTTGCCCAATCGTGATACTTCGCGTCGTTGGTGTACGCGTGCATGCGGGTAAGAGCCATCGCGGCGACGGAGTTGGCACTCGGCGTGGGGGAATCCTGGAAAGGCTTCCGGCGGACTTCGAGGCCACCCATGGCGGGGGCATCGGAGGCGCGGTCGAAGAAGCCGCCGTGCTCGGAGTCGCCATATTTTTCGATAGCGATGTCCATGGTGCGCTGAGCGGCGCGGAAATAATTCGGGTCGAGCGTGGCTTCGTAGGCGTCGAGGAGGGCCTGAACACCGAAGACCTGGTCGTCGAGGGAACCGCGGAGCGCGGGGCCACCGATGCGGTGGGCGAAGGCGTCTTTGTCGGTCCAGGCTTCGCGCAGCATGCGATCGATAGACTTAAGAGCAAATTCCCTGCACCCGAGGTGTTCAGCTTCATGAAGAACCCTAGCCGCTTCCAAGTAGGCAGACACGAACATCGCGTTCCAACTCACATACATGGTTGAGTCGATAAATGGAGTGGGGCGCGTGTGGCGTGCTTCCAGCAACTTGAGTTCTGCCGCTAACGCGGTCTTGCTGGTGGATTCCAAGTCCAAGTTCAGCGTCTCGGCGATCTCCCTCAGTTCCCTGGCCTCCCAAAGGACATTTTTCGCCGGGTTGTGGTGCATTTCTCCACGGGCTTCTACATCGTAAAGGAGTTCAATCACCCTCGTTTCTTGGGAAGAAAGCACCGCGCGAACTTCTTCCAGAGTCCATGTGAAGTAGTCTCCATCGTCGTCAAGCGATACATCGGCGTCTTGGCTCGCGTAGAATCCACCTAGCTCTCTATCCGACAGAGTTTTGTTCACCCACGCAACTATTCCTTCCGCAGTTTTTGGAAATCGCCAGTTGCCGCTAAGTTGTGTGGCGTGAAGATAGTTTTTCAGTAGCTCGGAATTGTCATAGGACATTTTCTCGAAGTGGGGGACAAGCCAGCGTTCATCGACGGAGTAACGATGGAAACCGCCGGCGAGCTGGTCGTAGATGCCGCCCTTGGACATTTTTTCGAGGGTGGTTTCGGCCATGGCTAGAAGGTGTTGCTGGCTGGTTTGGCGGCAGCGTTCGAAGAGCAAATCGACGGCGGAAGCGTGCGGGAATTTTGGCGCTTTGCCGAAACCGCCGTTACGAATATCGAAGAGCTGGGTTATAGAGGCGATCTGCGAATCGACCACGCCAAGATCGAAGTCGGCGCGGGCGCCGGAAAAGGCTTCGGCCTTGGCGACGGCTTCGGCTAGAGCTTCGGAAGTCTTGAGGAGATCCTGGCGCTTGTTTTTATAGGCGTCGGCCACGGCAAGCAGAATGCGGTGGAATCCGGGGCGGCCATGCTGATCTTCGGGCGGAAAATAGGTGCCGCCAAAGAAGGGTTTGCCATCGGGCATAAGGAAGCCGGTGAGCGGCCAACCGCCCTGTCCGCTGATGGCGCTGATGGCGGACTGGTAGCGAGAATCGACATCGGGGCGCTCGTCGCGGTCGACCTTCACGGCGATGAAATGTTCGTTGATGATTTGGGAGATGACGGGATTTTCGTAGCTCTCACGGTCGATGACGTGGCACCAGTGGCACCAGACGGCGCCGATATCGAGAAGGATGGGCTTGTCCTGGGATAACGCTGCGCGGAAGGCGTCTTCACCCCATTCGTGCCAGTCGATGGGTTGGTGCGCGGCGGAGCGCAAGTAGGGGCTGGCGGAGTGTTGGAGGCGATTTTCGATCATGACCGTTGGATGACTGCAAGACTCCCGGTGTCGCGGAGATGCGAGGGGAAAATGCTTCCGTTACGGGCCTTCGACTTCGCGCCGGGAATCTGGTGGCCGCTACAAAAGCAAAGTCTTGCTATTGAAGTTGCGTGCCGGGGCCGAGGTCGCGCGGGTCAAGCGGCTTGCGTCCGGCATAGCCTTCATCCTGCTTGTGGTAGTAGCGGATGCGGTCCTCGCCGAGCTTCCAGCAGAGATAGACCTCCTGGTTATTGACGATCGCGGGAAAATCAAGAAGGCCCATATCAAGATCTTTGATCAGACAACCGGTGGAAAGGATTTTTTCCAGGTTCGCTTTCATCACTTCGGCGAGGCCTTGCTGCTCCATGCGCTTTTCCGCAAGCTTGGCATAGGGAACCAGAATGCCACCCATCATCAGGATACGGGTGGATACGGCGGCCAAATCCTGTTCGAGCGCGGAGAGTTTCTTGCGCGCACCGATGGCTTCGATCAAGAAGGGTTCCAATTCCTGGCGGGTGCGCTCGGCTTCGGTCAGCGTGAAGAGCCTCTGCGGCTGCTCCGGTACCTCGTCCCGGTCCTCGTCATCTTCGGGCATGCGTTCTCCGTTTTTGCGCGCGGGGCCAAAGCCAGAATAGCACGCGCGGCGCGACAAATCCGTCAAGAAAGGGCGCTGGCAATGGCGAGTGGCGCGTCAACCGCCGATGAACACCATGGTGCGTGAGGGGGGCACGAAACCGGGTTCGTTGATGCGGTGGCCTTTTTCCTTGCGGTCTACGAGGGCGCGGATGCGATCTTCGATTTCGGAATCGGAGGCGGCGCTGCGCAGCATGCCGCGGAGGTCGTGATCGTCCTTGCTGAAGAGGCAGGTACGCAGCTTGCCGTCGGCAGTGAGCCGAATGCGCGCGCAGTGACCGCAGAAGGGCTGCGTGACCGGAGCGATGAGGCCGATCTCGCCGGGAGCGCCATCGGCAAAGCGGTACTTTCGGGCGGTTTCGCTGGCGGCGTGAGGGATCTGCACGAGCGGCCACTGGGCATGAATGCGGCGATAAACTTCATCGGCAGGAACGATGAGGTCGCGGGACCAATGGCGGTCCGCGTCCAGGGGCATGAATTCGATGAAGCGCATGATAAGGCCGCGGTCGCGGGCGAAGGCGGCGAAAGCTTCCACCTCGTCTTCGTTGAAGCCACGAACGAGGACGGCGTTAATTTTTGCGGGGGCTAAAGCGGAGGCCTGGGCAACGTCGATACCCCGCATGACGGAGTCGTAGGAGCGAGTCCGAGTGATTTTTTCGAACTTGATGGGATCGAGGGAATCGAGGCTGATGTTAATGCGGTGGAGGCCGGCGGCCAGCAAGGAAGGGATACGACCGGCCAAGAGGTGGCCGTTGGTGGTCATGGAGATATCGGCAACATGCAATTCCTGAAGCTTTTGGAGAAACGATTCCACGCCGTCGCGCACGAGAGGCTCACCGCCAGTGATGCGCATTTTCTGAATGCCGAGGCCGGCGAAAATCCGGGCCAGGCGCTCAAGTTCCGGCCAGGAAAGAATCTCGTCGTGCTCCCGATAGTTTTCCGGGTCAGCGGAGCGGCAATAGACACAGCGAAAGTTGCAGCGATCAGTGACCGAGATGCGCAGGTCGGTGATCTGGCGTCCGAACTTGTCGCGAAGAGGCATAGATTGCACCAAAAAGAAAAAACCCGATTCGCACATGGAATCGGGCTGTACACGAAAATCCGCGGATTTTCGAGGTGCTGGCTCCTTTCCAAGCGCGGTTTAGTTCATTAACCGCAAACGGGAGGCCCGGGCGTTTCCACGCGAACCCTCGGCGCGCCGAAATCGGCCGCCTCGCCCCGCCACCATGGGATGTCTCTCCCGCAGGCCGACAGGGTCGGAGTTACGCTTCTAATCCTACGCCCGTAGCGGCCATGATGCAATTGGCGCGTTTGGCGGCACAAGGGTTGCGCGCTGGATGTGATAAAGTCTGCCGACAGCATGCGAATTTTCATACTGGGCGCGGGGGCGACGGGGTCGCTGCTGGCGCATCTGCTGGAAAAACAAGGGCATATTGTGTGGTGCGGCGACCGCGACCCAGAGCGGGCGCGGCGATTTCTGGGCAAGAAATCGTCCATCCCGGTGAGCGTCGTAAATGCGCGGAACCTGAAGGGGATTGTGCGTGCGGCCAAGGGTTGCCAGTTG
>DATIXE010000026.1:0-217558 GCA_035518915.1 Candidatus Eiseniibacteriota bacterium
CACGAAGTTCAAGGCGGAGGCGTATGTGTTGACCAAGGAAGAGGGTGGCCGTCATACGCCATTCTTCTCCGGCTATCGCCCGCAGTTCTACTTCCGCACGACGGACGTCACAGGGGACATGAAGCTGCCGACGGGCGTGGAAATGGTGATGCCGGGCGACAACGTGAGCTGCGAAGTCACGCTGATCACCCCGGTGGCACTGGAAAAGGGCCTGCGCTTCGCCATCCGCGAAGGTGGCCACACCGTCGGCGCCGGCGCCGTCACGGAGATCATCGAGTAACGTTGTTTCTGAGACGGGCCGCCATGTGCGGCCCGCGCTCCGGAGAAAAGGATTCAGGCAATGCGGGAAATCATTACGTTGCAGTGTGGTGAGTGCAAGAATCGCAACTACACCACCACAAAGAACAAGAAGAAGCATTCCGAGCGCATGGAGACCAAAAAGTTCTGCCGTGCGTGCCGTAAGCACACGCCTCACAAGGAAGCCAAGTAAGGTTTTTGGGGGAAGCTCGGCCGGACAGGGAGCGGCGGCGCGGTTTTGGTTTTAGGGGAGTCGTCCAACGGTTAGGACTCCGGTCTCCAAAACCGGGTATGGGGGTTCGAATCCCTCCTCCCCTGCCAGGATTTCGAAGGACACGAATCGCGGGGTTCGTGCGGGTGACAAGGATTCATGGCGACACAGGCGGTCAAAGTGAACGAAGAATCAAACGGCAACGAACTCACACGCAGGGTGACGGGTGCGCTCGACTCCACCAAGACATTTCTCCATGACGTCAAGGTGGAGATGAAGCAAGTCACCTGGCCGAACCGCGAGGATGTCGTTTCCACCACCGGCGTGGTTATCGCGACGGTCGCGTTCTTCGGCGTGTTTCTGGCCATGTGCGACTGGCTGATCCAACACGGCGTCCAGCGCTTGTTCGATTATTTTCACGTCTAAGGACGGAACGATTTATGGGCATGCAGTGGTACATCATTCACACCTACTCGGGGTTCGAGAAGAAGGTTAAGGAAGGCCTCGAGAGCCGTGTGGCCGCCTACAACCTCCAGGACAAGATCGGCCGGGTGCTGATCCCGACCGAGGACGTCGTCGAGGTGCGTGGCGGCAAGAAAGTCGTCGCATCCCGCATGTCGTATCCCGGCTACGTGCTGGTAGAAATGGATCTGGACGAGAACACCTGGCACATCGTGCGCAACACGCCGCGCGTCACTGGGTTTGTCGGTTCCGCCACCGCGCCGCCGCCGCTCTCGGATTCGGAAGTGGACGCCATCATCAACCGCGTGCACACCCCGCAGGATCGCCCGAAACCCAAAGTGGTCTTCGAGCGCAACGAGCAGGTGCGCATCGTGGATGGGCCGTTCGCCAATTTCAACGGCACGGTCGAGGAAATTGACAACGACCACAGCCGTCTCAAGGTATCCGTCACGATTTTCGGGCGTTCCACCCCGGTCGAACTCGATTTCGCCAGCGTGGAGAAGCTTGGCTGAGCCGGGTTTTTGGAGTGGCGGGTCTTTCGACCCGCAAACAAAAAGGGATTTGAGGTAAAGGAAAATGCCACCAAAGAAGCTGCAAACCACCATCAAGCTGCAATTGGCAGCCGGCAAGGCCACGCCGGCGCCCCCCGTGGGTACTGCACTGGGTCCGCATGGCGTCAACATCATGGATTTCTGCAAGCAGTTCAATGCCAAGACGCAGAAGGAACCCGACGGGATGATTTTCCCCGTTCTGGTCAGCATCTACACCGACCGCAGTTTTACCTTTGTTCTGAAGACGCCCCCGGCATCCGTGTTGCTCCTCCGGGCCGCGGGTATCGCCAAGGGTTCTCCGGAGCCCAACCGGAATAAAGTCGGCAAAGTCACGAAGAAGCAAGTCGAGGAAATTGCCAAGATCAAGCTTGTCGATCTCAACACCACGAGTCTGGACTCCGCGGTGCGCACCGTGATGGGTACGGCGCGCAACATGGGCCTGGACGTTGTGGAAGCCTAGGAGTTAGAGGCGAGAAGAGATCGCATCCCTCCCGCTTTGCGGGTTCGGGATTTAGAGGTAGAAACGCATGAAGAAGCCGGGAAAAAAGGTGGAGGGAGCGCGCAAGCTCGTCGAAGCGCGTCCGTACAAGCTCTCCGAAGCCACCGAACTGATCAAGAAAACGCATCACACGAAGTTCAACGAAACCGTTGAACTCGCCATCAACCTGGGCGTGGATCCGAAACACTCCGACCAGGTCGTCCGCGGCACCGTCGTGCTTCCGCACGGCTTGGGCAAGTCCGTTCGCGTGCTGGTCTTGGCAGGCGGCGACAAGCAGCGCGAAGCCACCGAAGCCGGCGCCGATTTCGTCGGCGGCGACGACATGGTGCAGAAAATCATGGAGGGCTGGACCGATTTCGATGCGGTAATCGCCACGCCGGACATGATGCGATCCGCCGGCAAACTCGGCAAAGTTCTTGGTCCCCGCGGCCTGATGCCCAACCCGAAGACCGGCACGGTCACCGCCGACGTCGCCAAAGCCGTCAAAGAAACCAAGGCCGGCAAAGTCGAATTTCGCGTGGACAAGGCGGGCATCGTTCACTGTCCGGTGGGCAAGATCAATTTTGACGCCGCGAAGCTTTCCGAAAACGCGCATGCCGTTATCGCTGCCGTCGTGAAAGCCAAACCAGCCGCGGCCAAGGGCAAGTACGTCAAGAAAATCACCCTGACCTCGACCATGGGTCCCGGCATTGTCGTGGACTCGGCCGAGGCGGAGACCCTCGCGACCGCCGCGTAAGCGAGAAGGGATTTGGGAACCAGACCATGAAGAAGAAAAGCGAAAAACAGAAAGATCTCGATCAGCTGAAGACCGAATTGGCCCGAGTCTCCACGGTCATCCTCACCACATTTCAGGGCATCACCGTCGAGGACGACACGAAACTCCGCCGCGAAGTTCAGAAGGCCGGCGGCAAATACCAGGTCGTGAAGAACACCCTGGCACAGCGCGCCGGCTCTGGCACACCCGCCGAAGGCGTCCTGAAAAACCTCAAGGGCACCAACTCCATCGCGTACACGGAAACCGATCCGGTCGCGCTGGCCAAGGCTCTCACAAAAATTGCCAAGGACGTTCCGGCTTTCCAATTCAAGGCCGGGGTCGTCGAGGGCCGGGTCATCTCGATTGCCGAGATTCAGCAGTTGGCTACCATGCCTTCCAGGGAAGAGCTGATCAGCAAGATCATGTTCCTCCTCAACGCGCCGGCGCAACGCATTGCCACGGCGTTAAACGCTCTGCCGCGCAATCTCGCGGTTACCGTGAATGAGGCCATCAAGGCGCAAAAGTTTGGTTCGTAAGGGTTCGGGGGCCCGGCGGGCATCGCCCGCAAGGTTCCGAAAGATTTGATTCCGAAATTGGAGAGGAGAAACTGCAGTCATGTCGAAAGTTGAAACGATACTGGAAGAAATCAAGGGCCTGACGCTTCTGGAAGCGTCCGACCTGGTGAAAAAAATGGAAGAGGCCTTCGGCGTTTCCGCCGCGGCAGCCACGGTTGTGGCGGCTGGCGGTGGCGCGGCGGCAGGCGGCGCGGCGGCTCCCGCGGAAGAGAAGACGGAATTCACCGTCGTTCTCACCGACGTGGGCGGCAACAAGATCAACGTCATCAAGGCCGTTCGCGAAGTCACCAGCCTCGGCCTCAAGGAAGCCAAAGACCTTGTTGATGGCGCTCCGAAGACCGTCAAGGAAGGCGTCAGCAAGGACGAGGCGTCCACGATCAAGAAGAAGTTCGAGGAAGCGGGCGCCAAGGTCGAAATCAAGTAATGGGCGGCCGGCCTCTCGCGGGCCGGCTCTCCGTGGTTCGGGCTTCGATGATCGGCACGGCTGAATTATGGCGTCGCCGTGCCAGGGGATTTGGTACGCAAGCTACGGCCGGTATTCTCAACAACCTCCTGGGTCCTTTTTGGACCTTCACTTACCGTGTGCCGAGCGGCTTCGGGCAAGCCGCACGGCACCACGGCTAAGTGTCTTTTAGCGGTTTTCTGTACCCTGCCCGAAAGGGAATGAGGTAAACCAGGCATGTCGAATAGCAATCAGCACGTCCGGGAACGCCAGCGGCTGGATTTCGCCAAGATTCAGGGGTCCATCCAGATCCCCAACTTGATCGAAGTCCAGAAGAAGTCGTACCAGCGCTTTCTGCAGATGGATTTGCTGCCCAGCGAGCGCGATGACGGCGGCCTGCAGTCCGTGTTCACGTCCGTGTTTCCGATTCGCGACTTCCGCGAGATGTCTCAGCTCGAATTCGTGGACTACTCCATCGGAAACTGGGAGTGCAAGTGCGGCAACCTGAAGGGTCTGCACCACCTCCGCGCCACCTGCCGGAATTGCGGCGCGTCCGTGGTCACCAATCCCTATCAGACCGGCGACGTGGTCTGCCAGAAGTGCGGCACGTTCAACAAAAACACGCCCACATTCTGCAACAAGTGCGGCGACCCGGTTGCCATGCAACTCAAGTACGACGTGAACGAGTGCCAGGAGCGCGGCATGACCTACTCCGCCCCGCTCAAGGTCACCATTCGACTGACCATTTATGACAAGGATCCGGATTCCGGCGCGAAGACCATCCGCGACATCAAGGAGCAGGAAGTTTTCTACGGCGATATACCGCTGATGACCAATAACGGCACCTTCATTATCAACGGCACAGAGCGCGTGATCGTCAGCCAGTTGCACCGTTCGCCCGGGGTCTTCTTCGAATCCGCCAACAACCGCACCTACTTCCTCGGCAAGATTATTCCGTACCGCGGCTCGTGGGTCGAATTCGAATACGATACCAAGAACATTCTTTACGTGCGCATCGACCGCAAGCGGAAGTTCCTTGGTTCCATCTTTCTGCGCGCGCTGGGCATGAAGTCCAACGAAGAAATCCTCCGCACCTTCTATCAGGTCGAACGCATCTCCGTGCGCGACAAAGATCTGCTCTGGAACGTTTCGCCGGGCATCGTCGATCGCAAACTGACTCACGAAATCCGCAACCCCAAGAGCGAGGAAGTCATCGTCGGCGCGCACAAGCGCATCACCGAGACGCTCTTCAAGGAACTCATCAAGGCCAAGATCACCCAGGTTCGCGCGGCCCTTGCCGACCTCGAAGGCGCCTACAGCGTTGCCGACGTCGTCAATCGCGCCACGGGCGAAGTCCTGCTCGAGTCCAACAAGCCACTAACCGCCGATCTCTGGCAGGCCTTTGCCGAGGGCGGCATCACCGAAGTCGACATCTTTTTCCCGGAGCGCGACGACATCGGCATGGTCCTTTCGCGCACTCTCGATAAGGACGCCATCCGTTCGTCGAAGGAAGCGTTGATCGAAATTTACCGCAAGCTGCGCCCTGGCGATCCGCCGACGCTCGAGACCGCTACGAATCTCTTCCGCGGCATGTTCTTCGATCCACGCAAGTACGATTTCAGCCGGGTCGGCCGCTTGAAGTTCAACATCAAGATGGGCCTCGATACGCCGCTCGACAATCGCACCCTGGACACTACCGACTTCGTCGCGGCCATCAAGTACCTTTTCAAGCTGCGCAAGAATATCGGCGTGGTGGACGACATCGACCACCTCGGCAACCGCCGCGTCCGCGCGGTCGGTGAACTCCTCGAAAACCAGTTCCGCATCGGCCTGGTCCGCATGGAACGCGCCATCAAGGAAAAGATGAGCGTGTACCAGGAAATGTCCACGGCCATGCCGCACGATCTGGTCAACGCCAAACCGGTCATGGCGGCCATCCGCGAATTCTTCGGGAGTTCGCAGTTGAGCCAGTTCATGGATCAGACCAACCCGCTCAGCGAAATCACCCACAAGCGGCGTCTCTCCGCGCTTGGTCCGGGTGGTCTCTCGCGCGAGCGCGCGGGTTTCGAAGTGCGCGACGTGCACCCCACGCACTACGGCCGCATCTGCCCGATTGAAACCCCGGAAGGCCCGAACATCGGCTTGATCAGCTCCCTGAGCTGCTTTGCCCGCATCAACGACTACGGCTTCATCGAATCGCCTTATCGCCGGGTAAAGGGTGGACGCATCATCGACTACGTCCATATCGTCAACGCCGGCGATTCCGAATTCAAGGCCGGCGACATCGTCGAGCGTGATCGCGTCGAAGAGCTGAACGAAGAGCTCAAGCGCCGCAAGGTCGTCTACGAAGCCTATTGCTTCTATCTTTCCGCATGGGAAGAAGACAAGTATGTCGTCGCCCAGGCCAACGTTTCCCTGGACGACCGGCTGCGCATTACCACGGAACTGGTCAACTGCCGCCAGGCCGGGAACTTCGTGCTCAAGCATCGCGATGAAGTCGATTACGTCGACGTCTCGCCGAAGCAGCTCGTTTCCGTTGCCGCCAGCTTGATTCCGTTCCTGGAAAACGACGATGCCAACCGCGCGCTCATGGGTTCCAACATGCAGCGCCAGGCCGTGCCTCTGATCCGCGGCGAGGCGCCGCTGGTCGGCACCGGCATGGAGCGCGTCACCGCCCGCGATTCCGGCGCGGTGGTGCTCTGCAAGCGCGACGGCATCGTGGACCAGGTGGACTCCGAGCGCATCATCGTGCGCGTGGAAAGCGACCACTCCGGCGTGCTCAGCCGCGAAGTTGGTGCGGACATCTACTCCCTCACCAAGTTCAAGCGCTCCAACCAGAACACCTGCATCAACCAGAAGCCGCTGGTTCGCGTCGGCGATCGCGTGAAGAAGGCCCAGGTTCTTGCCGACGGCCCTTGCACGGATCGCGGCGAGCTCGGCCTCGGCCGCAACGTGCTGGTGGCCTTCGTGCCGTGGCGCGGTTACAACTTTGAGGACGCCATCCTGGTCAGCGAAAAGCTCGTCCGCGACGACTATTACACCTCGATTCACATCGAGGAGTACGAGATCGAAGCCCGCGACACGAAACTGGGTCCCGAGGAAGTCACCCGCGACATCCCCAACATCAGCGAGGCATTCCTCCGCAACCTCGACGAAAGCGGAGTCATCCGCATCGGCGCGGTTGTGAAGCCAGGCGACATCCTCGTCGGCAAGGTCACGCCCAAGGGCGAAACCACGCTCACGCCAGAAGAGAAGCTCCTTCGCGCGATCTTCGGCGAAAAGGCCGGCGACGTGCGCGACGCATCTCTCTATTGCCCGCCGGGCATCGAGGGCACGATCGTCGACGTCAAGATCTTTACCCGCAAGGGCGGAGAGAAAGACGAGCGCCACAAGGCCATCGAAGCCGCGCAGGTGTTTAAACTCGAGCGCAACCTCGCCGATGAAATCCGCATTCTCACCGACGAGCGCCTCAAGCGCCTCTCCGATCTGCTGGGCGGCAAGATTCTCCAGGCCGACCTGCACGACGAGAAGACCAACAAGCGCCTGTTGACCAAGGGCGTCGAGTTGACGCGCGACCTGATCGAAAAGATCTCCACGCGCAACCTGAAACGCCTGAAGCTCAACGAAAAGGACCCTCTCCTGATCGAAAAGATCGAAGAGATCGAAGAGATGACCTCGCGCCAGATCGACGTGCTCCGCAAGATCACCGAGGAGCGCAAAGAGAAGCTCAAGAAGGGCGACGAACTGCCCCCGGGCGTCATCAAGCTGGTCAAGGTCTATATCGCCATGAAGCGCAAGCTCTCCATCGGCGACAAAATGGCCGGCCGCCACGGCAACAAGGGCGTTATTGCCCGCGTTGTTCCTGAAGAAGATATGCCCTCCCTTCCGGATGGCACACCGGTGGAAATCGTTCTCAACCCTCTCGGCGTGCCTTCCCGTATGAACGTCGGACAGATTCTCGAAACGCACCTCGGCTGGGCCGGCAAGGAACTCGGCAATAGTTTGAAGCGCCTGCTCAGCAAGGAAGTCAAGGCCGAAGCGATTCGCCGGTGGTATCGCGAGGTTTTCAGCGACACAGCCATCTGGAAATCGCTCTCGAAGCTCAGCGACGAAGAGTTGCTCGAGTACGCCGAGGGCTTCCGCGACGGCATCCCGTTCGCCACGCCGGTGTTCGACGGCGCGCGCGAAGCGGAAATCCGGCACCTCCTCGAAGTCGCGGGCCTTCCGCACGCCGGCAAGATCAACCTGTTCGACGGCATGACCGGCGAGCAGTTCGATCAGCCGGTCACCGTCGGCTACATCTATATGCTCAAGCTCTCGCACCTGGTCGACGACAAGATCCACGCGCGTTCCATCGGACCTTACTCGCTAATCACCCAGCAGCCGCTGGGTGGCAAGGCGCAGTTCGGCGGACAGCGTTTCGGCGAAATGGAAGTCTGGGCGCTGGAAGCCTACGGCGCCGCGCACATTTTGCAGGAGCTCCTGACCGCGAAGTCCGACGACGTCTACGGCCGCGCGAAGATCTATGAGGCCATCGTCAAGGGCGAACCGGGCATCGAGCCGGGTGTTCCCGAATCGTTCAACGTGCTCGTTCGTGAGTTGCAGTCGCTCTGCCTCGACGTCGAGTTGATGAAGCGGCAGAAGCCGACGGCCGAAAAGGCCGCCGATTAACCGAATATAGGGGCGGCTTTGCGCCGCCCTTTTCTCGGCCAGATTTGGAAGTTCTGGTTTTTGGGTTTTCAGCCGCTGTGCGGAGGTTAAACACCGAAGCGCAGCGCGGTCCGAGCCGCAAGGCGCGGGCAGGGAGGAAATCACCTTGTATCGCAGCAGCCCTTATGATCGCGCGAGTTTGATTGCAGATTTCGATTCCATTCGCATCAGTCTGGCGAGTCCCGAAAAGATCCGTTCCTGGTCCCACGGCGAAGTCACCAAGCCGGAGACCATCAACTACCGCACCTTCAAGCCGGAGCGGGACGGCCTGTTCTGCGCCAAGATTTTCGGTCCGGTCACGGACTGGGAATGCCTGTGCGGCAAGTACAAGCGCATGAAGCATCGCGGAGTGATCTGCGACAAGTGCGGCGTGGAAGTCACTCTCAGCAAGGTCCGCCGCGAACGCCTCGGCCACATCGAGCTGGCTTCGCCCTGCTCGCACGTGTGGTTCTTCAAGGGTCTCCCCAGCCGCATCGGCTACCTGCTCGATATCTCCATGCGCGATCTCGAGCGCATTCTCTATTTCGAAGCCTTCGTGGTTGTGGACTCCGGCGAGGTCGCCATTCTCCGGGAGCGGCAGGTCCTTCAGGAAGAGGAATATCGCAAGCTCACCACCGAGTACCCTGGCCAGTTCACCGCCAAGATGGGCGCCGAAGCCATCAAGGAACTTCTGCGCCGCGTTGAAGTGGAAAAGCTCGCCGACGATCTGCGCGAAAAAATGAAGGCGGATCCTTCGCTCCAGAAGCGTATCAAGTACGCCAAGCGCCTGAAGGTGCTCGAAGCCTTCCGCAAGTCCGGCAACAAGCCCGAATGGATGATTCTCGACGTCATCCCGGTGCTTCCGCCGGAGTTGCGCCCGCTGGTGCCTCTCGACGGCGGCCGCTTCGCCACCTCCGACCTGAACGATCTCTATCGCCGCGTCATCAACCGCAACAACCGGTTGAAGAAGCTCATGGAACTTCGCGCGCCGGACGTCATCGTCCGGAATGAAAAGCGCATGCTCCAGGAAGCCGTGGACGCGCTGTTCGATAACGGCCGCCGTGGCCGCGTTCTGCGTGGCACCAACAATCGCCCGCTCAAGTCCCTTAGCGACACGCTGAAGGGCAAGCAGGGGCGTTTCCGCCAAAACCTCCTCGGCAAGCGCGTGGACTACTCCGGGCGCTCCGTCATCGTCGTCGGCCCGGAACTCAAGCTCAACCAGTGCGGGCTGCCCAAGAAGATGGCTCTCGAGCTCTTCAAGCCGTTCATCTATCACAAGCTCGAAGCCCAGGGACACTGCACCACCATCAAGCAAGCCAAGGAAATGGTGGAGCAGCAGGACGCGGTCGTGTGGGACATCCTCGAAGATGTCATCCGCGAGCATCCCGTGCTTCTCAACCGCGCCCCGACATTGCACCGCCTGGGCATCCAGGCCTTTGAACCGGCGCTCGTCGAAGGCAAGGCGATCCGCATTCACCCGCTGGTCTGCACGGCGTTTAACGCGGACTTTGACGGCGACCAGATGGCCGTGCACATCCCGCTTTCGCCGGAATCCCAGGTGGAAGCGTCCGTGCTCATGCTGAGTTCGCGCAACATTCTTTCTCCCGCGCACGGCCTGCCTCTGGCGGTTCCGTCGCAGGACATGGTTCTGGGTATCTACTACCTGACGAAGAACAAGCCCGGCGCGAAAGGTGAAGGCCGCGTGTTCGGCTCCGCGGAGGACGTCACGCTCGCGCTGGAGGCCGGCGAAGTCGAACTCCTGACTCCGATCCGCCTCCGCTACACCGGCGAGGTTATCGACCTGACCAGCGCGTTTGACAATCAGGACGTCACGCACACCGAGCCAGTGAAGATGCAGCGGCAGTTCATCCAAACCACCGTTGGCCGCGTCATCTTCAACGCCAACCTGCCGAAGCACATGCCCTTCATCAACGGCCTGCTCAAGAAAAAGGGCGTCCAGCAGCTGGTCTACTACTCCTACTTGCGCTTCGGCCTTCAGGCCACGGTCGAAATCCTCGATCACCTGAAAGCACTGGGCTTCTCCTACGCCACGCGCTCCGGCATCTCCATCGGCATTGACGACATGCTTATTCCGAGCGACAAATACAAGCTCGTCGAAAACGCCGAAAAGGAAGTTGTCAAGGTGCAGCAGCAATATCTGGACGGCGCGATTACCAACGGCGAGCGGTACAACAAGGTCATCGCCATCTGGGGCGACGTCACCGAAAAAGTTGCCGACGAAATGTTCAAGGCCCTGGAGACTCAGGACCGCGAAGGCAACATCAACCCTGTGTACATCATGGCGGATTCCGGCGCCCGCGGTTCCAAGCAGCAGATTCGTCAGCTTTCCGGTATGCGCGGATTGATGGCCAAGCCCTCCGGCGAAGTTATCGAAACGCCGATCACCTCCAACTTCCGCGAAGGCCTGACCGTGCTGCAATACTTCATTTCGACCCACGGCGCGCGCAAGGGCCTGGCCGATACGGCACTCAAGACCGCCGACTCCGGCTACCTCACCCGCCGCCTCGTCGACGTGGCGCAGGACGTCATCATCAACGAGTACGACTGCGGCACCACCGACGGCATCTACGTCGAGCCCATCATCGAAGCGGGCGTCGAAGTCGAGCCGCTTCGCGACCGCGTCGTTGGCCGCGTCTCCCTGGAAAAGATCAAGGACTTCGAGGGCGGCGTCATCATCGATGTCAACCAGGAGATCACCGAGGAGCTCGCCAACCAGATCCAGGGCGCGGGCATCGAGCGCGTGCGCATCCGTTCCGTGCTTACCTGCGAGTCCCGCCGCGGTGTGTGCGCCCTGTGCTACGGGCGCAACCTCGCCACCGGCCGCATGGTGGAAATGGGCGAAGCGGTCGGCGTCATCGCCGCGCAGTCCATCGGCGAACCCGGCACGCAGCTCACGATGCGTACGTTCCACATCGGCGGCGCGGCCACCCGCGTCAGCGAGCGCTCCACGCTCGAAGCCAAGAACCCCGGCTCCGTCAAGTTCGTGGATCTTCGCCACGTCGAAGGCCGTGGCGGCTCGCGCATCGCCATGAACCGTTCCGGCCTCATCGTCATCCTCGATGACAAGGGACGTGAAAAGGAACGCTACCACGTCGTCTACGGCGCTCGCTTGCGCGTCACCGACGGCGAAACCGTCAACCAGGGCCAGATTCTCGCCGAATGGGATCCGTTCACCTTCTCGATCCTCACGGAAACCGCGGGATCGGTGAAGTTCGACGATCTGCGTCCCGGCCTTACGATCGAGGAACAGGTCGACGAAGTCACCGGCCTCTCGCAGCTTGTGGTCACGCTGCCGCCGGGCGACGAAAAGCATCAGCCCGCAATCCTGATCCGCGATTCTTCCGGCAAGGTCCGCAAAAAGTACCTCATGCCCTCCCGCGCCCACTTGATGGTGCAGGATGGCGATGAAGTCCAGGCGGGAGACGTGCTCGCGAAGATCCCGCGCGAAACCACCAAGACCAAGGACATCACCGGTGGTCTCCCGCGCGTGGTCGAGCTGTTCGAAACCCGCAAGCCCAAGGACCCCGCGGTCATCTCCGAAATCGACGGCACCGTCCGCTACGGCGAAATCAGCAAGGGCATGCGCAAGGTCTACGTCGAAAGCGAAGAAGGGAAGACCTCCAAGGAATACGCCATTCCCCGCGGCGTGCACATCAACGTTCAGGAAGGCGAGCATGTCCGCGCCGGTGAAGCGCTCATCGACGGACCGCTCAATCTCCACGACTTGCTTGCGGTGCTGGGCGAAAAGTACACCCAAGCCTACCTGGTCAACGCGATTCAGGAGGTTTACCGACTGCAGGGCGTCAACATCAACGACAAGCACATCGAGACCATCAGCCGCCAGATGATGCGTTGGGTCAAGGTGGAAGACGTCGGCGACACAGCGTTCCTCCTCGAAGAGCAAGTGGACAAGTTCCGCTTCCGCGAGGAAAACGATCGCATCATTGCCGAAGGTGGGCGTCCCGCGACCGGCCGTCCGCTGCTCCTTGGCATCACCAAGGCGTCGCTCTCCACCGACTCGTTCATCTCCGCGGCCAGCTTCCAGGAGACCACCCGCGTTCTTACCGAAGCGGCGGTCGCCGGCAAGGTGGATTACCTGCGCGGCTTGAAGGAGAACGTGATCATGGGCCGGCTCATTCCCGCCGGCACGGGTCTCGAACACTACCGCAACCTGCAGTTGCTTACCGAAGTCCCGGTGCCGCCTCCGGTGGAGGAACTTCCCGAAGCGGCCGACTTCGCGGCAGCCGAAGATGCGGCAGCGCTCGACTTCCTCGGTGGCAAAGACGATGAAGCCGACGCCGCCGCCGCGACCGAAGGCCAGGACTAGCACCGGTTGCAGGGTCCGGGCCGGTGCCCGGCACTGATTGGTCCCCCACTCAACTATCCGGAGCCGCGCTCCCAAACGGGCGCGGCTTTTTTCTTGTGAGATGCCGGTTTCTCCCTACATCTGGCTGTAGAGCTCTTTCCGGAACGCATACTTGCTATTCGTCGCCAATCCAACCCAAAATCAAGTAGGGAATAACGCACATGCTGCGTGCTCCGCCGAAATTCAAGAATCTGCGGAGATGAGCACGAGGCAACATGTCCTTTCCGGGAGAATGATCGAGACCTAAACGTAGTGACCGCAAGGGAGATGACCAGTAATGACAGTCATGCGTCGCTATAGCATAGTTATTCTCGCGTGGTTGGCCTTGGTCGCCGCGGTCTGGCACTGGGTGATTCCACTCCCACAACCTGACGATGGGGAGTACTCAAAGTGGCTTTTGATGGCCCTCATCACGGGCGGAATTCCATGGGCGATAGATTTGTCCATTTTGTTGGGTATCTGTCTGTCTCTGACGACCCGTCTGGGCCGAGCAAGACTTTGGATTTTGAGGGTATGGGGGCTGGGCTTTTTCGGCCCACTCGTGGTGGCGTTTCTTATTGAAGGTCTGAGCGTGAATGCCAACTGGAAGACATCAATACCTGCCAGCCTCGATGCATTGGCCTTTCCCTGGCTTTTGGTACTCCTACTTCTGCTGGCATTCGTCTTGAGAATAGAGACCGAGTTTTATGAGAGCAATCACGACGAAAGCTAGCTGGAGGCGATGAAGCACGTTCCAACCGAACGGCTGACTTCAAGGTAGAAGCTTATCTAATGGCGCGGGCGCGGAAGGCTGTGAAGATGAATGCAAACGAGATATTACTTCAAGAGTATGTGGTCGAGCTCCTGCAGTGCGGGCAGGCGCACATCACATTCGAGGACGCCGTGAAGAACTGGCCCGCAAAATCGCGCGGGATTCGACCCAAAGGCGCCGCGCACTCTCCATGGGAAGTTCTCGAACACATGCGCCTCGCCCAGTGGGACATCCTCGAATTCACGCGCAATCCCAAGCACGTTTCTCCCGAATGGCCCTCGGGCTACTGGCCAAAATCGCCCGTGCCTCCCACCGCTAAATCCTGGGACAACACGATCAAGTCTTTCCGCGCCGATCGCAGCGCCATGATCGAAATTGTAAAAAAGAAGTCCACGGACTTCTTCACGCCGCTTGCCCATGGCACCGGACAGACCGTCCTCCGCGAAGCTCTCCTCGTAGCCGACCACAACGCCTATCACCTCGGCGAACTCCTCGTGCTCCGCCGTCTCCTCGGCGCATTGAAATAGTTGCCCATATTGTGCGGGCCGGAAATGCCCATCCAGGTTCAAAAGAAACAGACGAAGCGCGCCAGAATGGAGTTGATTTGGTGCCAGGCCAGGCTGCTCAGGGCGGCCATGCCGACGATTCCCAACGACCAAAACATCCCCCGCATGTGTTGGGCCCGGAAACTCATGGCCGTTCCTTCACAAAGCGCACCTCAAGCCCGATGCCGTCCGCGCTCACGGTGCAGCGTGCAAACCGGCTCTGGCTGGCCATCTGCTCGAAATCGCTCCTGCTATAGGCCCGCTTCAGCAGCATCACGCGAAAAGCCATCTTCGTCAGCCAGCCGTCTATCGCCCCGCGCCCGCTCTTCTCCACGTAGCGGTCGATTTCCTCCATGGGCGTGTCCTTGCAAAGGTCGTCGATCACTGCCTCGCCTCCCGGCCGCAATACACGATGCATCTCGTTCAGCGCCTTTACCGGCTCCGTGAAATTCTTGAAGGCCGCGGAGCAATACACGAAATCGAAACTCGCATCGCCAAAGGACATGGCCGCCGCATTGCCCAGCTGGAAGTCAGCGGTCACGCCCGCCTGCGCCGCGTTTTGTCTGGCGATCTCCACCATCGTCCGGCTGATATCCAAGCCGGTGATTCGGAAATTCCCGAACTTCGCCAGCTCAAGCGCAAAGAATCCCGGACCCGGCGCTATTTCCAACAGGCTGTTCCCGTCCCGCAGCCGTTGCGCAATTCTGCGGGCGGACTCGCGGAACTGCTCCATGTCGTTGCGGCGCGTCTTGGCGTACCAGTGCGCGGTCCATCCGTCCATTCCTGTTCCCTTATAGCCTTTCGCGGTCGAGGTGCTCATGGCTTGCTCCTTGGGCGAGACTCCCGTACCATTAGTTGAAAGAAGAAGTCTCTTAAAACTGCAGTTACATATCTTAATAATGCAGGTATTCTGTGTCAACACCTAAATCCACACGCCTCTCCCTGCTGGAGAAACTCTCCAATCTCGGCCGCACCCTCAGCACGCAGACCATCTTTCTTCATCAGGCCATCGCCCAGACCTTTGGCCTGAACGCCACGGACACCAAGTGCATCGACCTCATGCTTACGCACCCGGACGAACCGGTTACGCCGGGATGGCTTTCTGCGGTCACTGGACTCACTAGCGGAGCAATCACGCACATCCTCGATCGACTGGAAAAGCGCAATCTCATCGAACGGGTGCGTGATGCCCGCGATCGTCGCAAGCTTTTTATTAAGGTACGCATGGAGAGCCTAACCCCATTCAGTCCCCGATACGAAGCCATCGGCCGGGCTTTCATGGAAGTCGCGAAGCAATATGACGACAAGCAGCTTCATCTGATTTGTGATTACATGGAGCGCAATCTCGAAATCTCGCGGCGCGAGTTGGCGAAGCTGGTTGCATCCAGTCCGGCGCGTCCGCCCAAATCCTGATCATGCAAGCGTGAACTCGCAATTTGTGGCTGGGGAGGCCTGATGAACAAACGAATCATTGCAATCGGTTTGGCGGCGTTAGTTGGTGGGCTCTGTCCTGGCGCCTCGGCTGCTCCCCCGGGGGCGCATCCCATCCCCGTCCTGCTGATCGATGGCGAAAGCGCCGGCCCGTACCACGACTGGCAGCTCACCACGCAGGTCCTCAAACGGGAACTGGAAGACGCCGGCCTTTTTCAGGTCGCTGTCGCCACGGCACCACATTCCGGAGCGGATTTTTCCGCGTTCCACCCCGATTTCGCCAAGTACAAGGTGGTGGTCATGAACTACGACGCCGCGGACTGGCCCGCCGATGTTCGCGAGCAGTTCGAATCCTTCGTGAAGAAAGGCGGCGGCCTTGTCGTGGTCCATGCCGCCGACAATGCTTTTCCCAACTGGTCGGCCTACAACCAGATGATCGGCATTGGCGGCTGGCGCGGCCGCACGGAATCCGCCGGGCCGATGTGGTTTCTCAAGGACGGTAAACTGGTCTCGGATAATTCTCCCGGCTCGGCAGGCTCGCATGGCGCGCGCCTGCCGTTTGCGATTGTCGATCGCGCGCCAGAGCATCCCATCCTCCGCGGCCTTCCCCGCGTGTGGATGCACAATTCCGATGAGCTTTACGCGACGCTGCGCGGCCCCGGCGAGCACATGACCGTTCTTGCCACCGCGCATTCCGATCCCGCAAATCACGGCACCGGCCGCGACGAGCCCATCCTCATGGTCCTCAGCTATGGCAAGGGCCGGGTCTTCCACACCACGCTCGGCCACGACATCGCCGCGCTGAGTTGCGCCGGGTTCATCGCCACGTTTCAGCGTGGCGCTGAATGGGCTGCCACGGGCCGCGTCACGCAGCGCGTTCCTCTTGATTTCCCCACCGCCACATCGGTAAGCTACCGCGTGGACATTGCCAAAATGGATCCTGCCTTCTCCAAAGGAATTTCCTCGTCGCCCACCTTTGAAAGCCTTGCGGATTCCGCACTCCAAGCCATGCGCAGCCATGCGGAACAGCTGAAGGTTAGCGGCGTCGCGGTCGTCGCTTATTTCGAAGGCGATTCCGTCCAATCGTGGAGCTCCCGCATGCTCGTCGTCGGGCGCATGCGCGACGAGCCTACTGATCAGGCCAAGGGCAACAATCTCCTGGCCTTCGCCTACCAGAAGGCCGCCGAAATGGCCGACACCCTTAAGAATAGCGGCACCTCGTCTGGCCCTCTCCTGAACGGGGAACTCGGCTGGCAAGGCGGCGTCATTGCTCGCGGCCACCACGGTTATCTGATCGCGGCGTTCAGCGGCGCAAAATCCGAGCAGGACGTCGAAGTTTCCAAAGCCGGTCTCGCAGTCCTCCAATCCGGCCTCTAGCTTTGTTGCCGCCCCTATCCGAAGCGGGCGCCGACGTTAGCGGTCGTGTCGGGCTTTAAACCTGCCGGGGCAACTGTCTAGAAACGCCGGCGCCCCGACCCCGCCATCTACTAGCTGCCGCCCGCTTTGTTCGCCTCCCTACTAGGTTCCTTCCGGCAACTCTGTCCCTTCGGACAGGTATGAGCAGAGCACTCGCGTCTTCCAACCCGCTTGCCGCTCTTCCGAATTCCTCCTTATCATGAGGAATCGCTGAGCAACGCTGAGCGCATCGCTTCCCGGTGGACTGAATGGCGCTACCCGAGTCGAATCCGGACGCTTCCCAGAAGCCCTCGTCTTCTCGAGAGCAACGCTCCCCTTTGTCCGACCGCGTCGAGCGCTTCGAACGCCGCCAGAACGAACTCTGGCGCCTCACATTTTTCGTCCTCTTTCTCGTCAGCGTCGTGTTTGCCTGGATGTCCTGGGGCTGGCTCAAGTCCCTGCAGCTCCATCTTGAAGGGCTGCCCATTGGCCTTGTCGTTCTCGTGGCGCTCCTCGGCGTTTACGTTTGGAAAAAGACCCAGGAAATCGCCGAACTGAAGGGCCTGGTCCGCGGCCTCGACCAGCGCGATGCCACTCTCCCGAACGATCAACAACTCCATCAGCTCTTCGCGATGATCTCCAAGTCGCAGCAGGGCTTCCGCGACCTCATCGATTCGTTCGACGATATTCTTCTGGCGATGAGCCTCGATGGCGAAATTCGCGCCGTCAATCGCAGCTTTTCGGATTTAGTCGGCGAACCGTTCCAGGAAATCATTGGCCGGCGCCTCGCGGAGTTCTTTGAGGACGCCGACGGTCATCCCATCGAAGTCCATGAAAGCGGCAGGAACCGCTTCCTCGAGCGCCGCATCTGGTCTGGAATCGTTCAGGTCCGGCTCAAAAAGCGCAACACGATCTACTTCTTCGATTGCGTCGCGCACGCCATGCTCCGCGACGACGTGGTCCATGGCGTCACGGTCCTGGCCCGCGACATCACGGCGATGAAGCGGAGCGAGGCCCGCTTCACCGAACTCTTCGAAACGCTTCAGGAAGGCATCTACATCGTCACGCCCGAGGACAAAATCCTCGAAGTCAATCCAGCCCTGGTCCGGATGCTTGGTTTCCGCTCCAAGGAAGACCTCCTCTCCAAGAAAGTTTCCGAAGTCCTCGTGGACGAATCGCAGCGGGAAACCATCGCCCGCGAAGTCCATCGCGAAGCCGGCCCCCAGAGCCGCGAAATCACCCTGCGCCGCGTGGACGGCCAGCCGGTCTATTGCCTCAACACAACTTCCGCCGTCCGCGATTCGGGTGGCCGCATTGTGCGCTATCAGGGGGCGCTGGTGGATATCACCGAGCGGCGCGCCATGGAAAAGCAACTCCACCAGCAGCAGGAATTTGCCCGGCGCCTGGTGGACAGCTTCCCCGACCTCATCTTCGTCGTTGATCCCCAGCGCCGCTACACGTTTCTCAGCCCGAAGTTCAAGGGCGTCCTTGGCTATGAGCCTTCTGAAATCCTCGGTCTCACCTTCGGCGAGCGCACGCACCCCGACGACCGTCCCGCCATGGTCGCCCTGTTCGACGATCTCATCGCCGGCAGACAGAATTTCGCCTCTATCGAGGTTCGAGTCCGCCACAAGCTGGGCGAGTGGCGCAGCCTCAAGTGCAATTTCAGCCCGCTGTTCAATGAAGACGGAATCATCGACGGCGTGGTCATCTCCGGGCGCGACGTCACCGAGGTCAAGCGCCTCGAAAGCCAACTTATCCAGGCCGAAAAGCTTGCCGCCATGGGCCAGATGCTCGCCGGGGTCGCTCACGAACTCAACAATCCACTGACGGCGATTCTCGGCGCCAGCGAACTTCTCCGCGATCGCCAGGGCGTCGACGAAAACACGCGCCGCCAGCTGGAAATGACCCATCGCCAGGCCCGCCGCGCCGCGCGCATCGTTCAGAACCTTCTGGAATTTTCGCGGCCCGCCTCTCCACAGAAGAAGGCGCTCGACGTCAACCTCGTCATTGACCGCACCCTGCAGCTCCACGAGCATTCTCTACGCCGCAACAACGTCGAAGTCGAATTTCAATCTGTTCCAGGCCTCCCCCTGATCGTCGGCGACGCCAACCAGCTCATTCAGGTCTTCCTCAATTTGATCAGCAACGCCGAACATGCCGTCCGCGAAGTCCGCCAGTCCGGCCGCATTCAGATTCGCCTGAACCACTCCGGCAATCGGGTCCTCGCTACCGTTCAGGACGATGGCGTCGGCATCAAGCCCGAAGTCCTTCCCAAACTATTCGATCCTTTTTTCACCACCAAGCGTCCCGGCGGCGGCACCGGCCTCGGCCTCAGCATCTGCATGTCCATCATCCGCGAGCATGGCGGCAACATTGAAGCGTCCTCGCTTCCCGCTGGAGGCGCGGCTTTCACCATCACCCTCCCGGCTGCGGCGCCCGACGTCGGCCGCCGCACCAGGGGCACTCTTGACTCCAGCTCTGGCGAACGCTTCGTTCCGACGCTCGACGCCTTCGCCAAGCACACGCTTCTCGTCCTCGACGATGAAGAAAGCATCCGCATGCTTCTGACCGAGGGTCTCGCTTCCTATGGATTGAAGGTGGACTGTGCCGCCACCGCCGAGCAGGCGATGAACCTGGTTCTTGGCACGAAGTACGACGCGATACTCTGCGATCTGAAGCTTTCTGGCTCCGGTCCGAATGCCGACGGTTACAGTGTCGCGCAGCGCCTCAAGATCGCCTCCGGTGAAAACAAACCTGAAGTCATTTTTATGTCTGGTGATCTGGTCAGCGAAGACGGCGGCAATCTACCCCCCGGCAGCCGTCAACTTCAGAAACCCTTCCGCATCTCCGACGTCCTGCACATCCTCACGGAAGTGTTTGCACCCACCCCGGCCGGATCCGGCAAACGTTAGTCCCGTTCACTTCCCGTTTTTCCCCCCGCCTCATCCACGCCAAATTCCCAAACAAACAAATTCAATCCGCCCTGCAGCATTTCCGCCAGCACATATTCGCCAGGCTCCAAGGATTGTCCCAACGTAAATCGGTAGACGTTTGGCGCCACCTCCCATCGCTGCACCGCTATCTCATTCACGTTCTCGCTGACTGCCTGTCCGAACAGCGTCTTGATCGACTCCAGCACCCGCTTGTTGTGCCCCACTTTCACCCGGATCAGCTGCACGTCCGGCCCGGACTCGTTCGGCCTCCCGCTCTGCTCGATGGTCGTCTGGTGCTCCGGGTCCAGTGGCGCTTCCCGCAGGTAGAATTCCGGGCGGCTCGAATTCAGCCGCAACGCGGCATGGGCACCCGGTATTTCGATCGTCTGCTTTCCGGGGACAATCTTTACCGGTGAGAGGATCTCAGCCACGGTTCTCATCTTGTCCGTCTTCATCGCCGACCCGATCTGGTTCAGAATGCGGATCGATTTTCCCTCCACCACAAACATCCCTTCGCCCGTTGGCAGGAAGGCGTTCTCCCCGACCTGCAGACTGGCGTCTAAGTCCATCACGTTGTCCATCCGCTGCCCTTCTTCCTGGCGATGGACTTTTTCTACCAGAGCTGTGGAGTCTTTTTCCGTCTCCTTCTCACCCTTTGCCGTCGCCGGCCAATCCACCATCGAGGCCGGAAGCTCTTCCCACGCTCCGCGCTCCGCGCTGAAATACCGCACCCGGTCTCCTCTCCGCTCGTATTCGCGGACGAGCTGGTACGTCCCGTCGGTCAGCATCAGCTTCAAACCGCGGGGGTAGACGGGACTCTTGTAATCCGTAGTTAACTTAGAGGAAGTCGGACTCGAGGCGGCCGCGGCCTGACTGGTCTGTGCCTGGCAGATACCGCCAAGCTCGATTGCCAGGCACAATCCAAGCAGCAGACAAGAAACAAACAGGCCGCGAGTGTGTCGGCGAACCATCGGGAGTTGGCGCGAACGTCTCTGTTTTCTTGGATGTGCCACCGGCTTGCGGGGTAGCCCGGCCTGGCGGTCAACCTACGCTTAAAACGCCGCACCTGCAGGCAGGATAACGCCTGCTTGCTCTGGTCCGCAAGTTCACTCAATTCGTTCGAATGGCTGGAATCTCGAGGGGAAGGAGGGGCAGGGAACTTCCTTACGGCAGGTGAGCTTCGATTAATGCGTGCAGCGCGGGAACAGCGTCACCAGAACCATCAGGTCCGACAGCGTAAACAGCCACTGATCCGCCTGCGCGCCGGCGGCTTCCGCGGCCCGCGCGATCATCCCAAGATGGCGGCTGCGCGCAAAATTGTGCAGGTGTTCCACGCAAATTCCCGTCAAGCTGGCCACTTCCGCGTCGGTGAAGATTTTCTGGCTCGATTTCACGGTTACCAAGGGTTGCCTCACGTTCATCCCACCCTGAGCTGGCATCCATGTGATGCTGCCCAAAGGTTAGAAGATGCAAATTGCAAGAGCAATAGTCGTTCCGTTTGGAACTCTTTAAACCAATTCCCTAGTACTTTTTCAAATCGCTGTGGAAATGGGCCTTTTTGCAGGTTTTGTGGGTTCAGCGGCAAGGAGTCACTGTCAGAAGTGACAGCTCGCGGATATGCAAAAACGTACCTAACTTGTGAAATTCCTACTACTTTCGGGAGAGCTTTTCCCGAATTTCTTGCATTTGTTTGGTGTGCCGGATCTGGTGTGACGCAATCATCTGCATCCATTCAGGAGCGCTCAACATTCCGAGAAACGGGTGTCTCCAATAATAAGCGTTCAGATTTCGTCCTTCCGTCTCCGAAAGAAACGAAAAAGTTCTCTCTCGAATGCACCGTAATTCTCCCAGCATCGCTTCTTTTTGTCCGATCAAGCTCGTGTCCAGCGGCACGGGTGATTTTCGCCGAAGCACGCGCATTTCCACCAGCCACAACGGCAGATGCAGCCGTTTCCGAAGCGGAATTGGCAAGGGCTCCTTCTGTGTGACACTATCCGCTTTCCCAATGACGCCCCGTTCCACCACCATCAGGTGCGCCACTATCTCTGCTGCCGACCATTCTTCCCGTCCCAGGTGTGTCTCCCAATTTTCCGGGTAAATTCCATCCGCGGCCCGGCAGAACTCCGTCTGCGCCCTCTTTAGCTTTTCCCGAATGGCGTCAAGTGAGGTCATTCCAACTCAAGCTTTCAGGCAGTTTCCATTCTGCGGACCTCTGTCCGCTGCTATCTGCACGCTGATTGCCGGCATCTGATTTCTGGTATCCACTCTTTCCCGAGCTATACGTCCGCCCCGCCCGCCAGTTCAAACGCGTGCGCCAACCGCAACACCTGAGCCTCTCCAAACGCCGGCCCAAAAATCTGCAATCCCACTGGCAGCTTCCCGGCAACCTTCCCGCACGGCACGGAAATTCCCGGCAACCCCGCCAGCGACCCGGTAACCGTATAAATATCAGCAAGATACATTTGTAGTGGATCGTTGGTGCGTTCCCCCAGCTTAAAAGGAGGCACAGGCGAGGTCGGCGTCACGATGGCATCCACTTTCTGGAACGCCTCACGAAAATCCTGTGCGATCAGCGCCCGCACCTTTTGGCCCTTCAGGTAGTACGCGTCGTAATAGCCCGCCGAGAGCACGTAGGTCCCCAGCACGATCCGCCGCTTCACTTCCGCGCCGAATCCCGCCCCGCGCGTCTTCCGGTACGTGGAAACCAGCGTGTCGCTCTCCTCCCGCAACCCGTACCGAACGCCGTCATACCGCGCCAGATTAGAGCTCGCTTCCGCCGTGGCGATGATGTAGTAGGTGGCGATCGCATAATCCGTGTGCGGCATGCGGATTTCCCGCGTCTCGCAGCCCAGCTTGCGCAACAGTTCGATCCCGGATTCGATTTTTGCCCGGACGCCCGGATCCATCCCCGCGCCAAAATACTCCTTGGGGATGCCGATTTTCATTCCCTTCACCGGCTTCTTCATTTCCGCCGTGTAGTCCTCCACGGGCGCCGTCGTGGAAGTCGAATCGTTGGCGTCGCGTCCGGCCATCACTTTCAGCACCGCCGCAACGTCTTCCACCTCGCGTGCAAAGGGCCCAATCCGGTCGAGCGAAGACGCGAACGCAATCAATCCGTAGCGCGATACGCGTCCATAGCTGCCCATCATCGCGGGTATCCCGCAGAATGCCCCCGGCTGCCGGATCGAACCGCCCGTGTCCGTCCCCAGCGCCGCCACGGCCAGTGTGGCGGCCACGGCCGCTGCCGATCCGCCGCTCGAACCGCCTGGCACGCAACCAGGCGCCGCCGGATTCTGCGTCACGCCGAACGCGGAATTTTCCGTCGAACTCCCCATCGCGAATTCGTCACAATTTGTCTTGCCGAGGATCACCGCGCCGGCGGATTCCAGGCGGCTCACCGCCGTCGCGTCGTAGGGCGGCACATAGTTCTCCAGAATCTTTGAGCTGCACGTCGTGCGTACGCCTTGCGTGCTGATCGTGTCCTTCACAGCAATCGGGACGCCGGCCAGCTCCGGCAGAGCCTCTCTCTTGGCCACGGCGGCGTCAATCCGGTCGGCTTGCGCGTACGCGCGCTCTTCACATAGGGTCAAAAACGCGTTGATTTCCTTGTTCTTCGCTGCGATGCGCTGGTAAAGCTCCGCCGCCAACTCCCGGGCGGACACCCTCTTCGCCGTGATCGCTTCTTTTACGCTTTTGATCGTCCAGCCAGTTGTCATCTGTGCTTGCCACTCGCCGCTATCGCTCAATCACCTTCGGGACTCGGAAATACGGCGCATCTGGATCGGGTGCCTGCTTCAAAATCTCCCGGGCCACGTTGCAGGGCGCGACTACGTCTTCCCGCAACGTCGCATCCGCCGTCTGGTCATCGGTCAGCACCTGAGCCATCGGCTCCACATCGGCCGTATCCAGCTCGTTCAGCTTCCCGATGTACTCGAGAATCTCGTCAATTTGCGCGCGGTAGGTCTCCAGTTCCGCCTCGCTCAAGTCCAGGTATGCCAGTTCCGCCACCCGCAGCACATCTTCCCGTGAGATCTTCAAGAGACACCTCTTCCCGCTCGTAAAGCCCAAATTCTAGCATTTTATCGAGGGGTCAGGCCTTCAGCCGTGGATCTAGGCCTGCAATTTATCGTCCCGCCACTTCAGCCGTCTTTCGCGGATACTTCGTGCTGACGTAATCGTCCAGCAGCTTGCGGAAGGCCGCCGCCAGTTCGTCGTAGGTTCCTTCGAGCGTTATTCTCTTTTCGCCGTCAATATATACAGGGCAGCGCGGCGCCTCGCCTGTTCCCGGCAAGCTGATCCCGATATTCGCCGCCTTCGATTCGCCTGGTCCGTTCACGATGCAGCCCATCACCGCCAGCGTCATGGTCTCCACACCGTCATATTGCGTCTTCCAAGTGGGCATCATGTCGCGGATGTATTCCTGCGTGCGCTCGGCCAGTTCCTGAAACGTCGTGCTGGTGGTCCGTCCGCAACCTGGGCACGCCGTCACGCTCGGCGCAAACGAGCGCAGGCCCAGCGCCTGGAGCAGTTCGCAACACGCGTACACTTCCTCGCGCCGATCGCCGCCCGGCCGCGGCGTCAGTGAGATACGGATCGTGTCGCCGATCCCGTTCTCCAGCAGCACGCCCAACGACGCCGACGACCACACCAGCCCCTTCATGCCCATGCCCGCTTCCGTCAATCCCAGGTGCAGCGGCTGCTGCGTCTTGCTCGCCAAGTCGCGGTACACGGTAATCAAATCTCGCGGCCGCGACGTCTTGCACGAAATGATGATCTGGTCGCGCCGCAGCCCGGTCTCCAACGCCAGTTCCGTCGATTCCAGCGCGGAAAGCACCATGCACTCGTTGATGATCTCTTCGCTCTCCTTGCCCAGGTTCCGGTCCGTGTTCTCCTGCATTTTGCGCATCACTAGCTCCTGATTCAGCGAGCCACCATTCACCCCGATGCGCACTGGCTTGCCGTGGTCCACGGCCACTTTGCAGATCGTCGAAAACTGTTCGTCGCGCCGCTGTCCCGCGCCAACGTTCCCCGGATTGATGCGGTATTTATCCAGCGCCGCCGCGCAGGCCGGGTATTTGGTCAGCAGCACGTGCCCGTTGTAGTGGAAGTCCCCAATGATCGGAACGTTGCAGCCCGCGTCCAGAAGGCGCTGCTTGATCTCCGGCACCGCCGCGGCTGCCTCGGGGACGTTCACTGTCCAGCGCACGATTTCACTTCCGGCTTCCGCCAAATCCAGCGTCTGCCGGAGTGTCGAGGCCACGTCCGCCGTATCGGTGTTGGTCATGGACTGCACCACGATGGGCGCGCCACCGCCCACCTGCACGTGGCCGACTTTGACACCGTATGTTTTCTTCCGCGGATGCCGCAGCGCATTGGCATCAAATCCCGCAATCTGGTTCAACATATCTTTATATTTTAGCATTCTTGCCGATTCAGGGCGGCCTCATGCTGCTTGCCGCAACCCCTGGGTGGGACTATCGCGGGCGAAGAGGCGGCATGCGGGCGGAAATCTATCGACAAAATATCAGATTAGATATAGTCTAACTACTGGATGGATGCCGCGGCTATCAAGCGATCCTTTGAAGATAGCGGTCTGCGCTGCACGCCGCAACGCTACGCCCTGATGGCCTTCCTCATGGAATGCCACCGGCACCCCACCGCGGCGGAAATCCTGGAAGCCGTCAATCGCCTCGATCCTCGTTCCTCCCGGGCTACTACCTATAACAATTTGCGGGACCTAGTTCAGGCGGGTCTGGTTCGCGAAGTGGCCGTCGAGGGCCGCGCCGCACGTTTCGATGCCAAAGGTGTCCACCATCACCATTTCATCTGCGACCATTGTGGCAATGTGGAGGACCTGGAGTGGTACGACGTGCCCAGGCCCCGGTCGCGCTCCCTCGGAAAGCGGGTGCTCCGCGAATGCGAGCTCATCTTTCGTGGGCTTTGTGCCAAGTGCGCTCCCCGGGGAGCCTCGCGTTAGCTGTAAAAGGAGCGGAATACCGATTGCCGAAGAGAGCATCGAAGGGTAAAACCCTCGATGAAAGCCCGAGTGAAAACGCCAGGCTGGTTTCACCGTATGACAACATTTTTTTGTTTTAATTTTGACTGACCGAAAGGAAGGAGCAAGACCGTGTCAACCGAAAGCAAGTGCCCATTCTCCAATGC
The DNA here is from genome assembly GCA_035518915.1 of Candidatus Eiseniibacteriota bacterium. Classification (GTDB taxonomy): domain Bacteria; phylum Acidobacteriota; class Terriglobia; order Acidiferrales; family UBA7541; genus Acidiferrum. Next base: position 26,088 of record DATIXE010000026.1, read on the forward strand.
TTCCGCGAAAACCAATCGTGACTGGTGGCCAAATCAACTGGACGTCCAGATCCTTCACCAGCAATCCAATTTGTCGAATCCGATGGGTGAGGAGTTCGACTACGCCGAGGAATTCAAAACTCTTGACCTAAATGCGGTGATCAAGGACCTCCATGCCTTGATGACCGACTCGCAAGATTGGTGGCCGGCCGATTTTGGCCACTACGGCGGGCTCTTCATCCGCATGGCGTGGCACAGCGCAGGAACCTACCGCATCGGCGACGGCCGTGGCGGCGCCGGAGGGGGCCAGCAACGTTTCGCTCCACTCAATAGCTGGCCGGACAACGTGAACCTCGACAAGGCTCGCCGCTTGCTCTGGCCCATCAAGCAGAAGTATGGCCGCAAAATCTCCTGGGCCGACCTGATGGTTCTCGCGGGCAATGTCGCGCTCGAATCCATGGGGTTCAAAACGTTCGGATTTGGTGGCGGACGCGTGGATACCTGGGAGCCCCAAGAGGACGTCTTCTGGGGTCCGGAAGGTAAGTGGCTTGGCGACGAGCGCTACTCCGGCGACCGCAATCTTGAGAATCCGCTCGCAGCCGTGCAGATGGGTCTCATCTATGTGAATCCGGAAGGGCCAAACGGCAAACCGGATCCCATCGCGGCGGCCAAGGACATCCGCGAAACCTTCCTCCGCATGGCCATGAACGACGAAGAAACCGTCGCGCTGATTGCCGGCGGCCACACCTTTGGCAAAACCCACGGCGCCGGCGATGTGGCGCTGGTCGGGCCGGAGCCGGAATCTGCCGGCATCGAAGAACAGGGCCTGGGGTGGAGGAGCAAATACGCCAGTGGCAGCGGGCGCGACGCAATCGGCAGCGGTTTGGAGGTGATCTGGACGGAGACACCGACGAAGTGGAGCAACAACTTCTTCGAGAACCTCTTCGGCTATGAATGGGAACTCACCAAGAGCCCGGCGGGTGCGCACCAGTGGCAACCCAAGAATGGCGCCGGCGCGGGGAAGATGCCCGACGCCCAGGATCCCTCAAAGCGTCATGCGCCAACCATGCTGACCACGGACCTCTCCCTGCGGCTCGACCCCGCGTACGAAAAGATCTCGCGGCGGTTCTACGAGCATCCGGATCAGTTCGCGGACGCCTTTGCTCGGGCGTGGTTCAAGCTGACTCACCGCGACATGGGCCCGATTGTGCGCTACCTCGGCCCACTCGTTCCCAAAGAAACCCTCTCGTGGCAGGATCCGATCCCCTCAGTGAATCATCCGCTTATCGGGGAGAAGGAAATTGCCGAGCTGAAGGCGAAGATCCTGGAGTCCGGCCTGACGGTTTCCCAACTGGTCACGACCGCCTGGGCCTCGGCCTCGACGTTTCGTGGTTCCGACAAGCGCGGTGGCGCAAACGGCGCGCGCATTCGCCTGGCCCCGCAAAAAGACTGGGCCGTTAACGAGCCGGCACAGCTCGCAAAAGTGCTGCAAGCGCTCGAAACCATGCAGAAGGCATTCAACGGTTTGCAGTCCGGCGGCAAGAAGGTCTCGCTGGCGGACCTGATCGTTCTTGGCGGTTGCGCGGCTGTGGAGAAAGCCGCGAAGGCAGCCGGCTACGACATCAAGGTTCCCTTCATGCCAGGACGCATGGACGCGTCGCAGGAACACACCGATGTCGACTCCTTCGTCCCGCTCGAACCCAAGGCGGATGGCTTCCGCAATTACCTCGGCGTCAAGGATGGCATCTCGCCGGAGGAGCGCCTGGTAGATCGCGCGCAATTGCTCAAGCTGACCGGGCCGGAGATGACCGTTCTTGTCGGCGGCCTGCGCGTCCTTGGCGCGAACTACGCGAAGTCCTCGCATGGCGTCTTCACCAAACGGCCGGAGACGCTGACCAATGATTTCTTCATCAACCTGCTCGACATGGGCACCGAATGGCGGCCATCCAGCGCCTCCAACGGCTCCGGGGAGGTCTACGAAGGCCGCGACCGCAAGACGAAAGAGCTTAAGTGGACTGGCACCCGCGTTGACCTGATCTTCGGTTCGCATTCTCAGTTGCGCGCGCTCGCCGAAGTCTATGCGAGCTCGGACGCCAAGGATAAGTTCGTGAAGGACTTCGTCGCGGCGTGGACCAAAGTGATGAACCACGATCGCTTTGATCTCGTCTAAAGACTACTGCCACGCCGGGAGCGCCGCTCGATCGGCCTCCTGGCACGGCATTTTTTTCGCAGATTGGCAGTTCCCACCTAGATTCCGCCAAGTGTTGGTTTCTGATGGTGCGTCGGCGTCTCTCATCGGCTCCGGAGTGTTCCGTGCCGGACTGGCCCGTTGGGGCACATGCCGCGTCGCGTATCCCAATTCCTAACACGCTGAAATACTGATGTTTAGCGGAGAAGCAAGGAAAGTTTGGCTGGATCACGAATTTCTCTTGACATATGCCTATATAGGAATATTATTCAAACATGCCGCGCGCCTCCACAACCTCCGACGCCTTCAACGCGATCGCGGAACCGCGCCGTCGCGATATCCTTTCTCTCCTGGTAGCTCACGAACGGCCAGTCAATGACATTGTTGCTTCTCTCGGCCTTCCCCAGCCGTCGGTATCGAAGCACCTGCGCGTTCTGCACGAGGTCGGCCTCGTGGACGTCCGGCGCGGCGGCCGGCAGATGTTTTATCGCACCAACGCCGCCGCCATCCGCCCGCTGCATGAATGGACGCGCACATTTGAGCGTTACTGGCAGCATCAGTTGGCTCGTATCAAGGAACGCGCTGAAGCCAACGAGCGAAAGAGTTAGCAGGCCCCATTTCAAACAAACACAGGAGAACATCATGAGCTCACCCGCACTTAGCCTCGCCGGATTGACCATCAACATCACCGAGGAGATCCGCGTCAAGGCCAGCCTCGAAAGCACGTTTGCCGCCCTGCTCGAGCAGATCGGACCGTACAACGAGCGACCCGACGGCGTGGCCATGCCGCTGACGCTTGAGCCATGGCCGGGCGGCCGCTGGTACCGCGATCTCGGCAATGGCAACGGCCACTACTGGGGCGTCGTGCAGGCCATCCGGCGTCCCACGCTGCTCGAAATCTGCGGCCCACTTTTTATGTCGCAGCCCGTCAGCAACAACGTGCAGTACCGCCTTAGCGAAGAAAAGGGTGTCACGCTCATGCAGTTTCATCACTTCGGTTTCGGCTTGCAGATGGAGTCGTTCGGCGGCGTGAACGAAGGCTGGAAGCACATCAACAGCCGCATCGCGGCCCGTGCTGAAAGCGCCCACACGCACTAGCGCGATTGCGAAACGAGTGAACGAAACGGAGGACACGCCATGATTTGCCCCGCATGCATTACCAGCGCCGCCGTTGTTGCCGGCAGCGTCACCTCCGGCGGAGGCGTCTTCGCCCTGATCGTCGCGCGCCTTCGCAGGCTCACCGGTTCCCGGAAACTCACCCAGGAAGCAAATCGAAAGGAGAAGCAGTCATGAGCACCACTCTGTTGCAAACCTACGAAGTCGTGCCGCAGGCGGATTGGCTGGAGGCGCGCAGGAAACTTCTCGCCAAGGAGAAGGCGTACACGCACCTGCGCGACGCCCTCGCCGCCGAGCGACAGCGGCTGCCGTGGCTCCGCGTCGAAAAAAGCTACGCTTTCGACACGCCCACGGGCCGGAAGTCGCTCGTCGAGCTTTTTGACGGTCGCAGCCAGCTCGCGGTCTACCATTTCATGTTCGGTCCGGACTGGCCCGAGGGTTGCCCCAGCTGCTCGATGATTGGCGACGGCCTTGACGGCGTGCTCCCGCATCTCCAGCAACGCGACGTCTCTTTCACTGCAATCTCCCGCGCGCCCATCGCCAAGCTCGAAGCGTTCAAGCGACGCATGGGCTGGCGCTTCCCGTGGGCTTCGTCGCTGCTGAATACCTTCAATCAGGACTTCCGAGTGTCCTTTACCAAGGAAGAACTCGAGGCGGGCAAGGTCTACAACTACGAGACCGTTGGCTTTCCCGCCGAGGAGGCGCCGGGTTTCAGCGTGTTCGCCAAGGATCCGTCCGGCGTCGTCTACCACACTTACTCCACCTACGGCCGCGGCCTCGAAGAACTCCTGGGCGTCTACTACTTCCTCGATCGCGTGCCCAAGGGCCGCGACGAAGCGAATGTGAAGCCGCATCCGATGGGCTGGGTCCGCCACCACGACAAATATCCCGCCCCGGCGGTAAAATCGGGGGAGCCTGCTTTCGCTGCTGCGGCCAAGGCCAACTCCGGCTGTTGCCACGGCGAGAAGCGCTAAGCCCTATCCGTTTCCCTCCCGGGCCCGGTCTTGGGAATCGTCCCGCCGGGCCATCCGGATCAAAAAGTTCGCAGTCAAAAATAAAAACAGAAAGAGGAACCTCCGTATGTCGAAACAAGAAGAAGCAGCATTGATTCTCCGGTTGTACGAACTCCGCCGCGAACCCGTTATGCGCGAGGCGCGCAATTGGTATTTCCGCGACTTCAATCCCGAGTCCTACGCGGATTTCACCAACGCGTTGTTCAGCGAACACTCCGGCCACCTCCGCATGGTCATCAGCTATTGGGACATGGCCGCCGCACTGATCAACAACGGTGCCATTAGCTTGGAACTGTTCTCGGAGGCCAACGGCGAACACATCGGCGTCTTCTCGAAGCTCGAGCCATTCCTCGGCGAATCGCGCGCGCAGTTCGGCCCGCAATTCGCCGCGAATTTCGAGAAGCTGATTAACGCCACGCCCAACGGCCGTGAGCGGGTCGCACAGAGCCGCGAAGCCATGAAGGGGATTCGCGCCCGCATGGCCCAAATGGCCCAGAAGCAGCAAGCCAAAACGGCGTAAAGGCAGCTTGCCCTGAGCGGAGCCAAGGGCTGGCAGTCAATAGTCGACAGCTCACGGCTCACAGCTAACAGTCGGTAACCAAAGGCGCAGAGGGGTGGATTCGTTCCGCCCCTCGCAGTATTTGTAGGCGCCGGGCTTGTTTACATTGGGCCGCGAAGTGCCCGGTCCGCGCTCTTGTAGCGGCAAGTCTTCAGACTGCCACTTCCGCCCGCGGGCATCGGGCCACCCATGAAATCGGAGCTAGCGTGTGACGCACTTCGCGTTGTGGCGGAGTTGGGAAACGACGAGCCGGATCTCGTCGTACGAGACCTCCTCGGGGAGAGCCTCCTTGATCGGCTTGAGGAGATCGAGACCAAGCCTTTCGGCGGTCTGCCGAATCTGTTCCGCATGAATGGGGTGGACCCAATCGGGACGCGGGGCGATTTCCCCCTTTTCGATCAGTGCAGCGACCAGGGAGACGACCGTCGAGACTTTGCGCCCACGAAGTTGCGCAATTTCCTCAAAGGTGCGTCCCTGCTGCAGGAACTCGACGGTTTCCTGGGAAGGACTCGACGACCGCGCATGCCACTCCTGGCTGGCGCGTTCACCGTTCGCAAATCGCCGTAACACATCCACGATCCGTCCGCCATACGCGTCACATTTGGCTTCGCCCATGCCGGAAACCTGGCGCAGTTGCAGAATGTCCTGCGGCTTTTGCACGCAAATATTTTCCAATGTGGAATCATGCAGGACGTGAAAGGCCGCAATGCAGTTCTCGCGGGCGATCTTTCTGCGCCATTCACGCAGAAATTCACGCAATTCAGCATCCGCGCCTGCTTCGGATTCGACTGCTGCTGGCCCGCATTCCGCTACTACTCCGGTGCGTCCAGCCGCAGGCGAAGGCACAGTCAGCGGGGCGCGCGAACCGGAAACCCAAGCTGGCGGCACGACGCAAACGTCGCAAATTCCGCAACCCGGCCACTTCGGGGATTCGCCGAAGTGCTCGCAGATGGTTTTCTGGCGGCAGTCCCTGGAGGAAACGAAGTCCTGCATGCGGTAATAGCGTTGCCATGCCCGGTCCTTCTCCTGCTGGTCGCCGATTTGATTGATAAAGAAAGCGCGCAGCGCATTGTCCTTTTTCTGCCAGAAAAGGTAGCAGTCGGCCGGGAGGGCGTCCCGTCCGGCGCGTCCGGTTTCCTGATAGAACTGCTCGAGGCTATCCGGCAGCCCGAGGCGGATCACGGCTCGAACGTTGGGTTTGTTGATTCCAAGGCCAAAGGCGATCGTGCCTACCAGGACGCGGGCTTCCTCGCTCATCCACTTTTCCTGGTGGTCGCGGCGAGCTGCGGCATCCATCTGGCCGTGGTAGCCGACTGCAGGAATACCGGATTCCTCCAGGGCATCCACAAGCTCACCGACACGCGCTACGGTAGGGCAATAAACGATGACATTGCCCTCGCGCACCCGCCGGACTGCCTCGAGGACGAGCGCGTCCTGTTCCTGATCCTTGGCTTGGCGAACGATATAGCGCAGGTTCTCGCGGCGGAAGCTGGAAACGGACTTCAACGGATCGCGCAGCTGAAGCTGCTCGACGATATCGTGGCGCACCTGCTGCGTGGCACTGGCGGTGAAGGCGGCGATGGGGCGATCTGGAAGCAGCGAGCGGAGCTTTGCCAATTGGCGGTATTCGGGGCGGAAGTCATGTCCCCACTGTGAGATGCAGTGGGCTTCGTCAATCGCGAAAAAGGATACCGGGACACTTTTCAGCCATCGTTCCGTTGCTTCCATGACCGCCCGCTCGGGCGAAACGTATATCAGCCGGTAGTCTCCCGCGACAGCTTTTTGCTTGAGCTCCCGCTGCTCGGATTGCAACACTGCGCTGTTTAGGAAGACAGCCGGAATGCCCATCTGGCGGAGCTGGGCGACTTGATCCTGCATCAGGGCGATCAAAGGCGAAATCACGACGGCGGTATGCTTTTCGTCCAGAACGGCCGGGAGCTGGTAACACAGGGACTTGCCGCCCCCCGTGGGCATCACTACGCAAACATCGCGTCCAGAATCGAGCGCGTGGACGATTTCCTCTTGGCGGGGACGAAAGGTGCTATACCCCCAGAATCGCTGGAGGGGGTGCAAGAAGCGGGAAGCGGTGACTGGCTGTGGAGACGGCGAGGGCATCCGGAACTCCTGCCAGAGGGAGTCTGGCGCGCTAAGTTTCGCTTTTTATTCGCATCATGTCAAGTAAGAAAGAAGGACGTCTATAGATAGTTATCCACAATACGGTTCACACTTGTGGAAATGCCCGTAACGGGAAAAGGAAAGGGGAGGCGCTTCGCGGCGATTTCGTTCGAGATGGAAAAGGCGTAGGGTGCTGGGGCAGGGGACTACGCGGACCCGATTCGCGGTGTCCCGATGCAGCAGAGTTGGTTCGCGGAGGATGCCCATGAAATGCGTACCCGTTTTGCCCACGCCCGAATTTCGCGGCTCGTTGCTAGAAACCTACGCACTGAACGATCACTTGAACCAGATGATTTTGGAGGCGCTCGATCCACGCGCGTGGCAGGCGAAGCCCGCCGGCCGCGGTGGGCGCACCATCGCGGCAATTTTCACGCACATGCACAACATGCGGAGGAAGTGGCTGCGGCTTTCGGCGCCACACCTGAAGCTGCCCGCGGAACTGAATCGCAGGCGGTGCACGCCACGCCAGGCGAGCGCGGCGCTTGCGGAAAGCGCAGGGCTTTGCAGGATGCTGCTGGCCGAAGCTTTCGACGGCCCGACGGGCCGCGTGAAACGGTTTCTCCGCGACGGCTGGGCGCGCCCGTGGCCTGCGGGAGCGGCGATGTACTCCTACATGATCGTCCACGACGCACACCATCGCGGGCAGGTCTGCATGCTGGCACATCAACTGGGTTATCCGTTGCCGACGAAGACTGGGTATGGATTGTGGACGTGGGAGAGATTTTGGAAGCGCGAAGGCAGAAAAGGTAAGAAGTAAACTCGGAACTCAGAGAGACACTGATTTGAAAGGTCAGCGCTATAGGGAAGAACGTAGAGAAACGGGGCAAGAGTCAGGGGCGTCGAACGGTGGCGCGCTGGGCGATGAGCGCAAGGCGTTCGGCGTGCGACATTGGTTGCCAGGGGACGAGTTTTTCGGCGAGGACGTCCATGCGGCGCAGCAGCGTGAGTTCCAGGAATAGCCCGAGGAAATCCAGGTCGCGGAAGACGAGGGACTTGGCGCTGCTCATGCGGTCGCGGAGGCGGTCGAAGTGCGCGGGCATTTCGGTCCAGTGGAGCGCGGAACGGTGGTGATGGCAGAGGTGATAGCCCTCGTTCATGAAATTGATTTCATCCATCACCGTGACAGTGTTCGTGAAATAGTCCTCGGGATGTTCGGGATCGCAGAAGGCGTGCTGGACCCAGGCGGTGATGGCGTTGATGAGATTCATGCTGAGAATGGGAATCAGCACCAGGAAGAGGCCAAGCTGCCAGTTATAGACAAAGATGGCGGCAAAATAAAGGTAGTAGCGAAGCATGCCAGATAACATGCGGAGGCGATTTTTTTCGTCGCCCTTCGAGCGGAAATAGAGATAAGGCGCCAGGCCGAGGACGGTCCACAGGTTGTCGGCCATATACCAGAGAAAATCGAGGCGGCTGGTGCGGTCGTAGGCCATGGTCGTGCGCGTGTCGTCGAAGCCGGCGTTTTCCCGGTGGTGCAGGCAGACGTGCGCAGTGCGGCCCAGCTCGGGAATGTTGCCGTAGAGATAGCCGAGAAAGAATTCCAGGTAACGGCCGAAGAATCTGTCGTAGGCCCCGGAAAAATAGCCGTGCGGGCGATGCGCCTCCAGGTGGCTGGCGCTGAACATGCGGATGAAGCGCTGGAACTTCACTCCGTAGAGCGCGAGATAAAAGGCGGCAATAAGCAGGAGCCGCGGCTTCCCGAGGATCAACTGCGCGATGAAGACCGGGACAACGGTGACGGTGAGTGAAACCATCAGGCGCAGCGCGGGCATGTCCCTCGGATCGCGCAAGACCTTTCGGGCGAGGGCGGCGATCGCGCGATTGTAAGCGCTTGAGAAGAATTGGTAGCTGGCCCGCAGCAGCGGAATTTTCTCCAGAACGAGGGAGACGCCGTACGCTCCAAACGAGACGATGGCCACAGGCAGAGCGGCGACCATGCTGGCGATGGCCACGAAGGATTGCCAGCAGTGCGTGAAGAGTAGAAATCTTGGTTTGGCGCCGACCTGCAGCGCCAGGGATACTCCGCCTGTTGCGGAGCTTCCAGTTGCCATACGAACACCGTCCTCGGAGTAGGCCGATGCTTCTGCGCCGTCATGGTAGGACGCGGCAGGAAAGCAAGTCAATATATCAGTCGACGGTTTACGGTAGACAGTCAACAGTTGGAAAGGAGCGGGCGGCTTGCCGGGCGGGGTGACAGTGGAAATGTGAGTCGGGGGTGAGTAGACTGCGGGCAGGGGAAGATGGAGGACGCGGGAATGGGCGGAATAGCCACGGTTGTCCAGGACGGAGCGCGGGTCGCGGACGACGAGCGAGGCGCAGAGCATTTTGACGTGATCATCGTGGGCGCGGGGCTCTCGGGGATCGGAGCGGCCTACCACCTGCAGAAAGAACTTCCACAAAAAAGCTACGTGATTCTGGAAGGCCGGAAGGCAATGGGCGGGACATGGGATTTGTTCCGCTACCCGGGAGTCCGCTCGGATTCTGACATGTACACGCTTGGCTACAGCTTCCGGCCGTGGAAAGAGGCGAAAGCAATCGCCGATGGGCCCTCGATTCGTAATTACATTCGCGAGACTGCGCAGGAACACGGAATCGACCGCAAGATCCGCTACGAAAGCCGCGCGAAGCGTGCGATGTGGTCACCGGCTGAAGCGACGTGGACCCTGGAAGTGGAAGGGCCGGAAGCAGAGCAGTCGCGGGTGACCTGCAAATTTCTCTACATGTGCAGCGGCTATTACGACTACAACACCGGGTACCTGCCGGCTTGGCCGGGGATAGGGCGCTTCGGCGGCACGATCGTGCACCCGCAAAAGTGGCCGCAGGATCTGGACTACACAAGGAAGCGCGTGGTGGTGATTGGCAGCGGCGCGACAGCGGTGACGCTGGTGCCGGCGATGGCGGAGAAGGCGGAGCACGTGGTCCTGCTACAGCGGTCGCCGTCCTATATATTGTCGCTGCCCGCCAAGGATATGCTGGCGGAACGCCTGCGCGGCAAAATCCCGGCGCGGTTGGCCTACACGATCGTGCGGTGGAAGAACGTGCTGGTAGCGATGTACCTGTATCAGCAATCGCGAAAGCATCCCGAAAAAATCAAAAATTGGATTCTCGGGCTGGCGCAGAAGGCGCTGGGCCCGAACTACGACACGGCAAAGCATTTCACGCCGCGGTACAACCCTTGGGACCAGCGGCTGTGCTTCGTTCCGGACGAAGATTTGTTCCAGGCGATCCGGAGCGGGAAGGCCTCGATGGTCACCGATGAGATCGAAACATTCACCGAGGCTGGCCTCAAGCTGAAATCGGGCGAGGAACTCCTGGCGGATATCATCGTTACCGCAACGGGCTTGAAGGTGCAGTTGATGGGCGGCATGGAAGTCTGGGTGGACGGGGAGCAGATCCACTTTCCGCGCACGCTGGCGTACAAGGGGATGATGTACAGTGACGTCCCAAACCTTGCGTCTTCGTTCGGCTACACAAACGCATCTTGGACGCTGAAGTCCGATTTGACGGCGGAGTATGTCTGCCGCCTGCTGAAGCACATGGACGCATGCGGATATGACGTCTGCGTGCCGCGAGTTCGCGATGAGTCCATCCAGCAGGAACCCGCCATAGATTTCAGCTCTGGGTATATCCAGCGGGCAATGGACGTGCTTCCCAAGCAGGGGTCGAAACGGCCCTGGCGTTTGCACCAGAATTACGCCCTGGACTTGCTCGAGTTCCGGTTTTCCAGCCTCGAAGATGGAGCGATGGAATTTTCACGCGTAAAGAAACCGGTAAGTGCAGCGTGATCGTGGGGAACCCACGATGATCCTGGTGCAACTCGCCCTGTTATTGCTGGCGGCGGTGCCGCTCTGCGGCATTGGCCTGGCGATTTTTTCAGGCTGGACGGCGCGCCGCGTCGAAAAAGCGCTGCCGCCGAGCGGGAAATTCGTGCAGGTCGAAGGCGCGCGGATTCACTATTGGGAAAAAGGCTCGGGGCCGGCCATTGTGCTGGTGCATGGATTGGGCGGGCAGAGCCTCAACTTCTCGTTTGGCGTGGCCGACCAACTGAGCAGGGACTTCCGCGTGTTGGCGATTGACCGGCCGGGGTCGGGATATTCCACGCGGGAAGCCGACGAACTGGGGCGGCTGAGTGCACAGTCGGCGCTGGTAGCAAAATTCATCGCGGCCATGGGTTTGGAACGGCCTCTACTTGTGGGCCATTCGTTGGGCGGCGCGATTTCTCTTGGTGTGGCGTTGAATTTCCCGGAGGCGGTCAGCGGCCTGGCGCTGGTGGCCCCTCTCACGCACGTCTTGCGACATCCACCCGGAGTGTTCCGCCCGCTGGAGATCGAATCGCCATTTGTCCGGCGGCTGGTAGCGTGGACGTTGGCGACGCCCATGGGAATCCGCAGAGGCCCGGACACCCTACGGAGGATTTTCGCTCCCGAGCGCGTGCCGCAGGATTTCCCGGTGCGCGGAGGCGGATTGCTGGGGCTGCGGCCCCGCGCCTTCTATAACGTCTCCACGGATTTGATGGGCGTCACCGCAGACCTTTTTGCGATGGTGCAGCGCTACGGAGAATTGCGCCTGCCGGTGGGTATTCTCTATGGCACCAACGACCAAGTACTAAATCACGGTGATCACGGCGAGGCAATGCGGGGCAAAGCGGCGGATTTACGCTTGAAATTGGTGGAGGGCGGCCACATGCTGCCGGTAACGCAGCCCGAATTGACGGCGGAATTCATCTGCGAAGAGGCGCGCCGCGCTGGGCTCACAACCGAAAGGAAAATGGAAGCTTGAACCGAGAACAGGGACTGTTCCCTGACGAAATTGAACTAAAACAGGCAATCAGCGCGTGCGGCCAGAGGGCGGCGGAGCCGCGATTCCCGGGGGAGCCGAAAGCGAGTTGGCCGTGAGCATGGTGTCGCGCAGCTGGCCGAATAAATCATTAATCGTTGAAGGGGAATGCGGTACAAGAACCGTGTTTGTGCGATCGTTCGCGGCGACGTCCTTTAGCGTGTCGAAGTATTGCGTGATCAAGACGAGCTGCATGACATCTTGCGGCGTGGCACCGGCGACGGCCTTGGAGAAATCTTCGATGGAATCCTTTAGGCCGGCGATGATCGCTTTGCGCTGATTGGCGATGCCTTCGCCCTGCAGGCGCTTGGACTCGGCTTCCGCTTCGGCTTGCTTCACGAGCAACAATTTATTGGTTTCGGCGCGCGAGACGGTGGCTTCGCGTTCTCGTGCGGCGGCGTTGATGTCGTTCATCGCGGCTTTGACCTTGGGGTCGGGCACGATATCGGAGATGAGAACTTTGACGATGGTGTAGCCGTATTCATGCATGGAGGCGTCGAGCGAGTCGCGCAAATCCTTGGCGATATCGGCCTGGTTGATGAACGTGTCGTCGAGCTTCATTTTGGGTACATGGCCGAGGACCATGTTGTAGACCATGGACTCGATCTGCTTGACGGGATCGGAGAGCTTATAGAAGGCGGCTTCGACCCCTTCAGGGATGACCTTGTACTGGATCGAAACGGGTATTTGCACGAAGACGTTATCCTGCGTCTTGGTTTCCACCTGCACGTCGAATTGCAGGACCTTCATGCTCATGCGGCGGACCACGTTTTCAATGAACGGTGTTTTCCAGTTAAGCCCCGGCCCGGCGACCCGTGCGAACTTGCCCAGCCGCTGCACGATGGCGACCTCGGCGGTCTGTACCGTGAAAAACGATCCGATCACGGCTCCGAGGAAGATGAGCAGAAAAATGGCGCCAAAGATGGTGACAAAAGTGTCCATCGAGGATCTCCTTGAGCAATTAAGAAAAGTGTAGGGGAGAGCATTCTTGCGGTGCATGAAAAGAGAAGCAGAGTGCAGGGAAGGTAACGGGGAAGGGGCGCAGCCGTGTTTGCAAACGGCCGCATGCAATGACAGCTTGTGAGACAAGCATGAAAAAAGAAAAGCGCCGGAGGCATGTCGCACCCATGGCGCTAGATTCTTGTTGGCGATGACCCGAGCCTTACGGCCTGGGCTGCCGATGTGACGCGCCTCCGGCGCTTGTTCAGTGTGCCAGCAGTTAGCCTTGCCAGGGCTCGTCCGCGCTGCCTCCATAGATGGCAGGTACTTTGGCGCCCATGGCGCGCAGATAGGCGGCCAGATAGCCACGATGATGGATCGAGTGGTTGTTGACGAAGGTCAGATAGAAGACCACAGGCAGGTTAAAAACTCCGTAGAAATCCACCGGGGTGGTCAGCTGTTCAGGCGACATCGCCTGGACACGACCGATCGCGCGGCGGAATTGCGCATCATACCAGTTCACAAGATCGGCGATGCTCGTGGGTTCTTCCTTGAACCTCGGTTCCATCTCGAATTTCAAATCGGCAACTTCATCGGTCATCTGAACGTCGCATACCGCAAGGTGCCAGGCAAGTTCCCAGGCCGTCCGGGCCCTGGGATCCGGGCGATAGTTGCGCTGCGATTCCGGGATGGCGGCGAGGACCTTTTTGGTCGTTTCCATCTCCCGTGCCAGGCCTTGCAGCATGACTTCACGGAGACCAGCGGCGAATTCAGCAGACATTCCAGGTTGCGGTGCGGTCATAGGTGGCTCCTGACAAACTTAGATTTGCAGAGGCACAAACGGGGAAACGCATCTTACACGCATTGGACGCTGGAGGATAGCGGATGTTAGAGCGAAGCGAACAGCGAAAATAAGAGCCGATGTCCGTCACGGCACTCGGCACCAGGCAGTAAACAGCCACTGAGCCGCAACCCAAAAGCAGGTCTGGCAACTCGATTGGACAGAACGGTTTAGAGGCTAAAGCGAGCCGCGGAGGCCCAGGGCGTCTGCCTGTTCCCGTAGGGCGGCAATGCAAAAGGTGATGTGCTCGTCGAGCGGGATGCCAAGCTCCTCGGCGCCCTTGACGACATCTTCGCGCGAGACCCCGCGCGCAAACGCCTTGTCTTTCATACGCTTCTTGACCGAGATGGCTTCCAAATCAAGGATGCTCTTCGAAGGGCGGACGTAGGTGCAAGCGGTCAGGAAGCCGGCAAGCTCGTCGCAGGCGAAAAGTGTTTTTTCGAGCGGCGTTTCCCGAGAAACGTTGCAATAGTCGGCGTGCGAAAGAATCGCCCGGATCACCTCCTCGGAGTAGCCGCGCTCACGAAGGATTCTGGCGCCCTCGGCCGGGTGTTCCCGGTCGGGAGCGTGCTCGGCGTTGGGCCAGCGTTCGTAGTCGAAATCGTGCAGGAGGGCGGTGACGCCCCAAAGCTCTTCGTCGGCGGCCTGTTTGCGAGCATAGGCGCGGACGCACGCTTCGACGGCAAGCATGTGCTTGCGCAGGGATTCGGATTGCGTGTATTCGCAGACAAGCTGCCAGGCGTCTTCGCGGGTCGGCATATGGACTCCTTGGGAATAGAAGAGTGTAGCAGGGCGAAGCACCCGACGCGGATGGACAGGACGAGACGGAAGGGCTTTCGCGCAACCAACCGGCCCGCCTTGAGAATTTTGTGCAGAAACTGGAATGGGCCTTTGGGAGAAACAAAAGCACAAGATATAGTCGTGGCATCCAGAGATAGGTACTAGGGGCTGAAGAAATCAGAAACGCCCGTCCGCAAGGACAGGCGAAAACAGGGCGGAAACATGGAGAATTCCGGCCGATTTCCTTCGAAAATATCGAAAAATACTCTTGACAAGAATCGTCGCTTCAAGCGAAACTCCCCTCGCGCCAGTAACTGCCTTCCCCCAAGAACGCTCCGACGTTCCTTCCTATCCGCACGCCGGAAAACACACAAGTCAACGAGGAGTGCCGGTGTCCGCACAAATGGATAAACAGGCAACGATGAATTCCCTGGAAATGGATCGTGAAGTCATTCGCTGCAAGACTTGCGGGCTCGTGCAGTACCGTACGCGCACCGGCAATTGCCGGAGGTGCGTTCGCGCGCTGCCGCAGCGGATGGAATACCTGATTCCTCAAGAGGTGCCGCAGGAAGAGGCCGTGCCGGAAGTAGTGCCCCCGAAGTTTGCCAATCAGGAGACCGTCGAGAACATCGGCCAGCGCATTCGCCAGTTGCGGGAGTCCCGCGGGATGACGCAGAGCCAACTGCAGTCGAAGTCCAAGGTAAGCCGGTCGTATTTGTCGCGCATCGAGAGCGGGCAAATGACGCCGAGCCTCGGTACCCTCGAAAAGATCTCCGAGGCGTTGAACGTCGGATTGAACCGCTTCTTCATTCCGGAATCGGACGGGGAAGCGCTGCTGGAGGATCCGTTCATCATGGGATTGCGTCCGTTCCTGCGCCAGTTGGATTGGGAACAATGGCAATCAATTCTCAAGAGGCTGCAGGCGATCAGCGATCACGTGAACGCAGCACCGATCAACCTCCGCCCTATCGGTAACCCGGCGCGGCTGCCGCAGCCCGCGCCGGCGAATGGCAACGGGCAGCACGGGCACATCGGCCACGCCAGCCATTCGAATGGGCTGATCCCCGCGCAAGCCCATGGTCAGCCGCAGGGCTATCCGCTGCGGAGACCCGGGATGCCGGTGTTTCAAAGGCCGCTGGCGAGGTAAACGGAAAAATTTGGTCAGGGGTTAGGAAAGATGACGGCGCTCCGGAAGTTCCGGGGCGCCGTTTCCTTTTCGGCCAAGGCCCTCGCTCAACGGCCACCGCACGCTAGCATTACTCGCCGTAGAGGTCAGACTCCGAAACCACTGGCTGGCTGCGGATCTGTTTTTCACTGCGGTCTGCGGCGCCAAACATCGGCCCGCGCGCGGGAACCACATTGGCGAAGCTCTTGAAGCCGATGGCCGGCGCGATGTCGTCGTAGATCGCCTCCATCCCTCCGGCCCGGAAATAAGACTCGTGCCAGAATCCCGTTCCGCCCGAATCCTTGAGGAAATTTTTCCACCACTGCCGGTGCGGATCGGAACGCGTCCACGCCAGCAGTGTTTCCGGATCGCGCCAGTATTGGCGGATGCCGACGTGCATTGGAAACAGAGAAAGAATGAAAAATTCGTGGTGGAGCAGCCCATCGGGCGCTGTGGTAACGGAGTTGGAGATTTGGGGACCAAATCCAAAGAGGGTCTTGAGACCGGCTAGGCGATTCACACGCATTCCCAGGTAAACGACAACCAGATTGGGATAAGGCGAAAGGTCGACTGACTGACGATTCACGCGAGTCGGCATGATGCGCTCCGCTTTCCGGTTCGATGCGCCAAGAGAAAGACGGGTTAGAAGCTCTATTCCCGAACGACCACTACTTTCGACGATGGAACTTCCAGGCGCATGAGCTTGTGGTTCGGGTCGAGGAAGAGATGGATTTCCAGGTCCGTGGAGATCACTTTCAGCAGCTCGTAATTCTTCCCATCGGCGGTGACTTTCCCTGCGGCCTCGGCCGTGATTGTGCCCGGGGTCAGCTCCTGCGGGATCAGGACGGAAAACGTCTGGATGCCGCCCTTCGACCAGTCGTATACGTGGGCGAGTATTTCATACTGGTGGTAGAGATTGTTGTCGAGCACCACGACGAGCGGCGAGGTAAAGGTGTTCTCCTGCTGAAACGGGTGCGCGCCCTGGACTTGCAGCGTGGTCTTCGCGACGCCGTTCACAAAAACGACGCTGGCGGAATTCGATTTGTCAGTCTGCGAGCTCCACTCGTAGCTGATCGGGATTCCGTCGGAATGCAGCGACAAATTGCCGGTGACCTTGGCCGCCTTTCCGTCCGGCGTCTGCAGCGATGTGCTGCCTTTGGCAACCCAATCGGCGCCGGAGGACTCGATGGAAAATTCCTCGCGCCCGAGAGACTTACCGTCGAGGAGAATATCGAATTTCCCTTTGTCGGAAGCGAACAGAGAGCCTTTCTTCTCTCCCGCGGCAGAGAGCGCTACTGCGGCACATACCGGAAACAGGATCGCGCAGCGCATGAAAAGTTTCGAATGCAGCATTGATTTCAGCATGGCTCTCCCTCAGGACTGCGGTTTTTCCAATTCGAGGTGCGAATCGAGTTCCGCCGCCGGCACGCCAGGAATGCCGCGGCGCAGGATCTCCGCCACCACAGCGCCAGCATCCCCGGAGCTTTCCACGCGAAAATCGGCGAGCTGATAAGACGCGATGCGTTGGGCATACAATGCCCGGAAGCTGATCTCATCGCGAAACAGCGGGCGGCCCGACATAGTCATACAGCGCGAGAGCAGCACTTCCATGCGTGCATCGAGCCAAATAACGGGCACGCCAGAGTTGCGCAGGAATTCCGGCGCTCCCGATTGCGCATAGGTGCCGCCGCCAAGTGCGAGCACGGTCGGCTCGCGCAGCTCCACCGCGCGGCCCAGGGCCGCCCGAAGCTGATCGGCTTCCAACTGGCGGAAAGCGGGCTCTCCATGGCGTTCGAAGAATTGCGGGATTGCGATCCCGGCGGCCGCTTCGATGCGCTCGTCAAGATCGACGAAGCGCCAGCCGAGTTGCCGGGCCAGGCGCGCGCCAACGGTGCTCTTGCCGGAGCCCATAAAGCCGGCGAGACACAGGATGGGAGTGCGCGGCATCACGATCGTTGCGGGTAAAGCGAATCCATTGGACTAACTACAGAATACTTCGACTGAGGGGAAGAAAGTAAAGAAGTAACGCGAACGATGCGTTAGTTGCGCTTCAGGATGCGGATGGTGCCGCTGTAGGAAGAAAGCTCGACCTTGGCCAGCCCCTGGCCGACGGTGCCGAAGAGGCTGTGGGCATACCGGGAAGCCACATGCCGGTGCACGTGCGTGTCCGGCTTCAGGAATTCCGCCGCCTGATTGTCCACCGTGCCGTAATTCGTCTGAGCGTTCAGATCGAAGGAATCGCTGCCGGAAAAGCGGACCTCAACAACGCCCTTCCCGCTCTTCATGGAATAAATTCCGGTGCGTATAAAATCGCCATCATAGAGGATGTTGCCGGAAGTGGTCATCAAGCTCACGTTCGTCAGCGCGGGCTGCAGCACCTGGGCGTTTCCGCTGATGGAAGTGAATTCCAGCTTGCCGGAGCAGAGCGTGCAGCGGAGCGAACCGCCGGTGGTCTTCACGATGATATAGCCGGAGACTTCTTTCAGGTGAATGTCGCCCGCGACGCTTTCGAGTTTCATGTCTCCGGTGACCTGCTCCACGTAGATCAGGCCGGTCTGCGTCTTCAGCTGAAGCTCGGTCTGCTCGGGAACGGTCAGCTGGAAGTCGGCCTCGGGATCTTCGGCCTGTGCGGAGGGATGCAGCGCGGAAGCGCTGATGTCAATGCGATCCCCCACTTGTTCGATGTCCATAGCCACTTGGTCCGCGGGTGCGGTGCTGGCGACGATGACCTCGGAATTCGGCGCGGACTTCACTTCGATGCGCCCATTCACGATGTTTTGGAGGACAACGACGGGATGACCCTTCACCGTGAAGCGTCGTTCCTGGTGTTCCGGCGCGCCGGCAATCGCGGTGGAGGCGGCGAAGAGCAAAAGGCCTGCGCTCCAGATATAAAGCGTGTGGCGCGGGCTGTACCGCGGGTTCGTGGCGGGCTGCATGTTAGTGTTCGCTCCTGGCGCTGTCCATCATGGTGGCAAGCAAATCGGCTTTTTGCTGATAGGCGGTATAGAGATACTCACGCGCCAATTGATCGTGCGGATTTTCCTTCAAATGGCGTTCACATTCAGCAATAAATTCGTTAAGTGTCCGCAAATTCTGGCGGAGTGAAGCATCCACCTGGGAATTGCCGGCGAGTTCCATGTCCGGGAAATCCTGGTCCACAGGGCTCGGCGCAAAAGTGGTGCCGGCGTCCTCGGAGGGGGAAGGAGCGAGTTCCTTGATCCTGGAGGCCGTGGGTCCAGAGCTATGCCGCTTGGCCGAGAAGGCCGCTTTCGGCACGGACAAAGCTGCGAGGGAAGGAGCGGGCGCCGCCGGAGGGGCCGCAAGCGGCGAAGGCGCCGAATCATTGGTCTGGACCGGCGCTTGGGCCGGGGTACCAGCAGCCGGAGCCCGCGGCGCCACCGGGGTATGCGTTAGAAGCAACACTGCCGCAAGGAGAGCGGCACCTGCAGTGGCAGTGATCAACGAACGAAGCCCGAACCAGCGAGGCCATATCCGTGAAGGAACGCCCTCCAGCGCAGTAACCGGCTCCTTAATAAGGCCTTCCGCCTCCAATTGAGCGCGAAGAGAAGTCCACACATGGGCCGGAGGCTCAATTTCCGCAGGAATCGCGCGGGCCGCGGCCGCGATGAATTCCAGGTCGGAGACAAAGCCTCGGCACGCCGGACAAAGAGTGAGGTGCTCGCGGGCTTCCGAGGTGAGCAGGACCAGTCCCTCGGATTCAACTACCAATTCCAGATCTTTACACTGCATCGGACTGTCTCCCGAGAGAGCAGGCCTGGGTGGCTGCCTCTGGTAACTTCATCTGCCCAATTCGTGCACCGGATCTGAAGGGTATTTCCCCCATTGTAGCCTAATCCAGCGAACCAGATTGGGTTTTTGCGGCCTTGCGCTCCTCGCGGGCTTGTTCGCGAATTTCCTCCTGAAGAAGTTCGCGAAGACGCGTACGGGCCTTGTGCAACTGCGACTTCGAATTACCCACGGAGCATCCCATGATGTCCGCAATCTCATTGTGTTCGTAACCCTGAACGTCGTGAAGCACGAACACGGTGCGATAGCCTGGAGGCAGCTTTTCGATCGAGCGTTCCAGGTTCACGCGGTCAACGGCGCCGGAAAGACGCAAGTCAGGCGCGCCGACATCTCGCTTTGGACCGCTACTCTCTGAGTCGGGTTCCAGCGTCTCTTCGAGAGAATCGGTCGGAAGCGTTTTCTTGCGGAGACGCATGAGCACAACATTTACGGTCATGCGGTGTAGCCAGGTGGAAAAGGCCGACTCGCCCCGGAAGGTGCCGATCTTCCGATAAAGCTGGAGAAAGGCCTCCTGCATCAGGTCCTCCGCGTCGGCGGGATTGCCGACCATCCTGAGGCACAGGGCATACACCCTGCGGCTGTGGAGCTGGTATAAAAATTCGAAGGCAGCAGCATTCCCGGCCTGAGCCAGGCGTATAGCTTCTGCTTCGGTCCACGCTACCGGTAGTGCTGGTCGTTGACGGGCCAACTGTCCAGTTGCGGCGCCACTAGAAGAACGGATGCGCCGAATCGCTCCTAAAGTTGTCCCTGGGATGACGGACGAGGCGCACATATGGAGCTATAGAAGGCCCAACGGCTCCATAGGTTGTATACCCCAGCATTCGATGATCCCAAAGAGTCAGGGGTTATTGTCCCTTGAGCAGGGTCATCCGTCTATGGGCAAGATGCCGCTTCCCGACCAGCACCGGTCGAACCGAAGCGGCGGGGAGCATTTGGAGAGCTGTAGAAAACTCGGGCACTTGTTCGGGCGGGAGGGCATGGAGAAAGCTCTTCAGCAGGACAATTGACTCCCGCAGGCAGGTGTTCATGTCGTAATGGGAAGTGTCCAGAACGCTCCATTCCCGTTCGGGCTGCAGGGAGGCGGAATCCTTCAGATCCGCCGCCGCTTTGGTAAATGCAACTTCCAAATCGTCAATCAAATCCGTCAGGGTGGAGAGCTTGTGGAGCAACTGCGAGCGTTTGCTGAGGACCAGGCGGCTGCAAACACCGTTGAAACCTGCGGCCCGGCGGCATTTCGGATGCTGGAAGTTTTCGGGTTCCAGTGGCGTAACGTTGGGAACCACGCGAAAATGCTTCGCGTGCTCCAGCATGGCGCGCAGCATCACCCGAACATATCCCGAGAGCCGCTTGCAGAGAGAAGGCGAAATCGAAAGCACCTGGTAAGCTTTGTTCAGTTGGCCGGATCGCCGCAAACCAATGGCCTCATCCAGGTTGACACTGAACATCGCGTAGGACGTCTCCAGAAATCGCAGGGTATGCAGGTACGGAAGGGACTTGTCCGGTGGAAGAGGAGATCGCCAATCTTGCGAAACAGAATCCAAGCGAGAGAGGGGAAAGCCAAGGGTGGCCCGCACAAAAACCTCCTGACTACCTATCCAGAAGTTCGAGGACTATAGCACACAACATTACAATTAGATAATATTTAATTTCGTGTATCAATTTGGAACCGGGGGCCGGTTCCTCCTCTTCTGGATTCCTTGCCCTTACACTCTACCGCCTTTATACTCCTGAGACACCGACCAGAAAAGGAAAATCCGTTTTGGAATTCGAGCCGCGCGACCAATTCGAGCAACGCCGAAAAAAGCTGGAGGCCATCCAAGCCCTTGGATATGAAGTATTTCCAAGGGAATTTCGCTGGAGCCACACCGCTGCAGACCTCCTGGGGGACTATGGGAATGCGACCGCCCCGGAACTTGAGGCGAATAAGCAGGAGGTACGCTTGGCGGGCAGGATCGTTTCCTACCGCTTGATGGGCAAAGCTGGGTTTGCCCACTTGCAGGGCGCGGGGAAGCGCGTCCAAGTTTACGTAAGGAAGGACGTCGTTGGGGAGGGTGGCTTTCAGCTATTTCAACTGCTGGATCTGGGCGACCACATCGGGGTACGCGGCCACATGTTCCGCACCAAGACCGGCGAACTCTCGGTATGGGTGGAGGACATCTCCTTCCTCTCGAAGGCCCTCCTGCCTTTGCCGGAGAAATGGCACGGTCTCTCCGACATCGAATTGCGCTACCGGATGCGGTATCTGGACCTGGTGGCCAACGAAAAATCCCGCGAGGTGTTCGAAACGCGTGCGCGCATCGTGAAGGAACTCCGGAGATTCTTTGAGAGCCGCGGCTATATCGAGGTGGAAACTCCGATGATGCACCCTATCGCGGGCGGAGCGGCGGCGCGGCCCTTCGTCACGCATCACAACACGCTGGATATTGATCTCTATCTGCGGATTGCGCCGGAGCTCTATCTGAAGAGGCTGACCGTCGGCGGCTTCGATCGCGTCTTCGAGATCAACCGCAATTTCCGGAATGAGGGCATCTCCACACAGCACAATCCCGAATTCACGATGCTGGAGTTTTACGAGGCCTATAGCAACTATCACGACCTGATGGATCTTAACGAGGAGCTGTTCAGGCAGTTGGCACAGGCGATTACCGGATCCACTACGGTTAAGTACGGCGACCTGGAACTCGATTTCAGCAGCATGGAACGTCTGTCCATGCGGGAGGCCATCGTGAAATATTGGCCGGCGGGAGTTGGTATCGCGCCCACGCTCGAGGAACTCGCTACACCGGGGGGGCCACATGGCGCTACGGAGCGTTACAACACCTGGGCCAAGGCGAACCATGCGGAATACGCCGTATCCAAGGGCACGCTTTCCGACGGGGAATGGACAGGCTTGCTCTTTGAAACGATTGCCGAAGACAAACTCGTGCAACCAACGATTCTCTACGATTTTCCCACGGAGATTTCGCCGCTTTCCAAGCAGAAGCCCGAGGATCCTTCCCTGACTGAACGCTTCGAAATCTACGTAGCTGGGATGGAGATTGCCAACGGCTTCTCGGAACTCAATGACCCCGCGGAACAGGAGCGGCGCTTTTTGGCGCAGATCGCCCAGGGCGGAGAGGAAGCCCCGAAACAGTTGGACGTAGACTATGTCCGCGCCCTGGCCCATGGGATGCCGCCGACGGCCGGGGAAGGCATCGGCATTGACCGGCTTACGATGTTGCTGACCGATTCGCATTCGATCCGCGACGTAATTCTGTTCCCCCTTCTTCGCCCTGAAGCGAAAGCGGAGGAACCGTAATCGGCGCCGCGGCGGCCAAGGATTTGCTGAATGGCGTGAGAAGGCGGGATAAGGACGCCCCTAAAGGGTTGGGATACGCATTCTTCGGAAAGCATCTGGAGGACAATGAGGCGCCATGAGCTTTGAATGGTTTGTGGCGCGAAGATATCTCCGGTCGCCACACCGTCCGGCCATCCTCCGGCTGGTCACAGTCTTCTCCATCCTTGGCGTGGCCGCAGGCGTGGCTACGCTGGTGATCGCGCTGTCCATGAACAGCGGGTTCCGCGAGACCTTGCAGGACCGGTTGCTGGGCGTGACCGCGCACATCTCCCTCACGCGGCCCGGTTCCGGCGGGATTCCCAACTACCAGGAACTTGCGAAAAAGCTGCAGCAGTTGCCCGGCGTCCGCTCCGTCACCCCGGCGATTTACGACACCGTACTGCTCTCTTTCAATGGGGACGCGCGCGGCGTTGTGACCAAAGGCGTGGAGGTGCAGCAGGAAAAGAAAAGCGACGAAGCGCTGCAGAAGCTGACTGCGGGCCAGTTGGATTTTTCGGCCGATGCCGACGGCATTGACGGCATGCTAGTGGGAAAACTCCTGGCAGACGAGTGGAAACTCAAGCCCGGCAACTTCGTGACACTCACGAGTCCGCAGGGCAGGCTAACACCGTTCGGAATGATGCCGAGGACGCGGCGATTCCGGGTGGCGGGAGTCTTCGAATCGGGCTTCTACGATTATGACGAAAACTGGTGCTTCATCTCGCTACCCGCCGCGCAATCCCTTGCGGGCGTGGGCAACATCGTCAACGTGCTCGAATTCCGCCTGACCAAACCGGAGGAAGCCCCGAAAGTGGCGCGCGAAGCGGAGCAGGCCGCCGGGATGGGGTTCGTCGCCACGACATGGATGGAAGCCAACCGCGCGTTGTTCCGCGCGCTTAAGCTGGAGAAGCTGGTGACTGCCATCTTCATCGGTTTGATCACGTTCGTTGCCGGTCTGAATATCCTCGTCGTGCTCTCGATGACGGTCACAGACAAAGCGCGGGACATTGCCGTCCTACTCTCGATGGGCGCGCGGCGCGATCAGATTCGCAGGATATTCTTGTTACAGGGCATCGCGATCGGCGCCACCGGAACGCTCATCGGTCTCGCCCTCGGCTACGCCTTCGCCTGGATCGCCGGAACCTATCAGCTGATTCCCCTCGATCCGCAAGTCTATGCCGTGCCATACGTGCCGTTTCATCCGAGTTTTTTCGATGGCCTGTGGATCGCGACGGCGGCGATCAGTATCGCCGTCCTGGCCACCATCTTGCCAGCTAGAGAAGCGGCCCGACTGCTGCCGGTAGAGATTCTACGGTTCGAATGAACAGCCGGACAGGATCAAGCCAGCGGGTTTAGGTAGAAGATGTACGCTCGGAGTTCGTGGAGGCGCGATTGTTGCCGGACGAGGGGGCGGGCTAGGAGAAAGGTTTAGTACTCAAGGATTTGGAGCCTCATTTGCTCCAATACACGCAATACTTGGGAGGCTGCTCGCAAAGCAGTTCTGGAAGTGCATTCCGTACGCAGAGCCTACCGTAAAGTATTGAAAGTCAGACAATTAGCGCCGTGCCAATTTCGAACAGTTTCCTCGTGGTTCGACAGGGGCAGCCTGGGGACGGAAATGGGAAAACGGGTGGGCAAACCTAGTGGGCGGACCGGGCAAGCTGGAGGAAATCTCGGGCGGTGCTTCGTCCAGGCCTTTTCGCATCCTACTTATATGGGCGTGATAGCCAAGTGTGACGAAGAGCCTTGCCCAAGCGCGCACCGGAAGGGAACATTCTCTTTATGAGCGTGCAGGGCAGTGGCACAGCGGAACGCGGAGAAGCCCTGCTCGAAGCCCGCGGTTTGCGGAAGAGTTTCGGCGCGGGCGCGAAAAAGTTGGAAGTGCTGACGGATGCGAACCTGGAATTGCGCGAGGGAGAGATGGTCGCGATCGTCGCGCCATCGGGAGCGGGAAAAAGCACGCTGCTGCATTTGCTGGGTGCGCTAGACACTCCAACAAGCGGTACAGTATACTTTGCAAATCAAGCGATCGAAACAAATCAAGACGCGGCTTTGGCGAATTTTCGCAATCGAGCCGTGGGGTTTCTCTGGCAACGGCATCAATTGCTACCGGATTTTTCGGCGGAAGAGAACGTAGCGATGCCCTTGCTGGTGCGCGAAGAGCCAGAGGAAGTCGCGCTCGGTAAAGCGCGTAAGTGGCTGGAAGAAGTTGGGCTGAAAGACAGGGCGCAACATCGCGCAGGAGAACTTTCGGGCGGGGAGCAGCAGCGTGTCGCGATTGCCCGGGCGCTCGTCACCGGGCCGCGCGTGTTGCTGGCAGACGAACCGACCGGAGATTTGGACGAGGAGAATGCTTGGGCCGTGTTTGAGTTGCTGGAGCGGCTGCATCGCACACACCGGTTGGCGTCGCTGATTGCCACGCACAACCTGGAACTGGCGGGGCGCTGCGATCGCATCATGGGACTCGATCATGGCGTTCTGCGGACTCGCTCGGTGAGAGCCGAAGCGACGGGGACCCCAGGGGGAGAAGCGAGCTAACGTGTTCGAACGATACACAGAGAAAGCGCGACGCGTCATCTTTTTTGCCAGGTACGAAGCCAGCCAGTACGGAAGCCCGTACATCGAGACCGAACACCTGCTACTCGGCTTGATGCGCGAGGACAAGGCACTGGCGAACCGCTTCCTGCGCCAGCAGGGGTCGATCGAATCCATCCGGAAAGAAATCGAGGCGCGTATCACCATTCGCGAACGGATTTCCACCTCGGTGGAGGTTCCCCTAAGCGCGGAGTGCAAGCGCATCCTCAACATGGCTGCCGAGGAGGCCGAACGTCTCGGACACAAGCACGTCGGCACGGAGCACCTGCTGCTTGGAATTCTCCGCGAAGAGAAATGCTTTGGCGCGGAAATCCTGATGGAGCGGGGCCTGCGCCTCTCGTCGTTGCGGGAAGAGCTCTCGCGCACAACCGGGGAGAAGACCACGGCTTCCCGCCCGAAGGAAACTTCCCTGCTCGCGGAGTTCAGCCGTGATCTCACGCAAGCGGCGACCGAAGGATCGCTCGATCCGCTGGTCGGCCGCGAGGGCGAAGTCGAACGCGTCATCCAGATATTGTGCCGACGGACGAAGAACAATCCCGTGCTGATCGGCGAGCCGGGCGTGGGCAAGACCGCGATCGTCGAGGGTCTGGCACAGCGCATTTCCGACGGCGACGTGCCGCCGTTTCTCGCGGACAAACGCATTTTGTCACTTGATCTCTCGCTCATCGTCGCGGGCACCAAGTACCGCGGACAATTCGAAGAGCGCTTGAAGACCATCATGAAGGAACTCATGGAGAGCCAGAACTCCATCGTGTTCATTGACGAGCTTCACACGCTGGTGGGCGCGGGGTCGGCCGAGGGTTCGCTCGACGCCGCCAATATTTTGAAACCAGCTCTCTCGCGCGGTGAGATTCAGTGCATCGGCGCGACCACGCCGGGTGAGTATCGCAAGTCCGTCGAAAAGGATCGCTCGCTTGAGCGCCGGTTCCAGGCCGTAAAAGTGCCGGCCCCGAATGAAGAAGAAGCCGTTCAGGTGATTAACGGCGTGCGGGAACGCTACGAAAAGTTCCACGCCGTCAGCTACACGGACGAAGCCCTGCGCTATTCCGTCTACCTTTCGAACCGCTATATTCCCGACCGCTTCCTTCCCGACAAGGCTATCGACCTGATTGACGAGGCGGGCGCCCGCGTGAAATTGCGCCAGGCCTCCGTACCGGAAGAAGTGGCCGAAGTCCAGAAGCGTGTCAAGTTCATCACCCATCGCATGGAGTCCGCGATCGCCGCGCACGAATTCGAAAAGGCCCGCTTCTACTCCGAAGAAGAAAGAAAAGAAAAGGAAAATCTGCGCGTGTTGCGCGAGCGCTACAAGCTTGACGACGCTTCCACGGGCATCGTAACCCGCGAAGACATCGAGGAAGTCGTCTCTCGCTGGACCGGCATCGCGGTCACCTCCATCAAGGAAGACGAACAGCAGAAGTTGCTCCGCATCGAACCGGAGCTTCACAAGCGCGTCATCAGCCAGGACAAGGCCATCACCGCGTTGGCGCGCGCCATCCGGCGCAGCCGCGCCGGATTGAAGTCGCCTTCGCGGCCGGTCGGATGTTTCTTTTTCCTTGGGCCCACTGGCGTGGGAAAAACCGAAGTGGCGCGGCGCCTTGCGGAGTTCCTCTTCGGCTCGGAAAAATCGCTCGTCCGCTTCGACATGTCCGAATTCATGGAGAAGCATTCGGTCTCGAAGCTGATCGGCGCGCCTCCGGGATACGTCGGCTACGAAGAGGGCGGGCAATTGACGGAACGCGTGCGCCGCACCCCATATTCGGTTATCCTACTGGACGAGATTGAGAAGGCGCATCCCGACCTCTTTAACATATTGTTGCAGGTGTTCGAGGACGGGCAGTTGACGGATGGTCTCGGAAACACGGTCGACTTCCGGAACACCATCATCATCATGACTTCCAATATAGGTGCGCGGCATCTGCAGAAGCGCACTTCCATCGGTTTCCAAGCGGGTATTGATGAAGCCAGCTTGAAGAGCATGGAAGACTTGGTGTTGGGAGAAGTGAAGCGGGCGTTCAATCCGGAATTTTTGAACCGGCTGGACGAAGTAATCCTCTTCAATCCGTTGGGCGACGAAGATCTGCTCCGGATTATTGATCTGCTTGTCGGTCAGTTGAACGACACGCTGATTCACCGGCAAGTGCAGGTGGTGCTGTCGCCCGAAGCAAGGCAGTGGGTCCTCGAAAAAACGTGCGCGGACCGGAACTACGGTGCGCGGCCGTTGCGGCGGGCGCTTCAGAAATATGTCGAAGACCCGCTTTCCGAGGCGCTGATTCAGGGTGGAATTCAGAGGCCCGCGACACTCCAGATTTATGTCGCAGGGGAAAGCCTCGCGTTCCGGCCCGTCGGCGAGGCAACCCCGGTCGTCCACTAGCGAATCTGACGCAGCACGTGTGAACGCGAAGCGGTTTGGCCTGCAGGGAAACCGTCCCGCGTAGTACGCGCGGCCAGCCCATACCGGGTCTGGCGGGAGAATATCATCTTGAGTTTGGGGGCGCGGCCTTGAGGCTTTCAACGGCCGCTCAACGGAAAGTTTGTGTTTTCTCGAACTGGAACCGGGGGAGTTCTTGGCGTCTTGGTGTCTCCCGCCGCGCGATTGTACTTCTCTCCTTTTTTCTTCTATTTGCCCCCGGATTGACACGCACCGTAAGCGCTCGCACGTCCGCAGAGCGCGTTCCCGCTCGAGGCAAATACCTTTTTCACGCCAGCCTCAACCTGAGCACCTCCAAAGAGACGCTTGATGAATTTCCCTCCCAACAGGAGGCCGCCCCGCAATCCGGTTCGGGCGCGATCATCGAACGTATTGAGTTCGTCGGCAACCGCCGGATTCGCAGCGACACCTTGCGCGCCCGCATCTTCAGCCGCGAAGGCGATCCCTACAACGAAGAAACCCTGCGCCGGGATTTTGAAGCATTGTGGAACACGCAGTTTTTTGAAGACGTGAAATTGAGCGTTGAGGATTCTCCGGACAAGCCCAACGAGAAAATTATCATTTTCGAAGTGAAAGAGCGGCCGGTGATCCGCCGCATCCGCTACGAGGGCATCCATTCCATCTCGGAATCGGACATCCTGGACCGGTTCAAGGACAAGAAAGTCGGCCTGACCGTAGAAAGCCAATTCGACCCCACGCGCATCAAGAAAGCAGAGGTGGTCCTGAAGGATCTGTTGGCGGAGCACGGCCGGCAATTTGCCATCGTGACGCCGCAATACGAGCGAATTGCCTCCAGCAACGCGGTGATCCTGGTTTTCAAGATCAATGAGGGGCCCAAGGTGAAGGTCGGGGAAATCCGCTTCACGGGGAATCACGCCTTCAGCGATCGCAAGCTGATCCGCGCGATGCACAACGACCGCCCCTATGCGATTCCTCTTTACATCATGGAAATCAACGTGATGCACAAGACCTACGATCACGACAAGCTGATCGAAGACATCGAAGTCGGCATCCGCGGCTTGTATCAAGATAACGGTTACTTCAAGGTGGTCGTCAAGGATCCCATCCTCGAAAACGTGGATACGCAGAATTGGCGCTGGGGCATTCCCCTGGTCACCGGCCGCGTCCCCGGTAAAGCCGTCAACATCACGATCCCTATTGAAGAGGGCGAAAAATACACTATGGGGACGCTGAAGATCGCCAGCGCCGATCCCGACAAAGCCCTCTCGCTGAAGGTAGAAGCGCTCAAAGCGGTCTTCCCACTCAAGGAGGGCGAAATTTTCTCCGCCGCCAAAATTCGCAAGGCCCTCGACGAGTACACCAAAATTTACGGCGAATACGGCTTCATCGATTTCGTGCCCACACCGGAAACCGACATTGACGAGGCCGCGAAGAAGATCAACATCACGATGAAGTTCGACGAAGGCAAACAGTATTACGTCCATCGCATCGACTTCAGCGGCAACACCACCACGCGCGACAAAGTCATCCGCCGCCAGCTTTTGATCGACGAAGGGCAGCTCTTCAACAAGCGCGCCTGGGAACTCAGTATCCTGCGCATCAACCAGCTCGATTACTTCGAGAAAATCGATGCCGACAAGAGCGTCGAAATCAAGCGCAACACCAAACAGGGAACCGTGGACCTGCTCCTCAAGCTCAAGGAGAAGGGCAAGCAATCGATCGGCCTGCAGGGCGGCGTCAGCGGCCTGGCCGGAGGTTTCATTGGATTGACCTACCAGACCAACAACTTCCTCGGCTTGGGAGAAACTCTTACCCTTTCCGCTCAGGTTGGGCAATACCAGCGCAACCTCATGTTCGGCTTTACCGAACCATATCTGTTTGACCGCCCGATCAGCACCGGCTTCACCATATTCTCCACGTTGTACAAGTTCAACCAGGCCGAACAGGCCGCCGTGCTCACCGGCCAGCAGGTGAGTATCAATCCGCAATACATTCAGGATTACAACCAGAACAGCACGGGCTTCACCACGTTCGCGAACTACGCGCTCAAGAAGCACGTCTTCACGCGCGTCGGCCTTACCTACGGCCTCACCCGCACCAATATTTCCACCTACAACGCGGCTTCGGAACTTCTCTTCACGCAATTGCAATACGGCAGTATCGCCGGCCCCAGCGCCCTCAATGGCATCGTCGCCAGCACCGTCACCGGCACCATTTCCTACAACACGATTGACAACCCCATCAACGCCACGCGCGGCAAGAGCTATTTTTATTCGCTCGCCTTCACGGGCGGCCCCATCGGCGGAAACGTCAACACGATTACGAACATCGGCGAGTACAAGCGCTTCTTCCCGGTCAATCACAAACGGAATTCCATCGGCTTCCGCCTGCTGGCGGGCTTCACCAGCGGCTACGGCGGGAAACAAATACCTCCGTACAGCCGCTTCTATCTGGGCGGGGAAAACGACCTGCGTGGCTTCGATATCCGCGCGGTCTCGCCGGTCACCTACATCCCCAACGCCATCAATCAGAGCATCTCGATTTCCGGGTATTCGTTCTCCGTGCCGGTTCTGGTGAAATCCATCACGTTCCCCGGCGGAGACACGCAGGGCGTGCTGAACCTGGAATACCGCATCCCCATCGCCGGCCCCGTGGCCATGTCGCTATTCAACGACATCGGCACGGTGGGCGTCCTGCGCAAGGATCAGTTGCTCCTCGCGCCGGAGGGCGTGGACAACATCAATCAGAATTTCCCGCTGGCCAACCAGCAGGCGCAGTTGCAGATCGCGCCGGGCACGAACTTCAAGCTGCGCGATTCGGTGGGCTTTGAGTTCATCGTGAACCTCCCCATCGTGCAGGCGCCATTCCGCATTTACTACGCGTATAATCCGTTGCGAATTCACCAGACGCTGTACGCGCCGAACGCGCAGATCAACGGCCGCAGCCTGGCCCTGCAGTGCTTGAACAGCGGGCAGACCAACCCGCTTTTCCCATTTGATCCGAACAATTGGCAGCAGAGCTGCAGCCCGGCCGTGGTTACAGCCATTCAACCGATCTTTGCGCCTTCGGGCTTGAATTACTTTGAGCCCAAGACCACGTTCCGGTTTACGGTGAGCCGCACGTTCTAGGGGGCGCGCGGTGCGAGAGAATTTTCAAACTCGAGAAGAAGCAGGGGCGTCCGTGGGGAGTTCCTGCAGCAATGGGCAAGGGAGAATGCATCCATGAAGTGGCGTGAAGCAAAAAAGCTAGTGCTTGGGACCGTGGCCGGATTGGCCGTGATTGCGGGAGGCTGCGGCGGGGGCTCCAGCGCAAACGTTGTATCGGTAACGGTTTCGCCCTCGGGGGTCACCACGATTGCCGGCCAGGTGACCAACCTGACCGCCACGGTGGGCGGTTCCACCACGCTGACCGTGCAATGGACTTGCTCGTATACCTACGTACAACCCGGAACGTCGACGAATCCCACGCCCACAACCTCGTCCGCGGCGGCTTGCACTTCGGGTCAGACCGTCAATGGCGGCAGCATCGGCACCTGGGTAACCACCAACACCAACAGTTCCAACGTGCTGACTTACACTGCTCCGGCTCTGAGTAATTTCCCCAGTCCGATTCCGACTATTACCTTTACGGCTGCCGCGGACGCCGACAAAAAGAAGACCGGGACTGGCATTGTGAATCTGGACTCCGGCATTCGCGCATCCATCACGCCTTCGTCTGCGACCGTGCCCGTCGGCATCACCCCGGCGCAGAAGGTCACATTCAGTGTTTCCTTGCTCAACGTGGATCCTTCGACTGCCCAATACGCCCTGGTCCAGCCGAACTCTTCCTCCACCAATGTCTACGACACCTACGCCAACCCTCTCTCAGAAACATGCGACCCGACGTGTGGCACGATTGATAACAACGGTGTGTATGTAGCCCCTGCGACTCTGCCCAGCGATACGAAACCTTCCGGTAGCAAATCCACTGTTCCGACCACGGTTTACGTCATCTCCTGGTCCTCCAAGGACCCTTCCGAATACACGCTCAGTCCAGGGATCATTACCCTCGTGGATGCCACCACGAATCCGTCCAGTTTCACTGGGGTCTATCCCCACACTATCGCCGCCGGAGGGCTCCTCCAGGACATCTTTCTGGATGCAAAAAACCTTCTCAACACCACGCAGATCAATTTCGTCCCGCCTACCGCACAAGCAAGCCTGACGGCCGGTTCGGGCACACCCGTAAGCCCCTCGCAAGTCTTTACCATCCCGATCTCCCTGCAATATTGCACGCCAACCACAGCAGGCACCAACGGAGCTACTGTAACGCAGACTTGCGACGCCTCCATCATGACCCGTGTCCGCCTACAGGCCGCACAATTGGCCCAGGCAGAAACCGACGCCAACCACCCTGCCTGGATCATGATGCCGAATTTGCCGGGATCCTTGACCACTACGGCGCCCTGCGTCGTCGTGGGCGGAAGCGGCGGTTCGACAACCGCGATCGCGTGCCCGCTGCACGTCAAGAACGCGAACCCGGCGCTCGTTTCCGCCGTTCCGTACAGCTTCCCGCAGGTATCTGGCGCCGGAACGATTTCGATCGGCGCCATCGGTGGCTACTACGGCTCCACGGGCGGGCTCGTCAATCTGGAATTTGACGGCCAGGCTACCATCGTGGACTCCACGAAGTCTGGGCCGCGCAGCATCTTCGGCGTGAAGGACAACGACCAGTTGCCGAATCCCGGATTGTATGAAGTTTCCCTGCACAGCAGCATCACCCAAGGGGCCCCGCCCCAATTTCCCACGGTCAGCACGAACGCGGCCGTCCAGCCCAATTTCGCCGTGGTGCCGACGCCGGCCTCCGTGCCGCTGAATACTTCCGGCGCTTCGGGAACAAATCTCGCGCCCAGCGCCATGGCGCTCGACTCCGTAAAAGGATTCGCGCTGATTGCCGAACAGGCATCGGCCACTCTCCAATTTGTTAGTCTTGGAAGCAACGGCCCGACGCAGGTAGGCAATCCATTTGCGATGGGCGGCACGGCTGCTTCTCCCACCGATATAGCTCTGGACACCGCGCTCGACGCCCCCAACAACGGCAGCGACCTCGCGGTGGTGGTCAGCAGCGGCGACAGCACTTTGTATCTGTACTCGGTGACCAGCAACGGCGCGATTAACCCAATCACCACCATCCCGGTGGATTTGAATACTCTGTTGGGTCAACCCTCGGCGACCGGACTTCCTACACCTGTTTCCTTCGGCGTGGACCCGAGCACGCACCTCGGCGTGGTCGCGTATCAAAACACGAACATCGGCTTCATCGTGGACGTGAATCCAAATCTTGATGGCTTGGATACGCGCAAATGCTTCCTCACGGGAAAGGTTGCCCCGTGCGTGGTCGCCCCCGTTTCCATCAACACCGGCACTTGGCCGAAGGTAGTGATGCAACCCAACGTGCCGCTGGCCTACGTGACTCCGGGCGGCGGCTACGGAACGATTTCCGTGGTCAATCTCTTGCAGACCGGGACCTCGGTTTCCATTTTGCCGTATTCCGCCACCGGCACCAGCGGCGCCACGCGCACCGCAAACGTCACGCTCGTTCACACGCAGAGCCCCCACGGAATCAATCCGATCCTGGGCGGCACCGTGATTATTTCCGGGATCCAGAGCACGCTGGACCCCTCGGTCTCCAATTTCAATGGAACCTTCAATGTAATCCCGGGCAGCGTCACCGATCCTTACACCTTCTCCTACTACAATCCGGGCACGGACGACGTGGAAAAGAATGCTTCGGGCATGCAGGGCACTGTCCAATACGGAACCGCATACTACTCGTTCAACACCTCGGCTAACGCGTCTGGCGCCGCCATCAATCCGGTCACACGCACCTTCGGCTTCGCGGACTTCAATGCGACCTCTTCGCAGATCGGCTTCATCGGCACGCTCGACCAGAGCCTCACCTCGCTGACGCTTTCCGCGGGAAGCTGCAACGGATGTACGCCCACCCCTAGCGGCGCGCCGGAGAGCGGCTTCCGTTCTGTGGCCTTCGATCCCTTCACGAACGTGCTGATCGCGTTTAACCCCAGCGAGAACACCGGCACGAATTTCGCCGGCAACGAAATTTCACTGATCAATCCGGGAGGCCCAGCACCCAACGGGAGCACTAACTTTCCCTATCGCATCATCGCGGGAATTGATACTGGACAGGTCGGCACTGGCTCCTATACGCCCGCCGGTCAGAGCGCGGCGGTCTCCGTCTACGGTCCGATGACGTACGATCCGAAAACCAAGTTCGTACTGGTGGCGAATGCGGGCAGCAATACTTTGACGTACATGAACATCGATCCCGGCGGCAATTTCCAGAGAGCGCACATCCAGGATCTCAGATTGCCCACCAACAGCTGCCCGGATGCGGCCACCTGCTACGCGGTGCCCGTCGCGCAACCCACGCTCGGCTCGCTCGCGCCGGCGACAACCTGCAGCTTCACCAATCCAGCGCAGCCTTGCATGCCGCAGGCCGTGCAGGAGGGCAAGACCGCCACCATCCGGCTCCTCGGCCAGGGCTTCAGTTCGCTCTCAAGTCCCGCGGTGCGTCTGGATGGCCTCACTTCCGTCCAGCCGCCGAACGGGGCCAGCCCGGTACCCATTACCACAACCTACGTGAACGATTCGGAGATCGATGCGACCATTCCCGCTGCGGCGTTGTACACGCCGCACGATTTCTCCGTGGATGTGCAATCGGCGGGCGGCGGGGACATCACCAACGAGATTGATCTGCACGTCGTCGGCCTGCTCAATCTGTCCAACGCTTGCCAGCCGACCTCGACTCACCCGCAAGGGCCGGAAGGCGTCGCGGTGGACACGTCCCGGCACGTCGCGCTGATCACGAATTATGCGTGCAATAGCGTCTCGGTGATTGCCGTGGATCCGAACGGATATACAAAGACGGATGGCAGCACCGCGCCATTTGGGACCCTTCTGGGCAGCGTGACCGTCGGCAACCAGCCCATCGGCATCGGAGTCATCCCGCGCCTTGGTTACGCGGTGGTCGCCAATAGCGGAGACACGCCGAGCGGAACGGCTTCGATTATTGACTACAGCAAACCGGAGACGCCAACGATCGTCACCTGGACGCCGAGCGGTTCCACGACATCGGCGAATACGGTTACCGTTGGCCTATCGCCGCTCGGTGTAGCCATTGACCAGGACCGCGCGCTGGCGCTTGTGGCCAACCAGGGCTCCAACACGCTTTCGGCTATTGACTTGACCGTGCTCTTGCCGGGTGCCATTACCAGCACAACGCCGCAGGCTACCACCGTCGCGCTCAGCGGCCCGCCGATCGCGATTGCCGTCGATCCCAACCGCGCCATCGCGGTAGTGACCAACCTGCAAAATTCCGGCACCACCTCCGTGGGCGGTGGCTTGGACGTTGTGAGTCTTGCCAGTACGCCTCCGATCAAGAGTTCCACCGCTTCCGTTTCCTCGATCACGGCGAGTCCCACGGGAATCGTCTACGACCCGGGCGATCCGAATTCCACGAGCTCGACGACTACGGGCGTGTTCTATGCCACTTCGACGCTGGCGAACGCAATTTACGCATTCAATCCTTCCATAGGCAGCGCGCAAACCATCCGCGTAGGCTTCAATCCGTATTCGCTGGGCTTCAACTACCAGACCGGTACGTTGTTGACCATCAATTCGACTTCGAATACCGCCTCGGTGGTGGATACGCAAAATTTCAAGACCCGGCAGACGCTGGGCATCAGCAGCATGTCGCAGTTCGCGATCGGCGTGGACAACGTCACCAATATTGCGGTCATTGCCGATCAAAACAACAATCGCGTGGTGTTTCTGGCGATGCCGAAGTAAGGATTCGTCGGCCACGGCCCGGCTCGCCGATTGCAGCCTGCTGGAAGAGTCGGATATACTGTTCGCTTTGTGTGAGGGCCGCGAATGCTGCCAGTGTCCCCACGGATGGGGCGCGGGCGCGCGAAACGACGGGGAGCGCGCGGCATCTGGAGCGAGTTTGACCGGTCACCGGTTAAGAACGGAAGGCTTGCCCGGCTCGATGGCGGCGGCCGCCAGGGGTAAGGCAGTTCCGTAGATGAATAAGGAGACGACTGTGAATTCGAGAAACATGATTCGTGTGGCCCTGGCCGGCACTTTGTGCCTGCTGGGCACGGCGGCAACTTGGGGACAGGGCGCGCCCGCGTCCGCTCCCGCAAAGATCGCCATCCTCAACGTGCGTCAGGCAATCGTTTCGACCGCAGAGGGGAAGCAGGCCTCGGCCGAGCTGCAATCGCAGTTCGCGCCGCGCCAGAACGAGCTGGAAGCGCTCAACAAGCAAATTAATGATCTGCGCCAGCAGATTGCCGCGAACCAGAACACCTGGAACGACGAGCAAAAGGCGCGCGCGCAGACCCAGGGCCAGCGGCTGGCCCAGCAGCTCGAGCGCAAGCAGAACGAGATGCAGGAAGACGTCAACGCGGCGCAGTCCGATGTCGTCGACCGTATCGGCCGGAAAATGATGGACGTTCTGGACCGCTACGCCCGCGAAAGCGGCTTCGTCGCCGTCTTCGATTCCTCGGCGCAGAATTCGCCGATCATCTATGCGGCCAACAGCATTGACGTCACGCAGGAAATCATCAAGCTCTTCGATCAGGCGTATCCGGTGAAGAGCTCCGGGGCACCCGCGGCCAAGCCGGCGGCCAGGCCTTCCACACCTGCGGCCAAGCCATAAGCCGCGCCATCACGCGACGATTGCGAAAAGGGCCGTCGATTGGCGGTCCTTTTGCTTTTCCGTCTTAACTTGGATCCGAGGTTTGGGTTTCCGCCGCCGGCGTACTTTGGGTTTCCTTCGGTTTTTCGATCTCGTGGTTGGTGTCGACTTCAAACAGCAGGTAATCGGACAAATAGTGCCTGTCGTGATATCGGTGCCCATGCAGTTCCATGTGCATTTCCGCACTCCCGGGCAGCCATAGAGTCGTGGTGCCTCCGCGGAATTTCACCGGGCCGTAATTTACCTCCAGATGATCGCGGGTTAATCCGAGTACTTCGTCCGGTTCCAGCAAATCGGTCTCGATGCGCACCACTTCGAAACTTCCTGACGAAATCCACAGGCGCCCCTTGAGCGGGATGCGATAGATCTTTCCGTTTCGGCGCCAAGTGCGGATCATTCGCGCGGAGTCCTTTTTTTCT
The DNA here is from genome assembly GCA_035518915.1 of Candidatus Eiseniibacteriota bacterium. Classification (GTDB taxonomy): domain Bacteria; phylum Acidobacteriota; class Terriglobia; order Acidiferrales; family UBA7541; genus Acidiferrum. The sequence continues at coordinate 62,962 of DATIXE010000026.1, forward strand.
TCAAACCGTATCTGCCAGGCGGCGCGACCTCGCACGCTTGCGAGCCCTTCGCAGCGAAACACCAGATCCTCCTGCTCGGCGGGTTGCAGCACTGCCACGCCTAGGTTGTTCAAGCCGGTGGTCGCAAGATACGTGGGGAAGTTCGAATCCTGGCGGAGGGGCACTCTTTCTTCCTCGAGAAAATAGGAATCTCGATTGAACCGATGCACAAAAACGAGATAGGAAAAATCCCGGCTGTGAATCGGGCCGGGCCGGCCGTAGCGGTTGATTTCTTGGTGCTCGATGTGCTCGGTGGCGGTGAACCTCTCGAAGTTCATCATCTCCGAGCGTAGCCGCCTCTCTGCACGGGGCAGAATCTCTTCCGCGCTGCACGGCGCGTTTTCGGCCAGCGGATACACCAGGCTGTCAATGTCCGGCGGCGCCCACGGCTGCTCGGTCGGCGGCGCGAGCGCCAGGCTGGGCAGGACGGGGACGGGAAGTGAGGTCATTTCTGCTCCCGGTCCGGCCGCGGAATTTTCAGGCTGGGAAAGTGTGGCAAGCTTTTGCTTGGCTTGCTGGACCACCGGATCGTTGGGAAATTTGGAAACCAGTTTTTCCCACGTTTGTCTCGCTTCGTCAGACTTGCCTTCGGCCTGCTGGATTTCGCCGAGAAGCAGCAGGGGATTGGCGGCTTTGTCGCGCGCCAGCGGCGCGGCACGTTCCGCGTAGGTTTCCGCTGCGGCCAGCCTTGCGGTCTTCGCGTAGGCTGAGGCCAACAGATAAAGTGTGCGCCAGTCGGCCCCATTCAACCGGTATGCTTTTTCGAGAGTGGAGGCGGCCGCGGCCGGATCGCCCGATTCAAGTTGCAGTTCACCCAGCGCCAGCAGTGAGCGCTGGTGACCCGGATCGAGCGACAACGCATGCTCGAAATTCTGCCGCGCCAGGTCCGTCTGCTTCAAGCCGAGCTGCGCCACTCCCAGAAGATAGGCAACATCTGGATTTCCCGGCGCCATCCGCGCGCCTTTTGCGAAGTGCTCCCGTGCTGCCTCGAACTGGCGGCGGCGCAGTGCATTAATCCCCTTTTCAATTTCCGCCTGGAGTTTGGGGGACATCACTGTCCCGCTCGGAGCGGGGGAACTCGCCTTCACTTCGGATTCCCTGGGAAGATAAATGTAGACATGCATCATCGAGCCGATACCGGAAATGCTGATGTGCTCGGTGGTGGTCTGGTAGCCCAACGCTTGCGCTTCAGCGTCATACTCGCCGGCCCCGATGTTCTGAAATACGGCAGCGGATGCATCGCGGGTCGGGGTGGTCCGATATCCATTCCCCGCGCCGCCCCGCAGAGTCACCAGGCCAGGGGCATCCAAAGGCGTGCCCCCCGAATCACGAAGATTGATGGTCAGAGTTACCTGGGACATCGTAGGCATTTGCGTTCCAGGTTGCTGTCCGGTGCCGGGCCTCTGCGCCGCCAGGACGGGGGTATAGAGCAGAACAGACAGGAGGGAGGCAAGTCCGTGGTAGAATGCTCGCGGATGAGAGATTGGCCGATTCAAGGCAAGCGCATCCCTTTCGCTTGGCGAAAACACTACGCACGGGTGGCCCGGGGGTCAAGGGAAGAGTAAGCTGGGCACGCGGCGAGAGCGTCGGCTAACCCGGCCCATCGGAACCCTGACCTTACTGTTTGGATTCCATTGGTTTAGGGCGTTCCAGGCGACGGTGCGCCGGTACCAGAAGCCAAGTCCCGGGTCCCAGGGTTAACTCCGCCGGTGCCTTGCATTTACCTTGTTCCGGGAATATACTCGTACTTCGCTCTGAATCGGGTCGCACCTTGAAGTGGGCGCAAGCCCACTTTTTTGTTGCTGCCGGCGGTGCTGAGCTTACGACCGGCTTAGGCCGTGGAGTCTTTGCGTGAATTTAGAGAAGGTCCGCGAGGCTGCCGAACGCGTTGCGCGTTCCCAGGGCCTGGAAGTCGTGGATGTCGAATGGAAGATCGGCAAGCAGAGGTTTCTGCGGGTGTACATCGATCGGGTGCCCCCGCCCCAACTCGCTGAGGCGATATCTGGAGAGGAAGCGCCCACTCCCGCTCCGAACATCAGCCACGCTGATTGCGAGCGGGTGAGCCAGCAACTCAGCGTCATCCTGGATGTCGAAGAGTTGATTCCGGGGCCAGGCTACACCCTGGAGGTCAGCTCCCCGGGACTCGACCGGGCGCTCAAAAGAGCGGCGGACTTCGAGCGATTTGCCGGGCGCCTGGCGAAAATATCAACCAGCGAGCCGATTGGCGAAGCGAGTTTTTTTGAAGGGCGGCTGAAGGGATTCGCGGACGGCAAAGTCCGCATGGAGTTGAAAGGAAAAGAGGCGCGAATCGTGGATATTCCGCTCGACACGATCCGCAAAGCCAACCTGGTAGTGGAATTTTAGGAAAGAGAAATGGCGAATCTGCTCTATCAACAAATCGAGATGCTGAGCCGGGAGAAACACATCGAACCGGAAGTGGTGATCTCCGCCATCGAAGACGCCATGGTCGTGGCGGCCCGGAAGTTTTACAAGTCGGAAGAGGATCTCCGCGGAAAGTTCAACCAGGAAACCGGCCAGGTCGACGTATTTGCCGTGCACACCGTCGTTGAGGAAGTGACCGATCCGAAGCACGAAATCAGCCTGGCGGACGCGAAGAAGAAAAATCCGAGCGCCGAAATTGGCACGGAAATTCAGAGTACCAAGCCGACCGAAGTGCTGGGCCGCATTGCCGCGCAGACCGCCAAGCAGGTGATCCTGCAAAAAGTGCGCGAGGCCGAGCGCGACACCATCTTCAACGAATATCATAATCGCGCTGGCGAACTGGTCACCGTCATTGTAAAGCGCGCCGAGGGCCCCGATCTCATCGTGGACATGGGCCGCACCGAAGCGCGCCTGCCCAAGCGCGAACAGTCCAGGCTCGAAACCTATAACATTGGCGAGCGCCTCCGCGTAGTAATCAAGACCGTGGACCGCGCGGCGAAAGGCCCCCAGGTCATCGTTTCCCGGGCCGATGCGGCCCTCGTGCAGCGCCTGTTTGAGATGGAAGTTCCGGAAATTTACGATGGTACCGTGCAGATCCGTGCCGCGGCGCGCGAAGCCGGTGAACGCACCAAGGTGGCAGTGGCCAGCCGCGATAAGGACGTCGACCCCGTCGGCGCCTGCGTCGGCATGAAGGGCATGCGCGTGCAGTCCATCATCCGTGAACTGCGCGGTGAAAAAATCGACATCATCCCCTACAACGAAGAGACCGTGGCCTTCGCGCAAAAGGCGCTGAGCCCCGCGAAGGTGACCCGCGTCCAGATTACCGATCCCGAGAACAAAAAACTCGAGGTAATCGTCGAAGACTCGCAGCTTTCCCTGGCCATCGGCAAAAAGGGCCAAAACGTGCGCCTGGCCAGCAAGTTGATCGGCTGGGACATTGACATCAAGAGTGAAGAAGAGAAGCGCCGCGAAATCGAAGAGCAGATGACCGCGTTGACCGCTCCGGTGACTCCGCTTACCGTGCTGGCCGGCGTTGGTCCGAAGACTATCGAAAAGATCGAAGCCGCCGGAATTACCAACTTGGAAAAGCTGGCGAGCATGACCCCTGAACAGCTTATGGAAATCCCGGGCATCGGCGAGAAAATGGTCGACAAGATCTATCAGGCCGTAAATCGGTTTTACGAAAGTGGCGAAACTCCGGCCGTCGTAGAAGGCGCTGAGGCTGCCGAAGCCGCCGAGGACGAGGAAACTACCGAAGCCCTGGAAACCGCCGAAGCCGCAGTAACCACCGAAGCCGATCAGGCTGCTACGGAAACCTCCGAAGAAACACAGGCAACGAAATCCGCTTCGGAGGCTCCCTCCGAAGCCGCTGAGACCCCCGGGAACCAAGCTCCCGAGGAACAGCAGGAAGAGAAAAATTCTCAAGAAGCATGAGTGACTCATCCCAAGTCCGAATTAATGAGCTAGCGCGCGAGCTCGAGGTCAAGGCAAAGGCGATCATCGACCTTTTGCCGGGCCTCGGGGTAACCGAGAAGAAAACGCACTCGAGTTCGATTCCCGCGGATGTCGCCGAGAAGATCAAGCAACACCTGCAGGGAGTAGCCGATGCTGAATCCGCCGCCGAGGCGGACCGCGCAGCAAAGGAAGCGGCGGCGAAAGTGGCACAACGCAGACCCGCTGCGCCAGCGCCCGTACCGCCGACCCCTCCGACCCCCGCCCCAGCTCCAGTCGCGGCAACGCCCGTGGCTCCAGCACCTCCTGCTGCGGCTCCAGCTCCGACGCCCGCGCCTCCTCCGGCTCCGAAGCCAGTGGTTCCGGCAGCGCCTGCTGCAACTGCGCCTGCGTCCGTGCCCGCGGCTCCGGTCGCGAAGCCAGCCGCGCCGCCCGCTCCGGCGGCAACTCAACCGTCTCCGGCAACACCGCGCCCGACCACACCGGCTGCGCCGCAAGCGCCTGGCGCTCCTCGGCCGCAGCAACCTCTTCGTCCGTCTCCCCAGCCGGGACAGCCAATCGGTCAGCGCCCCGGTGGTGGTTCGCCCCCGGCATCTCGACCCTCCCAGCCGGGCTCGCAGCCACAAGCTGCAAGATCAGGCGCGCCTGGCGGCGCCCCTCGGCCGCAACAGCCCCTTCGCCCGATGCCTACCGGTAATCGTGGACCAATTCCTGGCACGATGCCGGGAGATCGCGAGCGCCGGCCCAGCGGTCCGCGCCCGGGCCAGCCTATGCGTCCACAGCAGTCAGGCGGCCAGCAAGGGCGCCCGTTCACTCCGCGTCCTGGAGGCCCGGGCGGACCCGGTGGCCAAAGACCATACGGGCAGCGTCCTGGAGCCGTGCCCACTGGGACTCGTCCAGGTCCTCGTATGCCGGGACGCCCGGGAATGCTTCCGCCGTTGCCGGACAAGATGCCGGCGAAGGCCGAACCTGGAAAGCCACTGTATGCACGCAGGCCGCAGCAGCGGCAGCGCCCCACCGCCGATAAGCGCGAAATGGAAGGCGAGCGCAAGCTGCACCCGACGCGGCAGCGTCCGGGAGCGGGTGGCCGCGGGATCGCCGCCGTCGTTGCTCCGCCGGAGCCGCGTCCTCCGCGTGACATCACGTTGACCGAAGGCATCACCATTCGCGAACTTGCGGAAAAGCTGGACGTGCGCGCCAAGGATTTGCTGAAGACACTGCTTGATCGCGGCATCTTCGCGAGCATCAACCAGGCGCTCGACGTGCAAACGGCAACGGAGCTCGCGCAGTCTTTCAACGGGGTAGTGAGCGTGGTTTCTCTCGAGGAAGAAATGGTCCTCGAGGTCGCCAAGGAAGAGACCAAGGAAAATTTGAAGCCGCGTCCGCCGGTCGTGACCGTCATGGGCCACGTCGACCACGGAAAAACCAGTTTGCTCGACGCGATTCGCGAAGCCGACGTCGCCGCAGGCGAAGCCGGTGGCATCACCCAGCACATCGGCGCCTATAAGGTCCAGGTGGGCGAAAAGAGCGTGGTGTTCGTGGATACGCCGGGGCATGAGGCGTTCACCCGGATGCGCGCGCGCGGCGCCAAGGTAACCGACATCGTCGTGCTTGTCGTCGCCGCCGATGACGGAGTGATGCCGCAAACGCGTGAGGCGATCGATCACGCTAGGGCCGCGAACGTGCCGATCATCGTGGCGGTCAACAAAATAGATAAACCCGAAGCGCAGCCGGAGCGCGTGAAGCGCCAGCTCACGGATCTCGGGTTGATGCCCTCCGAATGGGGCGGCGACACCGAATTCGTGGAGGTGTCGGCGAAACAAAAGAAGAACATCGACAAGCTGCTCGAAACCATTCTCCTGATTGCAGATCTGCGCGAGCTCAAAGCCAATCCAGATGCCCCGGCCAGCGGCACCGTGCTCGAATCCCGCGTAGACAAAGGCCGCGGTCCCGTGGCTACGGTACTCGTGCAGAATGGCACCCTCAACACCAGCGACTTTTTCATCGTCGGCTCGGTCTTCGGCAAGGTCCGCGCCATGTTCGACGATCGTGGACGCGCCGCGAAGACGGCGCCGCCTTCCACGCCCATTGAAGTGCTCGGCTTGCAGGGTGTCCCTGAAGCCGGCGACCACTTCCAGGTGACCGACGAAGCCAAGGCCCGCCACGTCGTGGAATTCCGCCAGTCCAAGCAGCGCGACGCGGCTCTCCGCGCGAGCGCCGGTGGTCGGATCACTCTGGACCAGCTGCACGAACAGTTGAAGGCCGGGGAAGTGAAGGAGCTTCTGATCGTCATCAAGGCCGACGTGCAGGGTTCCGCCGAAGTCCTTGAAGAAATGTTGCCGAAGCTTTCGACCGACCAGGTGAAGCTCAAGATTATCAGCGCGGGCGTCGGCACCGTGACCGAAAACGACGTTCTGCTCGCCTCCGCCTCCGGAGCGATCATCATCGCGTTCGGCGTGCGGCCGGACCGCAAGGCCCAGGATCTGGCTCAGCAGGAAAAGGTCGACATCCGCACCCACAACATCATTTACGAAGTCTCCGACGAGATTAAGAAAGCCATGGAAGGGCTGCTGGAACCCGTGTTCCAGGAGACTTACCTGGGCCGCGCGGAAGTCCGCAATACGTTCCGCATCAAGGGATCGGGCACCGTCGCGGGCTGCTACGTGCTCGACGGCGTCATCAAGCGCGATTCGCAGATTCGCGTCCTGCGCGACGGCGCACTTGTCTACACCTCGAAGCTCAGTTCACTGAAGCGCTTCAAGGATGACGCGTCCGAAGTCCGCACGGGATTCGAATGTGGCATCGGTGTCGCCAATTTCAACGACGTTAAAGTCGGCGATGTTCTGGAATGCTTCCATGTCGTGAAGCTTTCCGCCGCGGAAGCCGCCGCGCAAGGTACTGTCGCCGCGCGCAGGTAGGAGCGATTCCCCGAGCCCAGACCGTGCCAGCTTGAAGGTGTTTTTGCCATGCCCGTTGGATTGCTCACCCTGGAGTTACACCTTGCCGAAGCCCAATCACTGAAGGACAAGCGCCAGGTGTTGCGCAGTCTGAAAGACCGCCTGCGGGCCCATTTCAACGTGGCGGTCGCGGAGCTGGATTTTGAGGATACCTGGCAGCGCTCGGTGGTTGGCGTCGTCACGCTTTCGAACGAGGAGAGCCACGTCGAGCAAGCCTTGCAAAAGGTTCTGGCCGAAGCCGACAAGTTGCTTGGTCCGCTGGTCGTGAGCCATTCTGTGGAATTGTTGTAGGCCTCTTGCGGGGTGGAAGCGTGCGTGTCGCTGGTTTTGAGTTGGAAGCAAAATCTCCGAACTCATAATTTAAAGCCTGAAACTTATAATTTAAAACCAATCCAATGAGCCCGGATCATCATCGTCACGAACGCGTGGGAGAAGAAATCGCCCACGAATTGAACGCCATGCTGGTGGGGGAATTGAAGGACCCGCGCCTGGAAGGCAACGTCTGTGTCAGCGAAGTACGTGTGCAGCCGGACATGAAGCACGCGCGCGTCTTCGTCAGCGTGCGCACCGAAAACAGCCGCGAGCAGACCGACGCCATCAAGGCGCTCGAGCACGCCGCGGGCTTCATCAAGCACGAACTGGTCGAACGGCTGCAGTTGCGCCGCGTGCCCGATCTGCATTTCACGCTCGACCTCTCGCAGGAGCACGTCGAGCGCATCGAGCAACTCCTGAAACAGATGAAAGCCGAACGCGCCGAGAAGCCCGAGCAGAATCGTTAGCTAACGCACGCAGGAAGCACCGCCCGTCGGCGGCCGATTTCTGATAATTGGTCTCTGATATCTGATATCTGATTTCCAACTGTAACCTACAAACTATCGACTACTAACTGCTCTTCTAATGCCCAAACAGCCCCAACCCGCTCCGTTCGACGGCGCCCTGGTCATCAACAAGCCCCAAGGCAAGACGTCGCACGACGTCGTAGACGCCGTCCGCCACATGGCGGGATTCCGGCAGATCGGCCATCTGGGAACGCTCGATCCACTCGCCACCGGCGTCCTCGTCTTGCTTCTCGGGAAGGCAACACGATTTGTGCGCTTCTACACCGGTCGCCGCAAACGCTACACCGCGGGTTTCCGTTTCGGCTACGCGACCAACACCTTCGATTCCGAAGGACATGCGTCCGGACCGGATATTGCGCCGTCGCTCGACCGCGATGTGATTGAGCGCCTCGCCGCCGAGTCCACGGGGCAATTCGAGCAGTTGCCGCCGATTTTTTCGGCAAAAAAAGTTCAGGGCCGCCCGGCGTACGAACTCGCGCGCAAAAACCAGGTCGTGGAGCTCAAGCCGGTCCCCGTGGAGATTTTCGAGTACCAGCTCCTGGAAATCGAAGGCCCGATCGCGCGCTTCTCGATCGAGTGTTCTTCGGGAACCTACATCCGCTCGCTGGCCCACGAAATGGGGCAGAAACTTGGCTGCGGGGCCCATCTTGCCGAGATTTGCCGCACGGCCGTCGGTGAATTTTCGCTCGAGCAGGCCATCACCCTGGAAGAGTTGGCTCAGGCGAAAACGGAAGGGAAGTTCGCGTCGTGGGTCATTCCCCTTGAAAACCTTCTGGCGAATTTTCCGCGCACCAATGTGCTACCGGTTCTCGAAAAGAAAATTCGCCATGGAGCCAAGTTCAACGTCATGCCTTCGCAATTGCAACTCGGCCGCGTGGAATTGCCGCCGGGTGCGACAACGCTACTCGACACCGGAGAAGTCCAGCCCCCGCGCCTCCGAGTCTTCAGCCAGCAAAACAAATTGATCGCCATCGCCGAGGCCGTCGTGCCGCGCACCTATCAACCGATCGTGGTCTTCGATCCGTTACCCTGAGTCAACGTATCAGCAGGCGGTTTGCATGGGCCCGGCTTGCCCGGCCTCCTCTTCGATCCTGACTGGCACGCGATCGCCAATACCCGTGCTTTGCCTTTTTTGGGGCCACCAGCTTCCGCACGAATAGCTCTCGACTTGAAGCCGACGGGGATGGCCGTTATATTCAAGTGTTTGGAGTAGATGAGATGACGGCCACCAGCGCGCGCGATACGGCAGCGAATCAGGGCTTCAGCCAGATGATTCGCGTGGACGACTCGCTTTCAGGGACGCCGATGCTATCAGCCGAGCGCGCCCGGCAACTCTGCGCTCAGCTCGAAACCGGCCACATTGTCTTTCTGCCCGCGTCTCCAATCGGAATTTCACCGGAGGACCGGGACCTGCTTCTCGGCCGCAAGCAGACCAGCTCCGCCTACCACAAGAACATCGCCTATCGCCCTGCGGAAGACCGCGTTACCGGCTTGGATGCTTCCGAGCAGTCCGACGCGGATGTCCTTCGCCGCATCCTCCGTGAATTTTCCAAACGCTGCGTCCACTTTCTCGCCTCGTTCCTCGCGCCCTACGCGGGAAAATGGAAGCTCGACTACGCGAGCTACCGCCCAATCGAAGAGAAAGGACGTCCGGCGCGCCTCCACGCGCGCAATGACCTGCTGCACTTCGATTCCTTTCCCACGCGTCCCACGAACGGTTCGCGCATCTTGCGTTTTTTTGTGAACCTGAACCCGGCGCAAAGCCGCGTCTGGCTGACCTCGCAGACCTTTGAAGCCTTCGGTCCGCGATTTGCGCAGCAGGACAACTTGCTGGCTTCGGTTTACGGCAACCCCGTTTCGCGGGGAATACGCTCGGCGGCCCACGCGCTGCATCTGCCGTTCGGAAGCCGCCCGCCGTACGACGAATTCATGCATCGCTGCCACAATGCCATGAAGGAAGACGCTGCTTTTCAGGAAAACACCCCGAAGCGCCAGTGGGACTTTCCCCCGGACAGTGCCTGGATGGTCTTCACCGATTGCGTCAGCCACGCCGTGCTTTCCGGGCAATATGCGCTTGAACAGACTCTCCTGATTCCCCAGCCGGCGCTCGTAGAGCCGCGGATCTCGCCACTGGCTGTGCTCGAAAAGATCGGCGGCCGGCCATTGACCCTCTAGCGCCTCGCTCGCCGGGTTCGCGATGGCAGCCCTTTTGCCAGCATTTCACCATCAGCGCTCCGTTCAGTCCGGGGGCTGTTGCTGCGGCGGCGGTGGTTCCGGCTCACTCGGGCGTGGCTCTTCGTTGGGGGGCGCACCCGGCTGCCGCTCGGGCAGGTTGGGTGGAGTTCCCTCCATGGGTTGCTCCCGCTCACGTTCGCGATTCTGTATGAAACGATTCTGAGGAAAACCCGCTCGTCCGGCGTTGTCGCCCATCCCCGCGTAAAAAGTCTCCGATTCATGAAACGGCGATCGGACACGCCGCGGTGTCACCAGGAAAAGCAATTCGTCGTCGGAGAAAGAATTGCTCCGGCTGCCGAAGAGATACCCGACTCCGGGCAATGGCGCCAGTCCCGGAATCCCGGCGAGGGTATTCATTTCGTCACGATTCAGAAACCCGGTCACCAGCGAAGTCTCGTTCTCCTTCAATCGCACTGTCTGCGTCACCGTGCGGTTCGATATCACCGGAATTCCGTTCAGGTTGCTGCCTGTCAGCGCCTTAATCTCGAATTCCAATTGCAGAGTCACATCGTTGTTGTCGTGCAGTTGCGGCGTGGCTTTCACTTTCAGTCCAATGTCTAGATATTCCGATCCCGGATACGGCTGCTGGTTGTTGGCCGGATTCGAAATCAGGCTCACGGGACTCACAATCAGCGTCACCTGCCCCGCCGAATCGGAAATGTTGTTGGTCACCGCCAGATCAGGGAAGGTGCTGTTGGTAAATGCCCCCGATACGATGGCGGTGGGACTCGTGCCCGCGCCGGGTTCCAGCGCATTGGTGAATAGCCCGCTGCCGACGTCCACAAAGATGGTCACCGTTCCCGCGCCTGTGTTGGCCACGGCAATTCCTCCGCTCGAATCCTGTGTGAAGTCGGACATTACCACTCCGGTGGGCGTGCTATCGGTGGTAAGCGGCGACTGCTGCGCCTGCACAAACGTTCCGTCCCCATTTCCCATGTACACGGACAGGGAATTATCCGCCTGATTCACGATCGCCAGGCCGGGGCCGGTGCTGCCGCTCAAGGTCCCCGAAGCGATGGATACCGGCGTCTTTCCCACCGTGAGCGGCGAATTCGGGAATTCCGTAAACGTGCCGTCCCCATTGCCTTTCAGAATTGTAACGTTCTGCGTCGTCTGATTGACGATTGCCAGGTCCGGATACCCGTCGCCGTTGAAGTCGGCGATGTTCAAAGCCACCGGCCCGCTGGCTGTTGAGGGTAGCGCGAACGGCGATCCGGACACCTCCCTGAACGTCCCGTCGCCGTTACCGTTAAACACGGAATACGTGTTGTCCGTAAAATTCGTCACCACGAAGCCCGGATTCGAATCCCCGTTCTTCAGATTGAACGTGCCGACCCCGATGGCGCTCGGCTGGTTTCCCACCGGAATCGGCGTTGCGGGAGACTTGAAGGTGCCGTCTCCATTTCCCAGAAGCACGATCACGGCATTTCCAACGGGGTCGGTGATCAGCAGATCGGCAAGATTATCGTTGTTGGCCGCGGTGCTCGACGCATTAAGGCTCCCGGTGGCGATGGCCGGCGGTGGCGTCGAACGCGTCCAATTCGTACCTAACGATATCGGCGAAAGCAAGCCGATACCTGAAGTCGGCGGTGCAAACTGCTCCGCCGCACCTCCGCCTTGATTTAGCAGGATCGTGAGCGTGTTGTCGGCCTGATTCACCACTGCCAGATCCTCGGTGCCGGCGCTGCGAAAGTCCGCCGCTACCATCGCAGTCGGAGCGTTGCCCACCGTGAATTGTTCCGTTGGGATGGTCACGCCGGTCCCGCCCGGATTGGGGATGAACCCGGTCGAGCCCAGTGTCCCGGACAGCAGCGAAAGCGTCACTGGATAGCGTTCGCCGACGAAGAAAGTCGCGGGCTTCCCATCCTGCGCCCGCAACAGCACCTCTCTACCGCTGTGGACCAGCGAGAGCCCTTGTGAAAACTGCGCGGTAAACGTGGGCAGGCCCAACAGATACGTGCTCTTGCCTCCTCCGATCGCAGCGACTGGCGGAATCGACGCCGCCAGGCTTCCAATTCCGCCCGCTGCGGCGATGCCCGCGGCGCCTCCGAAAACCTGCGCCAGCAGGGTCAACAGAGAAGTCAGGTCCGGCGCGGATCGCAGCGAATTGGCAAGGCTCGGCGGAACGGAATAGAGTGTCGTGCTCGCGGGCGGCGTGATTCCCAGATTTCGCGCCGTTGAGCGATCCACTTCGAGCAGGTCGATTTCCAGCAGCAATTCGCCCGGTGCCTGTTCAAGATTCTGCACGATCTGTTGTGCCAACCGCACGTGCTGGACGTTTCCGCGAACCGTAATCGAGTGATTCTGATAAGACTGCGACACCCGCGTGATTCCCGTAAGATCGCGGATTACGCGAACCAGTTCGCCGATGTCCGTGTTGTTGGCGGAGACGGGCAGGGAAAAGGTCTGCTCGATTTGGGGCTCGTATTCGCGCCGCTTCTGCGTGGAGTCGGCGGCGACCAGAAACGTCAGGGGATCCAAAGCGATCCAGAAGGTATCGGTCTCCAGGCTGAGCACTTTCATCGCCGTGTTGAAATCTACGTTCGGAAGCCGCAACCGTGTATTCACGGCCGGCAAGTCCGGGTCGAAGGACACCTTCAGGCCGAACGCTTGCGCCACCTGCTCGTACGCGCTTTTGGAATCGCCTTGATAATTGAAGCTCCGGGTCACGCGCGCCGGCTTCAATTGTGGCAAACCCTCTGCGGGCTCCTGCCGCGCCCGGCTTTCGCTCGCCGTGCTCATCGAAGCCATCTGCTGCAGGCGCTCGAGCACGGCAGGATTGCCCGGATCGATTTCCAGCGCGGCCGCCAGTTCCAGAGTGGCGCCTTCCAGGTTTCCTTGGATGGCCAGCCGCTCCGCCGCATCCACGTGTTCGCGCAGCAGGCGCGCCCGAAGTGCCGCGCCTTTCCCGACGATGTTCACGTCGAACGGCGCATAGCGCGCAGCCTCCTCATAATCGTCCAGCGCCGCTACGTAGTTACCGGCCGATTCTTCCCGCGTACCCTGCTCCATCAGCTTTTTTGCACGCTTCGGATCCGGTTTGACGAAATTGTGCTCCTGCCCCGCCATCCCAGGGCGCGATTGCGCGTTCTGCGCTGGCAATGCCGGGCACACGAGCACCAAGGTCAGCAGCAGGGAGATGCCCGAGGTGAAAGGACGCGCGCTCATTCTGGGAGTTAGACGCAAACCATCATTTTACAGGGTAGAGGCGTGCCCGTATGTACTTGACGTATGAGCAAGGTAAGGATTAGACTCATAAAGTAGTTGCAAATTATTTACAACTGGAGACTCCTTGCTCTCTGCTTTTCTCGTCGCCTTGCGCGAGGGCGTTGAGGCTTCCCTCATCGTCGGTATTATCCTCGTCTATCTCTCACGCACCAACCGCACGCATCTCGCGCGTTACGTCTGGGGAGGAGTTTCCGCCGCGGTCGCGCTGAGCCTGGCGGTGGCCATTGCCTTGGACCGACTCAACATCAGCGAGGACGGCTTTGAAGGCTTACTCCTGCTGATTGCGGCCTTCTTCGTGGTCACCATGGTTTGGTGGATGAACCACATAGCGCGGCACCTGAAAAAGGAAATCGAGGAGAAAGTAGAAGCGTATGCGGCACGTTCCGGAGCCGCCGCGGGATGGGGCCTGGGACTCTTTGTCTTCCTGATGGTTCTGCGGGAAGGTGCCGAACTGGCGCTGATCTTGCGGGCGGTCGAGCTTTCCACCGAAGGTTTGCAGACCTGGATCGGCACGATCGTTGGGATCGGCGCGGCCGTCGCCGTCGGCGTATTTTTCTTCAAGGGCACGTTGCGGGTGCCGCTCCACCGCTTCTTTGCGGTTACCAGCGCGATCCTCGTTCTGGTTGCTATCCAGCTTGCGGTCACCGGCTTTCACGAACTCAGTGAAGCGCAGTGGATTCCTTCCAGCAAAACCGAGATGGCGGTGATGGGTCCCATCGTGCGCAATGACCTGTTTTTCTTCATTTTTGTTTTTGGCGCAGCCACTGTGATGATTTTCCGCGAATGGCAGAGCGCCTCGCACCACAAGGCAGCGGCCACCGTGTTGAACGCCGCGGAGCGCCGCCTTATGGAAGCCCAGAACCGCCGCCAGAGCCGCTGGATGATCGCCGCTGCCAGCGCGAGTCTCCTGGTGATTCTCACGCTCACCGCCGATTTCATCTATGCCAAGGTGAATTCGGTTCCCCCGGTCGCCCGGCCGGTGCAGGCGGTGAACGGAATTGTGCGCATTCCCGTTGCTGAAGTGCAGGACGGCAATCTCCACCTGTTCACGCTCACCGCCGGCGGCCAGACCGTGCGATTCATGGTCATCAAAAAGCCCAACGGCTACGGCACCGCGCTCGATGCCTGCCTTATCTGCGGCGCCGAGGGCTATCGCCAGGACGGGCAGAACGTCATTTGCCGTCACTGCGGTTCGGCCATCTACATCCCGTCGATCGGCCAAAAAGGCGGATGCAATCCCATCGGCTTTAAGTCCGAAGTGGACGGCAGCGAGGTGGTAATCGACGTTTCGGCGGTGACCAAAGCTGCGGAAGAGATTCCGCGTTAGGAGACTTGGGACGCTTATCGACCCAGTACAATGTTCCTCCGACTCGTAGCTGATTCCTTCACGCGTCGTCCGAAACGCAAATTATTGACACTCGCCGCGCTGGCCTTGGGTATGGCGGTGGCGACGGCGGCGCTTAGTGTGTCTCTCAGCGTCGGCGATCGCCTCGCGCAGGAATTCCGCAGCCTCGGCGCAAATTTGTTGGTCACTCCGCGGGCTGACTCACTGCCGCTCGAAATCGGCGGCGTGGATTACCGTCCCGCGAATGCCGGCGCCTACCTTCCGGAATCCGATCTCGGCAAACTGAAGACCATTTTCTGGCGATTCAATATCATGGCCTTTGCGCCGATTCTGCAATCTCCCGGCCAGCTGAAGATCGATGCCACCGACGAAAAGAGCGGGTCGAGTATTTACGATGTCGAGCTTATCGGCACCTGGTCCGATCACAATGTGCCGATTCCCGATGGCACCACCTATCTCACGGGCGTTGACAAAACAAATCCCTGGTGGACCGTGCAGGGGCGCTGGTTTCAGGAAGGAAAAAATGAGTGCGTCGCTGGTATAGCTCTCGCTAAACGCTTGAAGCTGCAAGTTGGCCAGAAAGTCTACCTCGGTGTTGCCGATCCGCGGAAAATGGTTCAGCGCTTTAATTCCTTCACCATCACGGGATTCCTTTCTACCGGCGCTTCCGAGGAAAACGCTGTTGTATTATCGCTTGGCGACACGCAAGAACTCGCTCGATTGCCACAGGTTTATCGCTCCCTTTATGTTTCTGCTCTCACCAAACCCGAAGACGCCTTTGCACGCAAAGACCCCAAGTTCATGACGCCGGAAGAGTTCGACCGCTGGTACTGCACGCCGTATATTTCCTCGATTGCGCTGCAAATCAGCGAGGAATTAAAAGGCACCGACGTGCGCGTGATCCGGCGGGTGGCCGAGGGCGAAGGAACGATCCTTTCCCACGTGAAGACGTTGCTCTGGCTGGTCGCCTTCAGCGCGCTGCTCGCCGCAGCTCTCGCGGTGGGTGCGTCAGCGGCGGCTTCGGTGATCGAGCGGCGCACGGAAATCGGCCTGATGAAAGCGCTTGGCGCTGGTTCCGGCCTGGTCGGCGTGCTGCTTGCCGCGGAACAGTTGCTTGTTGCCTTCGTTGGCGGTGGAATCGGCTACGCGATTGGAATCGTGCTGGCGCGCTTCTTGGGCGAACGCGTTTTTGGCTTCGCTCCCGAACCGAAGATCTTTCTCCTTTTCGTTGTACTGGTGCTGGCTTCGTTGATCACTCTGGCGGGCAGCGCGTATCCCCTGCGGCAGGCTTCGAAATATGACCCCGCGCCGATCCTGAGGGGCGAGTGATGCTGGGATCGCCCATGTTTTGGCGCATCGTTCGCAGGCTCCTCACTGCGAATTACGGCCGACTCTTTGTGATTCTCCTGGCGCTCGGCGCAGGTGGTGCGATCACCTCCGCGCTGCTGAATCTGCAAATTGACGCCCGGCGCCGGCTCACCACCGAATTTCGCAGCCTGGGTGCGAACGTGATTGTCGCCCCGCGCGGCGCAGATCCGAATGCGGGCGGCGGCACTCTGGAGCAAAGCCTGCTCAGCCAAATGCCCACGGAGAATGCTGGCAAGCCTGTGCCCGCCGTCGCCTTCCTCTATGTCATCGGAGATGTCGGCAAGGCCAGGGCGGCTCATCAGGAACCCGCGGTCATCGCGGGCGTCGCGGGCGAGGGAATCACGAAAATACGTCCCGGCAAGCGCACGGAATATTCCGCGGAGCTCGAAAAAGAACCCGACGCGTGTGAAGTCGGCGCGAAGGCCGTCGAGCAGTTCGAATTGCATGTCGGCGATTCCCTGGACCTGCGCAACCAGGGGAGAGTCGCAACCTGCGAAGTCTTCGCTGTCGTAGCAACCGGTGGCCCGGAAGACACGCAAATTTTTGTTAAGCTGGCCACGGCGCAAGCGCTCACCGATTTGCCCGGCCGCATCAGCCTGATTCAGCTCAGCGTCACCGGCACGCCGGAATCCGTGCAAAGCTTTGTAGCCGCGCTGGGCCAGCGCTTGCCGGACGCCGACGTTCATGGCATCAAGCAGTTCGCCGAGGCCGAGGGCAAGCTCTACAACCGCATCAGCGGACTCCTTTCGACAACTGTCATCCTGATCCTGATCCTCACTTCCCTTTGCGTCATGGCGGGAATGAGCAACGTGGCCATCGAACGCAAGAACGATGTCGGCCTGATGAAGGCCATTGGGGGTTCGGTGCGCCGCGTCGTCCGATTGTTTTTGGCCGAAGCGATCTTGCTCGGCATCATGGGGGGCATGATTGGCTCGGCGGTCGGCATACTCGGCTCCATCTGGCTCGGGAAGACTGTTTTCGGCGTGGCTGCGGAGCCTCGCTGGATTGTGTATCCTGTTTCGGTAGGCATTACCGTGATTGTTTCGATTGCCAGCGCATTTCCCCTGCGGCGTCTGGCCAGCATCCGGCCTGCAAACGTATTTCGAGGTGAGGCGTGAACGCGCAAGTGCGCATTGAATCGCTGGTGAAGGAGTACGGCACGCTCCGCGCCCTGAACGGTGTATCCTTTCCCATTCAAGCCGGCGAATGGGTGGCGCTGATGGGGCCATCGGGCTCCGGGAAAACCACGCTGATCAACATTTTAGGCGGCCTGGATACGCTCACCTCCGGCCACGTCGTGGTGGATGGAGTGGACCTTGCGAAGCTTTCCGAAAATGAGATGGTGCGGTATCGCGCCGAGAAGATCGGGTTCGTCTTTCAGCAGTTCCACCTCGTTCCCTACTTGAACGCCCTCGAAAATGTCATGTTGGCCCAGTATTTTCATAGCTTCACCGACGAAGCGCAAGCCGAAGAGGCTCTCAAGCGCGTCGGGCTGGAGCATCGGCTGACGCATCTCCCTTCGCAGCTCTCCGGCGGCGAGCAGCAGCGTGTGGCCATCGCTCGCGCGCTGATCAACCAGCCCAAGTTGATTCTTGCCGACGAACCGACCGGCAATCTGGACGAAGCGAACGAAGAAATCGTCATCGGGCTCTTTCGGGAACTCCACAGCGCCGGCCACACCATCCTGATGGTCACGCACGATCCGGACATCGCCCAGCAGGCCGACCGCCGAATCGAATTGGTGCACGGCCACCTGGCGGTGGACCAGCGCATCACCATGGACGACGGCATTCATTTCGACCATTTGCTCGAGCAGATCTGGGTCTGCGATGAGGAAGGCCGGCCCTCGGATTTCGAGCACATCCGTACGCCGGGCGGCGTGGACATGGGGCGTACGTTGTCGCGCATGGAAGATCTCCGTCTGGTCAAGGTCCTCGAAGAGCAGCACTGTGTGGAGCTCACCGACACCGGCAAGAGTCGCGCGCGTGACGTCGTGCGGCGCCACCGCCTGGCCGAGCGCCTTTTCAAGGACACGTTTCGGATTGACGATCACGAAGCGCACACCCAGGCCTGCAAGTTCGAGCACATCATCAGCCCGGAACTGGATCAGCGGATCTGTTCGTTTCTGGGACATCCGACCACCTGTCCGCACGGAAATCCCATTCCCCCGGGCGAATGCTGCAATCACAAGAAGGGAAAAGGCTGAGGCTGCACTCGGGCCGCCCCAAGGCGGGTGCCACGACTATGGCGATACCCATTGATCAGCGTAAGAAACCCGCATCGGTGAAAATCCACGTCAAGAGCGGCGCAGGTGTGGACATCACCTGGGCTGACGGCCATGCCAGCCACTACGACTTCGCCTACCTGCGCGAGCAGTGCCCCTGCGCTACCTGCAACGATGAACGCGAGAAAAAGGACAAGATGACTATCATGAATCTCCCCTCATCGCCCCTGTTGCAGATGTATAAGCCAAAGGCCAAAGCGCAAGCCGCCTCTCCGGTCGGCAGCTACGCCATCCAAATCAACTTCAGTGATGGCCACTCCACCGGCATCTACAGCTATGACTACCTGCGCACTCAGTGCCCGTGCGAGGAATGTGCCCAGGCGTTCCGGGAAACACCCGCTAAATCCCTCTAATAAAACGCTTAAAAACCCCCGCAAAACTGGACTTGCCCGCGGAAAAGTGCGAGCATGGAAACCTGCAGGTCTAATTACCAGTCAATGAGCAGCACTCCCCAAAGCCCGGCTGCCCAGCGCGGCCAGGGCAAAGGAATTCCACGCGTCTTGGTGGCGACCACGGCGCTGCTGAGCTTTATATCGTTCTGGCGCGCGGCCGCCATCGTCCTGAATGACCTTGCCTCGTCGGCCTACTACGCGGGAGGCGAAGCAGAAGGATACATTGGGAAAGCCGCCCCGTGGTTCATCCTGGCCATCATGCTGTTTTCCTACGCGGTTCGCGCCGTATATGTGGAAAGCTGCAGCATGTTTGTCCGCGGCGGCGTCTACCGCGCCGTCAAGCAGTCTCTTGGCGGTACTCTTGCCAAATTCAGCGTTTCCGCCCTGATGTTCGATTACATTCTCACCGGCCCGATCAGCGGCGTGGCTGCGGGACAATACCTCGCCGGACTCATCAGTGAACTTCTCCAGTTTTTCCATCTCTCCGGGCCCCTTTCGCTGGCCACTACGGACCTCGTCGCCGCAAGTTTTGCCATCCTCGTGACCCTCTATTTCTGGTGGGAAAACACCAAAGGCATTCCAGAGTCCAGCGAAAAGGCCCTGCACATCATGAAGCTGGTCACGGTGATGGTGGTGGTCCTCATTGTGTGGTGCACCTACACCGTCCTCGTCCGCCATTCCCCCCTGCCGCCTTTTCCCACGCCACGAAATTTGAAGCTGAGCGCGAGCGCTCTTGGATGGCTGGCGCATAGCAGACTTCCGCAGATGTTCGGAATCGTGGCCATCTTCATCGGGCTGGGACACTCCGTGCTGGCCATGAGCGGTGAAGAATCACTGGCGCAGGTCTACCGGGAAATTGAACATCCCAAACTACCTAACTTGAAAAAGGCTGGGCTGGTAATCTTCATCTACAGCCTGGTGTTCACGTCGCTGGTTTCGTTTTTTGCGGTGATGATTATCCCGGATGATATCCGGCAGGGCTTCCTGGAAAACCTGATCGGCGGACTGGCGATGAACCTGGCAGGGCCCTTCCTGCTGCGGTTGACCTTCCACATATTTGTGGTGGTGGTTGGGACGCTAATCCTGGCAGGCGCAGTTAATACCGCCATCGTGGGTTCCAACGGTGTCCTGAATCGCGTTTCTGAGGATGGTGTCTTAGCTGATTGGTTCCGCCAGCCGCATCGGAAATTCGGCACCAGCTACCGCATCATCAATACCGTCGTCGGCCTCCAGATTATTACCATCATCATCAGCCACGGCGACGTGACCTTCCTTGCGAACCTCTACGCCTTCGGCGTGATCTGGAGCTTCGCGATGAATGGACTCGCCGTGCTGGTGCTTCGTTATACGAAGCCCGGCGAGCGCGAGTTTCAGGTGCCGCTCAACTTCCACGTCAACGGCGTGCAGGTGCCCGTCGGCCTCATCCTGATTACCCTGATTTTGTTCCTGATCGCGGTCATCAACCTCTTCACGAAACCCATTGCCACGATGGCCGGTGGAACGTTCTCCGTCCTTCTCTATATCATTTTCACCATTTCTGAGCGCCGTACGCGTGGCGCCGGCGGTGCCCACGTCGAGATGGATCAGTTCAATCTCGAAATGGAGAGTGAACTGACTCCCGAGGCTGTTGGCGCGAAGCCGGGCAATATCCTGGTGCCGGTCAGTAATCAATACAGTCTCTATCATCTCGGAAATGTCTTGGATCGCATCAAGCCGGGACGAAGAGACGTGGTCGTCCTGCACGTGCGTCTGCTCCGCCGCGCGGCATCCGGCGAAAACGAGCTCGAAGCCGATCAGCTATTCGGCAGCATTGAGCAGCATCTTTTCTCCCAGACGCTTTCTATGGCGGAAAAACGCGGGAAAACCATCCGCCTTGCCGTGGTGGCTTCGAACGAAATCTGGGACGGCATTCTGCGCGCCGCCACGTCGCTTGGCTCCAGCACGATTGTGCTCGGTCATTCACCGAAGGAGTCGGTGGAGGAACAAGCCCGGCACATCGGCGATGCCTGGGAAAATCTTCCCGATCCAAAGCCACAATTTAACCTCGAAATCCACTTGAAGAACGGCGACAAGGTTTACAAGGTTCTTGGGCCGCATGCGCCCAACCTGACGGCCAATGAAGTGAACCTCCTCCACCGTCTCTGGCTGCGCTTCAGCGAGGCACTGGCGCCGATGGAGCTGCACCATCACGACGTGGTGCATTTCTCGCTGGAAGAGGTCATGAAGGAACTCGACGAAGGGCAGGAGGAATCCCTGGTGGCGCGCCTCAAGGCCCACCTGGAATCCAACGCGACCAAGAAGCCTCCGAAGCTATAGCGCTGGTCCACTCGTCCCGGTTGCCAGGCGTGTATCTGGGCATGGCAACGCTTGCTGAGATCGCTCGCACGCGCGAGCCGAAATCCAAAATGGTAAGTCATTGCAATCTAAAGGCTTCGTTGCGTGTTCGAGATTCTGTTAACCTGCGATAACCTTCAGAGTTTACTTTAAATGTCGGCGCGCCGACATCTTGCCTGCCTGGCACAGGAACTCTCGCCTGTGCGGTTGAGCAGACCCCGACTTATTGGGTGGAGGCAGCGTGAATTAACAACGGAGAATGAGGCCTTAGACCGCGCTCGTGCAGTGCCCGCACTTCTTGGCTGCCAGGGGAATCGGCATGGCACATTGCGGGCAATCCTTGGTGGTTGCGGGCGCCGTCGGCTTCGGAAACCAACGATTCACCCCGCGGACTAGCAGGAAAATTGAAAACGCCACGATAATGAAATTGATGATTGTGTTGATGAAGTTGCCGTAATTCAGCGTAGGCGCTCCCGCTGCCTTCGCCGCGGCTAATGTTTCGTACGACTTGTCGCTCAAGTTTATGAACAGGGTGGAAAAATCCACGTGTCCCAGCAATCGGCCGAGTGGCGGCATCAGCATGTCGTCCACCAGCGACGAAACAATTTTTCCAAAGGCCGCGCCGAGAATAACGCCGACCGCCAGATCTAGCACACTACCTCTCATTGCAAATTCTTTGAACTCTTTGAGCACGTTCATTCTCCTATGCCTAAATTTGAGCGTAGTCACTCATGGGCGGCGAACTTCCGGGGGCAGAAGGTGACGTAATGGCGGGAATTATAACCGAAGCCGACTTACCTTTGACGCAAAACGAGGAGGGCGCCCAAAATCCCGCGCGCCACCAGGATCAGACCAGCAACCAGGAAGAGCCTCCAGACCCATTCGAACGGGACGCGGGAGATGGCGAACAAATCGAGGCCTAGGAGGACCAGCGAGCCTCCTCGATTCCATTTCTGCCACTTGGCCCAGAATTGCCCTGGCTTCGCCAGCGCCATCAGACCCCATGCCACCAATGCTCCGCTTAGAACAAGCCAGGTAACGCTGTGGCGATCGAAGCTGATGCGCCGCTGGAGCGCTAACCACACCACCAGCACGCCCAGGAGCAGAAAAACCAGCTCCATCATAAGATTTGTCAAGCGCGCCGGCGAGAGCATGGCATTCCGCGGAATCAGGGAACTCGTTCGATGCGAATCTTCATGGTTACGGGCACACGCGGCCGGTCCATCGCGTCGCGAGCGGTCCCCGAAATTTTCACCGCGATGTCCTGCCCTTCGACGATCTCGCCGAAAATGCTGTGCCGGTTGTCGAGATGCGGAGTCGGCGCCACGGTAATGAAAAATTGGCTGCCGTTGGTGTTCGGGCCCGCGTTGGCCATCGACAGCTTCCCCGGCTTGTTGTGCCGGAGGCTCGGATGAAATTCATCGGAAAAGGTATAGCCCGGCCCGCCGCGTCCATCGCCCTGTGGACAGCCACCCTGAATCATGAAGTCCGGAATCACCCGGTGAAACGTCAGCCCGTCGTAGTAGGGCCGCTTTTCCTTTTTGCCGCTGATGGGATCGCGAAACTCCTTCGTCCCTTCGGCGAGGCCGACAAAATTCTCGACGGTTTTGGGAGCTTCCTTGTCGAACAAACGGCAAACGATGTTGCCGAGCGAAGTTTCGAAAATCGCGTAGGTACCAGCGGGTCTGGCCATGTCTTCTCCTTTGTGCAAACCTTTCTATGCTACGTGCAAACCGGAAAGCAAAGCAAACGTGGGCCGAGTAACGCGGCTTGCGGGCTGGAGGTAAGCGCTAGGAAAAGACGGGAATCGGTTGTCGCCTGCTCCGTCAATCAATTCCACGATCTCTGTTTGCGGAGTTCCGTAACGTGTGCGGTGTGATGGCGAGCATGCCACGCGTAGAGCAGCACCAGCCAATCCACATTGCGAAGTCCTGCCTCGGGATGACGGACCGAACGTGCGAAGTGTTCCGGTCTGAGTGCTTTCAGCAGCCGCACCCAGCGGTCATGCAACGGCTCGAGCAGCTTCAGCGAAACTTCAACGGGGGCATTTTCCGCGTCTTCCAGGCGCGCCCATGCGCTCTCTTCGTAGGCTTTGATGGTTGGCTCGTTCTCCGTGAGCGCCAGCCGGAGCCTGACATAGGCGTTCATGTGGCTGTCGGCGAGATGGTGCACCACCTGGCGCACTGTCCAGCCGCCTTCTCGATACGGCGTATCGAGCTGCGCGTCGTTCAAGCCGGCAACGGCAGCGCGAATCTTGGCGGGCGCGGCGGCAATCTCTTCGATCGCTATTTGACGCACGGCGGGTGTCACCTCTTCTGGCATAGAAAACTTTCCGATGGGAAAACGCGGGTCCATAGATTGACCTCGAGAGAGTGGCTCTTCGCGACACGTTCACTCTAAGAGATGCATCGCGCGGCGTCCAGCGCCGGGCCGCGCGTCCGGCTTGCCAATTTGGATGCCTCAGCACCGGGTATTGGCACGCAGGCTAGTCCGCTATAATTGAAACGGTCAGGCCTCCACGCGAACTCATACCACGAAGATGCAACGTGGCCGCTCTTCAGGCCGGGAATGCTAGAATGCTCGCCTTGTACCCACAGGCAGGGAATCGGAATCTAAGTTAGGGAGCCTTTTAATGTACAATGTAGTTATCATCGGGAGCGGCTGTGCCGGCCTGACCGCCGCTATCTATACGGCGCGCGCAAACCTCAAGCCTCTAGTCCTGGACGGCCATGAACCCGGCGGACAGCTCGCGCTGACCACCCACGTGGAGAATTTCCCCGGCTTCCCTGACGGCATCATGGGCCCCGAACTGATCGAGAATATGCGCAAGCAGGCGCAGCGGTTCGGCACGGAATTCAAGGCCGGCGCGGTAACCGAAGTTGATCTCACGAAACGCCCGTTCAGAATCATCGCCGGCAAGGACACCTACGAAACGCGCAGCCTCATCGTGGCCGCCGGCGCGTCCGCCCGGCTGCTTGGCCTCGAAGGCGAACGCGAATTGATCGGTCGCGGGCTTTCCACCTGCGCTACCTGCGACGGCTATTTCTTCCGCGGCAAGCCGATTGCCGTGATTGGCGGCGGAGACTCCGCAATGGAAGAGGCCAATTTTTTGTCGCGCTATGCCAGCCGCGTATACCTGATTCACCGTCGCGACGAATATCGCGCGTCGAAAATCATGATTGACCGGGCGAAGGCCAACCAAAAGGTGGAGTTTGTGGTGCCCTACGTCGTCGAGCAAATTCTTGCGCCGGAAAAAGTGGTCACCGGAATCCGCCTGCACAATGTGAAGACCGGGGAGAAACGCGAGATCGCTCTCGAAGGCGTCTTCGTGGCCATCGGTCACGACCCGAATTCCACCGTGTTCCGCGGCAAAGTGGACACCGACGAAAACGGCTATATCCTCGCCAAGCACGGTAGCTTCACGAATATCCCGGGCGTGTTCGTCGCCGGCGATGTGCAAGACCATCGCTACCGGCAGGCCGTCACTGCCGCGGGCTCCGGCTGCATGGCCGCGCTCGACGCGGAAAAGTTCCTGGAAGGGCACAAAGACTAGCTCGACGCTGGCCACCCTTAACAACTCCGGGCATAATCGAATTGCCCATGTTGCGTTCGATTCTTCTGAAGCTCTCCGAAAGTAAAGGTTTTGCCCGCTGGGTCACCACCAACTCCTCCACCCGCCGGATGTCTCACCGATTTGTCGCCGGAGAAACTCTGGATGAAGCGTTGCAGGCTGCTAAGACATGCAATGACGCGGGGATGTTGGCGACACTCGATTACCTCGGTGAAAACGTCAGCACCACCGCCGACGCCCAAAAAGCTCGCGACGCCTACTTGGAAATTTTCGACCGCATCGCGCAGGAGAAACTGGACGCCAACGTCTCCTGCAAGTTGACGCAACTGGGACTCGATTTATCCGTTGAATTTTGCGAAGGCCTGGTGCTTTCCATCGCCGAGCGCGCCTCCGCCTACGACAGGTTCCTGCGCGTGGACATGGAAGGCTCGATCTACACGCAGCGCACCGTCGAACTCGTGAAGCGCGTGCGCGCACAGGCGCCCACGGTCGGCGCCGTGGTCCAGTCGTATCTCTACCGGAGCGAAAGCGACGTGCACGATCTGCTGTCGTATGGCTGCCGCATCCGCCTCTGCAAGGGCGCATATAAGGAATCGGTGGAAGTCGCGTTTCCCCGCAAGGCGGACGTGGATGGCAACTACGTGCGGCTGATGCGCATTCTTTTGACCAGCGGCTTTTATCATGGGATCGCGACGCACGATCCGCACATGATCGCGGAAACCATTCGCTGGGCCGCGGAAAAGCAGATTTCCAAGGACGATTTCGAATTTCAGATGCTTTATGGTGTGCGCACGGACCTGCAGCGCTGTCTGGTGCGCGATGGTTACCGAGTGCGGATTTACATCCCCTACGGCCGCGACTGGTTTCCCTACTTTATGCGCCGCCTGGCGGAACGGCCCGCCAATGTGGGCTTTTTCATCCGCAATTTGCTGCGTTCCTAACGCGGCTCCCGAACTTTTTCAACTCAACGATTCTCCGGGATGCAAGGCGTGAATCTCTAGCCCCGCAATGTCGTTCGTTTCCGAAGCCAGCGCTTCCGGCGTTCCGGTCAACAGCGGAAACGTTGCGTAGTGCATCGGGATAACGTGCTTGACGCCAAGTAAGCGAATGGCGGCCGACGCTTCGCGAGGACCCATCGTGAAAATATCACCTATCGGCAAGCAAGCGAGGTCCGGATTGTAAAGCTCGCCGATGAGCTTCATGTCGCCGAAAATGCAAGTGTCTCCCGCATGATAAAGCGTCACGCCGCCGGGGAGCCTCACGATGTAGCCACCGGGTTCACCGCCATAAATCACCTGCCCGCCATCCTCGATGGAGTTGGAGTGGAACGCGTTGGTCATGGTGATCTCGAACTCGCCCACTTGCTGTGAGCCGCCCTTGTTGCCGGGCAAGCACTGCGCACCGGTCTTCTTCGACTCGAGCCAAAGATAAGTCTCAAAGGTGGCCACAATCCTGGGCTTGAACTCTCTGGCCAGCGCCAGCATGTCGCCCAGGTGGTCGCCGTGGCCGTGCGTCAGGAAAATAGCGTCGAGCCGTTCGAATTTTTTCAGTTTCTCCGGGCAGCGGGGATTGGTCATCACCCAAGGGTCGATCAGCGCGAATTCGCCGCTGGGCGTGGTGAGGCCAAACGTGCTGTGGCCGAGATACGTAATCCTGTTTCCTTTCAGATCCAGCATTGGTTCTCCTTTGAAACAGAGATTACTTGGAGAGGAGCATTCGGATGGCCGCGTCGTAAGCCTCGCGATCGCCTGCGCCGACCAGGTGGCCGATCTGCCGGCCGTCTTTCGCATAGAAAACCGAAGCGGGAATCGAGCCGTTCCATCCGGGCATGACGGCCTGGACGAATGCGTCTTCGTTTCCTTTCTTCTTGCGATAGTTCGGAAAGATCGGCTTATAGCGGGCAAGAAAACGCCGCATGAGAATCAGGTCGCCATCCTGATCGAGGCTGACGCCCACCACTTTCAAGCCTTTTGGAGCATACTGCTTAGCCAGTTCGTTGAGCATCGGGTATTCGTCGCGGCAAGGCTCGCACCAGGTCGCCCAAAATGTCACTAGGAGCGGCTTCCCTTTGTACTGTTCGAGAATTCTCTGGTAGTCCTGGGCGTCGATGAGTTGTGGATCTTTTGGCGCGGGAGTTTGTGGCATACCCCAGGCCAAGCCAGCCGAAATCAAGCATCCTGCCAGTGCCATTCCGAATTTCATGCCGTCTCCTCTGGCCTTTATTCTAGCCCGTCCCGGCCGGTTGAGAATCCAAAGACTACCGCGTAGAATGGATTTGATGCTGCCTGTGGTCTGGCAGCTTTATTTTATTTGGACTGATGCCGGACGCGATACGTAAGCGAATTCCGGCCCGCTACCCGAAGCGAAGGAGAGTTTGCATGGCATATGTGATTGCCGAACCTTGCATCAACACGAAGGATACGGCGTGTGTTGATGTTTGTCCGGTGGACTGCATCCACCCGCGCAAGGACGAGCCGAATTATCAGGGCGAAACCATGCTCTATATCAATCCCGTCGAATGTATCGACTGCGGCGCATGCGTCCCGGTTTGTCCGGTGACCGCCATTTTCGCCCTCGAAGATCTGCCGGAAAAATGGCAGAGCTTTGCAGCGCTCAATACGCAGTGGTACGAAAAGAAGTGACGCGGTCCGGAATCGTCCCGGTTTTGTGAGAGCCCCGGATCTCCGGGGCTCTTTGCTTTACAGAAGGATTTGCAGGCCGGGGCGCTGCTGAGGCCGCCTTTTGGCCTCCCGTCCCATCCAAATCGTTGCGACTCCTTCGGTTGATTCAAGAGGGTTATTTGCGGCAACTTCTGCCCACAATCTTTCTGCTGGCGGTGGTGGTGTTGCCGCTCCCGCCCGCATACGCACGGCCCCAACTGCCCAGTGTGCCGCTAGGCACCTACGCGGGCACGCTGCAGGCCGGCGAGGCGGACTTGCACCTGCTCCTTCATCTCTCGCGCAATGCCAACGGTTCGCTCCGGGCCACACTCGATAGCCTCGAACAGGGCGTCTTCGCGATTGAGGCGAGCTCTGTCTCCTTTGCCGGCTACACCCTGAAGCTGCAAGTGACCTCCGTCGGGGCACGCTTCGAAGGCAAAGTTTCACCGGACTACGAAATCATTGACGGTAACTGGTCGCAGGGAAGCGCTTCGCTCCCATTGAAATTCCACCGCGAGACGCGTTCGGTGGCGCAGAAGCCGCGAGACGCGGTATCTCCCGTGGAAGGGCTCTGGCAGGGGGCGATTGAAACGCACGGCATGCGGCTGCGTTTCCAGCTGCACGTCTCGCACGATACGGAGAGTCACCTGATTGCCGCACTGGACAGCCTGGATCAAGGAGTCAGCGGACTTCCTGCGAACCGCGTGTCGTTGAACGGCTCTGTTTTCCATTTCGAGATCCCGTCCGTGGCCGGCGTCTACGAAGGCGCTCTGAACGGCGAGAAGAACGCCATCATCGGACAGTGGTCTCAGACCAGCGCAGACAATCTGGAGCTCGATTTCAAGCGTTCGGACCAGCCGCTCGAACTGCGGCGCCCGCAGACGCCCGTCCCGCCCTTCCCCTATCAAGGACAGGAAGTGTCGTTTCCGGGGGCTGCGCCGGGTATCACGCTATCGGGCACTCTGACACTGCCGAAGGGTGCCCCGCCCTTTCCGGCGGCATTGTTGATTTCGGGTTCCGGACCTCAGGATCGCGACGACGCGATCGCAGACCATCGCCCTTTCCAGGTGATCGCCGATGCGCTGACGAGAAAGGGCATTGCAGTCCTCCGCTATGACAAGCGGGGCATCGGAAAATCCACTGGCAACGCCGATTCGGCCACGACGCTCGATCTAGCCGCCGACGCTCGTGCGGCACTCGACTTCCTGAAGTCGCGCAAGGAGATTGATGCGTCCCGCATCGGCCTGGTGGGCCACAGCGAAGGCGGCATCATCGCTCCTTACCTGGCTGCGCATTCCAGCGATGTTTCGTGGATAGTGCTTTTGGCCGCGCCTGCCGTCAAGGGTGAAGCCACATTTCTGAATCAATCGGAGCTGATTGGCAGGGCGGGGGGATTGAGTGACGACCAGCTTGACGCCAGCCTGGGGTTCGACCACGCCGCGTACGACCTAGTACGCAAGGAGCAGAATCCTGGCGTACTAGCGCAAAAGCTGGTGGCTCTGGTAAAGGATTCGGGACTGGATTCGGCGCTGCCCCCGTCGGCGCTGGAAACGCAGTTGCGCATGCTGACATCGCCATGGTTCCGGTACTTTCTGGATTACGACCCGCTGCCGAATCTGAAGGCCGTCAAGTGCCCGGTACTCGCACTCTACGGACAAAAGGACTTGCAGGTTTCCGCCAAGGTGAATCTCCCGCTGCTCCAGCAAGCCTTGAAGGAAGCCGGCAATACGCAAGTGGACGTTCGCGAATTACCGGAGCTCAATCACCTCTTTCAACACGCGTACATGGGAACGCCGTCTGAGTATTCCGCCATCGAGGAAACTTTTTCTCCCGAGGCGCTCGGCTTGATTGTCAATTGGGTTGCCCCGCGCGCCCTCGGGGTGAAGTAAGTCTCACTCCACCCGGCGGCTGGCTGCCCTCCGCGATTTGTGACTTCTCTTGGTATCATAGAACGTGAACCTGACGACCAATTCTCGCCCCCAGTTGAATCTCCTCCTGATCGTTCACGCGCATCAGCCAGCGGGAAATTTCGAACACGTCTTCGAGGAGTGTTACGCGAATTCGTACCACGCCTTTCTCGGCCTGGTAGAGAAGCATCCCACGCTGCGGTTCGCGCTCCACTATTCCGGTTCGCTCCTGCTCTGGATCGAGAAGAATCATCCCGATTATTTTGCGCGGCTCAGAAAGCTGGTGGCCACCGGGCAGGTGGAAATTGTCGGCGGAGGATTTTACGAACCCATTCTGATTTCGATCCCCGCGGCGGACCAGGTGGAGCAGCTCACGCGGCTTGCCTGCTACATTGAACATCATTTTGGAAAGCGGCCCACAGGTGCTTGGCTCGCGGAGCGCGTGTGGGAGCCGCAGCTGCCTTCGACGCTCGCGGCAGCGAATGTCGCTTACACCGTGGTAGACGACCTGCCGTTCATCGGCGCGGGCTTTGAACCCGAGGCGCTCTACGGCGCCTACATCGCGGAGGACCGCGGAAAAACCGTGTGGCTGTTTCCGGGGCTCAAGGATCTGCGCTATTACATTCCGTTTCGCGCCGTCAAGGAAACCATCGAGTATTTCGAGAAAGCCGCACAACTCCATCCCGGCGGAGCGGCGGCCTTCGGCGACGACATGGAAAAATTCGGCTGCTGGCCCGGCACCTATAAACACTGTTACCTTGATGGCTGGTTGGAGGAATTTTTCCTGGCGCTGGAGGAAAATTCCGACTGGCTGAAAACGGTGACGCCCTCCGAATTTATGGCCACGCATCACCCGCTCGGACGCGCCGACTTGCCCAGCGCTTCCTACGCCGAGATGATGGAGTGGGCCCTGCCGACGGCGCCACGCCTGCGCTTTCTGGCTCTGGAAAAGGAATTTTCCACCCGCCCCGAGGTTTTGGCGTTTTTGAGGGGCGGCCCCTGGCGAGGCTTCTTCCGGAAGTACCCGGAAGCGAATCTTCTGCACAAAAAAATGCTGCGCGCCTCCGCGTCGGTGGCCTCTATTCCGCTGCGGCGCACCAGCGCGGAGTATGCCTTGCAGCACAAGGAAGCGCGAGATTGCGCGCTGCGCGGCCAAGGAAACGACGCTTACTGGCACGGCATTTTTGGCGGCATCTACGCGCCGCATCTGCGGACGGAAACCTGGCGCAACTTGATCCGCGCGGAAACCCTGGCCGATCAGCTCACGCCCGGCGGCATGGTGCCGCGCGTCGAACTGGTGGACTACGACGCCGACGGGGCGTCGGAAATTCTTTTTACCGCGCCGGAATTCCAGGCGCTGCTGAAGCCTTTCGACGGCGCGACTCTTTCCATGTTCGATTTCCGCCCGGCTGGCGCGACGCTGATCAATTCCATCCTCCGGCGGCCGGAAGCGTACCACGCGCGGCTGCGCGAGGCGGCAAACGCGGCTCCGGCAGCCAGCGGCGCGGTTTCGATTCACGAGCAGGTTCGCGTCAAGGAGCCGAATCTGGAGCGGTTTCTCCGCTATGACCGGCACGCGCGTCACGCGTTCCGCCTTTTGCTCTTCGACCCCACGCGAACGCAGGTGGACTACGAGGCGCTGCAAGTCGGAGAAAACGGTGAGGCCGCCGCTGGCGCCTACCTTCTGCGCTCGTCTTCGGCGAACTACGCGGATTTGCGATTCGAGTGCGACTTGCCGGAATATGGAGCGGAAGGCGGCAAGATACCGCATCTCTCCCTCACGAAACTCTTTCTATTCGGGCCCACGCCGCAGGGCTGCGAAGTGAGCTGCGATCTTTCGTTGACGCTTTCCGCGCCCCTCGCTCGGCCGTTGGCGATGGGGCTGGAATCCGTGGTCAATTTTCTCGCGCCTACAGAACCCGACCGCTTCTTCGAAACGCCGTCGGGGCAGCAGAACCTGCGATACTCGGGTGCCCTGCCGGCGCCGCTGCTTCGCATGGAAGACGGCTGGCAGAAAGTTCGCGTAACGCTGCATGCGCCAGGTGCCCACGAATTCTGGGTCGCCCCGATCGAGACCGTTTCGGAATCCGAAGGCGGCTTCGAGCGGGTCTACCAGGGATCGCAGATTCTGGCAATCTGGCGTCCCGACCTCTTGCAGCGTACCTCGTTTTCCGCCCGCCTCCTGTGGCGCGTGGAATCGTCATAGGCGTCCTGATTTTGACTGGCACGCGACGCAGAGTATCCTTTTTCGCGTGAACCTCCGGGCTCAGTCGGTGACACGCTCGCCGTGGGTGATTTGCGGCGCGGCACTCGCCTTGCGGTTGGCGTTTCTCTTCCACCAGGCCCACGCGATTCCAGACCGAGTGCTGGCCGAGGTTCCCTTTCAAAACGAAGTGGGAAGCGTTGCTGCCGCGCTGGCAAACGGCGAGGGATATTGCTGTTTGTTCCGGCAGCCGACGGGTCCAACCGCGTGGCTTGCTCCGGTTTATCCGCTGCTTCTTGCCGGCATTTTCAAGATGTTCGGGATTTTTTCTTCAGCTTCGTTTTACGCGGCCGCTATTTGCAACTGCATCTTCTCCGCGTTGGTCTGCCTGCCGTTGTACCACGTGGCCCGACGCGTAGGGAACCAGTTGACCCCACCCGTTGCCGGTTGGCTTTGGGTGGTTTTTCCCAGTGGCATCCTGCTCCCTTTCGAGTGGATTTGGGACACTTCGCTTTCCGCTCTCCTCGGTGCTGCTTTGCTTTGGGCGACAGTCGTTTTGCCGGAGCGGCCCCGGCGGCGATCCTTCCTCTGGTACGGACTGTTCTGCGGCTTTTGCCTGCTCGCCAATCCGGCTCTTGGCGCGGTGTATCCCTTGTTTTTCCTTTGGATCTTTTGGAAGTTACGATCACGGGCGGGGAAGGCCTTTGCCGGAATCCTGTCGGGGGCCGCTCTCACCGTGCTCGTATGCCTTCCCTGGGCTCTACGAAATGCGGTTCAGTTCCATCGCCTGATTCCCATTCGTTCCGATTTTCCCTTCGAACTCTGGATGGGCAACAACCCGATTTACGATCCAGACTCCCGCGAAGTCAGTCGCATCACTCGCTACGAGCAGGTGCATCTCTATGCACAACTCGGAGAGACGGCGTATCTTGATCAAAAAAGCCAGGCGGCAAGAGCCTTTATTCGCACGCATCCCGGACTCTGGCTGCGGCTGGCGGGAAGGAGGGCCGTGGCTTGGTGGCTGGGAACCTCTGTGCCGTGGAGCGATTTTCAAAAGGCGGACTCTTTGCTCGCTCGCGTGGTGATTGCGTGGAATGCGTTGACCTTGTTGGGAACGATCGCTGGCCTTGGGTGCGTGCTTTGGACGCGGCGGGCTTACTTTTTTCCGCTCATTGCGTTTCCCGCGCTGTTTCCACTTGCCTATTATGTGACGCAAGTCTCCCTTCGCCTCCGTCATCCCTGCGATCCGTCACTCGCATTGTTGATGGCGATTGGCGCCACGTGGCCCTTGTGGCGCCGCAAGGAGCATGCAAACGCGCGATGAATACGGTAGACTTTCCGTGTCTCCATAACCTGGTACCCCAAACACCCTTTTGCGGCAGCGCCCACTGTCCGAATTGTTGTTCCGATGAACAGCAGCCCGCATCCTTATTTCGAATCGATCGACGTACAACTTCTCATCACCATTTTTCTGGCCATTCTCCTCTGGGCTCTGTACCAAAGACTTCGCAAGTTTGAATTTTTCCGCTGGTGGGCCTGGGCCTGGACGAGTTCGGCGCTTTTCCTGGCCGTGGCGATCGAATCCGCCAAATTAGGCCCGGAGTGGACACCTTCGAGAATCCCATTGATCCTGTCCGTGCTGGTCCTGGGGATTCTGCAGCCGCTGCTGCTTGCCCTTGGCGGACTCAGCTGGCAATTGCCCGAGCATTCGCTGCGAAAATTGTTTGGCTGGGGAATCTTCCTGACCCTCGCAGTTTCCGCCGTGGCATTTGTCGCGGGTTATGCGACGCGCTCGGACCGGAACTTGAGCTTCGCAATTCGGAACCTGCCGCGCACGTTCACCATGATGGCGGCACTCGCCTTCTGCTGGATCGTGTTCTATCAACGCTGGCGAAAGACGCGTTCCTGGGCCGCGCTCATGACCGGCGCCTTCTGCCTGCTCTATGCCCTCAACCAGGTTTCCTACACCATGGATTTTGCCGTGATCGTGAAAAGCTATTTTAGCGGCCCACCGGTCCCCGCGAATCCCCTCGACTATTTGCAGGCCCTGCTCGGTTCACCGCTGTTCTTTCTGGATCTCATCGACATTTGCGGAATCTGCCTGGGGATGATGCTGCTGCTGGTTGAGCAATCACAGCTGACGCAGCGCGACCTTGAGGTCAGCGAGCGCCGCCGGCTCGGCTTGGCGGTAAACAACGTGGAATTGCAGGCGGAAATCGACGAACGGCAGCGCGCCGAGCGGGCGCTGCGGGCCAGTGAGGAACGCATCCTGCAAATTCTCCAGGGTTCGCCGGTGGCCATGCTGGTTTCTCGGGTGTCGGACGAAAGTCTCGAACTGGTGAATGATAAGTGTGTGGAATTGTTCGGGTATCAGGCCGACGAAATATCGAACGTGGAACGCTGGTGGCGGCTCGCGTATCCCGATCCCGAATACCGGCAATCGGTGGAAGCGCGGTGGGGGGAATTGATCCGTCGCGTGAACGAGCGGCCCGGCGAGTCGCAAACCATGGTTTCGCGGGTGCGGTGCAAGGACGGGGCATTGCGGGAGACTGAATTTCATTTGTCGCGCGTCGGCGAGTCTTATCTCGTAAGTTTTGTGGATTTGACGCCGCACAAGCTGGCTAACGATGCCTTGCGGGAAAGCGAAGCAAAATTCCGACTGGTGACGGAAACCGCGCCCTGCGCTATCTGGATCCTCGAGGGAAAGAACCTCGTTTACGTCAACCGGTCTGCCGAGGTTCTGAGTGGCTACACACGCGAGGAACTTTTCTCGATGGATCCCTGGCTCCTGGTGGATCCTGAATTCCGCGACGTCAGCCGCCAGCGCACCCTCGCCCGGCTGCGCGGAGAAAATCCGGAGCCCCGCTATCAATTCAAAATCCGCACGAAAAGCGGCGACTATCGCTGGCTCGATTTTTCCGGAGCCCGCACGGAGTTCGCGGGAAAACCCGCCGTTCTGGCCACGGCCTTCGACATCACCGGCATCAAGCTGGCGGAGCAGCAACTGCGCGAGCGGAACATGTACCTGGACGCGCTGATCGCCAACAGCCCGTTTGGAATCGTCACCAAGGACGAGGACAATCGCGTGCTGTTCTGCAACCGTGCCTTCGAGAAAATGTTCCTGTACTCCCAGCACGAGCTGCATGGGCAGTTGGTCGACGACATCATCGCCCCCCACGACCGCTTCGAAGCCGGCCGTCTGACCGACGCCGTCTTGAACGGAGGTATCACCCACGCGACCGCGCAGCGCCGTAGGAAAGACGGCACCTTCATCGACGTCGAGCTCCACGGCATCCGCATTTTCTCCGGCGACAAGTTCGTCGGCGCGTTCGCTATCTACCAGGATATTACCGAGCGCCGCCGGTCCGAGGAAAAACTGCAGGCCTTGCGCAACCGCCTGACGCGCGCGCAAGAAGAAGAGCGCTCCCGCATCGCGCGCGAACTTCATGACGATATCGGCCAGCGGCTCGCGCTCCTCACGATCGATCTCGAGCAGATCAAGCTTGCTTCGCTCGACGCCGGCGCCTCATTCGTGCGAGCCCTCGAACCGCTGGTCCGCACCGCCAGCGAACTTACGACGGACCTGCACAATGCCTCCCGGCGCTTGCATCCTTCGCAAGTGGAACTCCTGGGCCTGGGGCCCGCGCTTCATAACTTTTGCCGGGAATTTGCCGAACGCAATGCCATGAAAATTGAGTTTGCCATTCCGGCGTTGACGATGCGTCTGCAGGATGAGGCTGCGCTATGCCTCTTCCGCGTCGCCCAGGAGGCCATCCGCAACGTGCAGAAACACAGCGGTTCATCAGAGGCGCTTGTGGAACTCGCAGAAACCGGCGGCGCGCTTCGGCTGCGCATCTCCGATCCGGGAATTGGCTTTGATCCGGGGGCGTCGGATTCGTCCCAAGGGTTGGGTCTGCTGAGCATGGAAGAGAGGTTGCGGAGTATGGGTGGGGAATTGCTGGTGCAATCTTGCCCCGGTGGCGGGACTTGCATCGAAGCCTCGATTCCAGTTCCCCAAACAGCCTCAGCTTAGGTGGCAGAGTCCCATTCCTTTTCCCAAGCGAGAAAGCGGGAGAAAATTTGGGCTTGCCCGCTGGTGCTGGCACCGGTTTCCATCCTTTGGTAAAGTTTTCTTTCAGCTTCCGGAGAATGCCATGCTCGTCCCGCGACATTGCCTTGACATCCTGGTCTGCCCGGAATGCAAGCGACCCCTCTCTCTTTTTGAAGATGAATCCGGATTCCGATGCGCATCCTGCAAGCGGGCTTATCCCGTACGAGATGGCATTCCCGTGCTTCTGGTCGAGGAAGCCACAATTGCTCCCCAACAAGCGGCCAACCTCACCTGAAATGAAATCCATATCTGCCAGGTCCGTTCCGCGCCTCAAACAGCTCCTTCCGAGTTTTCGAAAACTGCGCATGGGTGTGCTCGGTGATCTCATGCTGGATCGCTATGTGTGGGGGGAGGCAACGCACTTGTCGCCGGAAGCGGCGGTGCCGGTCGTGAATTACGGATCGCAACAAGACTTTCCCGGAGGAGCGGGAAATGTGGCCGCGAATATTGCGGCGCTTGGCGGACAAGTGGAGCTGTTTGGCGTCGTCGGAGGAGTTCGGGATAAGCGGGAGCGCGCCACAATGGGCGGGAAAGTGGCGCCCGACGAGGCAGGAGCTTCGCTCCGGCGCTGCATTTCCGATCGAAGAATCGGGGCTTCCGGAATCGTGACTGATCAAGACCGCGTCACCACGCTAAAAACCAGAATCATCGCGCGTCATCAGCAAATTGTGCGCATTGACCGCGAGCTTTGCGATGCCATTTCTACCGCCACCGAAGAGAAATTGTTTCGCGCCTTACTGGCGACGGTCAATAATCTTGACGCTTTGGTACTGTCCGACTACGACAAAGGCTTGTTGGGCGACGAGTTTACCGAACGAGTTCTCCACGCTTGTCATCAGTCGGAAGTGCCCGTATTCGCGAAGCCGAAGAGTTCACGGCGCCGCCCGTACAACGGCGCAAGCGCGGTGGTGTGCAACGCCAAGGAAGCGGCGCGCTACATCGGACACGCACTGCCGGATGAGAGGGCGGTCATCGAAGCAGGTCGCGCATTGCTCAGCCACTTTGGGTGCGCCGCTCTGGTGATCACGCGCGGCAACCAAGGAATGACCCTTTTCGAGGAAACTTCGCCGCGGCATCTCCAGATTCCCGCCACGGGACTGGAAGTGACCTACGCACGCGTCGGTAAGCCGGGCGTCGAGCGCGGTGCCAACGGCCGCCAGGTATTTGATGTTACCGGTGCAGGAGACACGGTATTGAGTGTGCTTGCTCTCGCAGTTGCGGCGGGTGCGTTGGTCTCGGATGCGGCGCTGCTGGCGAACGCGGCCGCGGGGGTGGTCGTCGGCAAACTGGGTACGGCAACGGTGCGTCCCATAGAACTCCGCGCCGCTCTCGACGAGATGCGGCGCTAGCAAAGAAGCGCCCGACGGCGTCGAGGCGCGTTACGCCTCCTCATCGAAGGCAATGTAAGGGAAGCAGCTACGGCGGGAAGCTGAGAGATTTGTCCTTCGGCAGAACCCATAAGGTCACGACGCGCGTCTTGCGGCTCTTGTCAGCATCGGAAGGCGACGGCATGGGAGAGAACGGACTGATCGCGACGTTCACGGAAATAGAACTGCCGTTGCGGGGTGCTTCCGCGTCAAGAACTCGAAAGCTTCTGACCGGGCCGTAATAGCCATCGGTGCCCCAGTCTGCCAGAAAGTCGCTCATCCGATAGGTCGCGGAGGGCTGCCACAGCTCATAGGCTTTCGTGGTGTTTCCGGCAACCAGCGCGTCAAAAAATTGCGTGGCGGCCTTTTTCTCCGGATAGTAGCGGAAGCTGAACCACAAGACCGTAGCCGCGACCAGAACCAGCGCGACGATGGTGAACGCGACCGCGCGCGATCTGCGGGGTTTTTCAACTTGCGGATCTAGCAGCGAAATTCCTGGATCACCCTGCAAGCGGCTCAAAGCAAAGCTCCTGAAAATCGTCGCTCAGAATGGTACAAGAGCGGGCGGGGTCGTGGAAAGTTCCCATTCTATTGGACGTCCTGTTCGGGAAATTGGTTCCCTGGCAGGATCAACCCGCCAGCGCGCCACCGGAACCCTCCGGCAGTTCGATGACGTATTTCGTCCGGGCTTTTTCCTCGTGCATTTCTAGCGCCAGGTCAATGAGCTTGTCGATCAGTTCGCGGAAGGAAATGCCAGAGGCTTCCCACAATTTCGGATACATGCTGATGGAGGTAAAACCCGGGATCGTGTTCACTTCGTTCAAAAAGAGTTTCGCCGCTTTTTTATCCAGGAAAAAATCAACGCGTGCCATGCCGGACAACTCCAGAGTCTGGAACGCTTCGACGGCCAGCGACTGTATTTTTTTGACCTGTGCGGGCTTTAGATCGGCGGGAATCAGCAGTTGCGTGCCGTCCTCCAGATATTTTGCCGTATAGTCGTAAAATTCCCGGTGCGGCACAATCTCGCCGGGTACGGACGCTTGTGGATCCTTGTTTCCGAGGACGGAGACCTCGATCTCGCGGGCGCTCACGGCGGTTTCCACCAGAATTTTCATGCCGAACTCGCAGGCCAGGTTCAGGGCCGGCGCGAGTTCGCTCGACTGGTGCACCTTGGTCATGCCCACCGAGGAGCCGAGTGTTGCGGGTTTCACGAAAACCGGATAAGGGAATTTCGACTCGATTTCGGCCTGCACTGCCGCGGGCTCTTTCTCCCAGCGCCAGCGATGCACCGTAACCCAGGGGACCACGGGAATTCCCGCGGCTTCGCAGAGGCGCTTCGAGACATCCTTGTCCATCCCGATGGCAGATCCCAGCACACCAGCGCCGACAAACGGGAGGTCCGCAAGTTCCAGCATGCCCTGGATGGTGCCGTCTTCGCCAAAGGTCCCGTGCATGACGGGAAAAATCACGTCGAACCGCTGCGCGCCGGCGCCGCGGTCCAGCGGCACAATCGCCGCTTCGGTGGGATCGGCCGTCAACATGACGCGGCGGCCGGTTTTCAGAATGTCCGGCAGGAGCTTTGCCGCGCCTTCGCCGATCAGCCAGTGGCCATCTTTAGTGATGCCAATGGGCACCGGTTCATATTTGTCGGGATCGAGTCCGCGAATCACGGAGGCGGCAGAGGCCAGGGAAACCTCATGTTCGCCGGAGCGGCCGCCAAAGAGCACGCCAACGCGGAGTCGCTTCTTCTTGTCAGGGGTCACGAATCGTTCCTGTCTCGCTGGGCCGAGGGAGCAGTGTTTGGATACCGCATTCAGTTATACGGGGAAACTCGAAAAAAAGGAAAAAGGAGTGGCGCCCGCGTTTCGGAAGCGCCAACGGCCGAGAGTGCAGGAGGCGTTTCCAGGCGCCGCGCGTCTAACAATTCCTGGGGAACAATCGCGCGCCGGGCGACGTATCTCTTGCCATGAGAAACACGACGCAAACCACAGAGGCCAGGTTGCGAATCCACATTCTGGCCACTTCTGCAGTCTTGCTGGCGATTCTGGCCATTGGTGCGAAGGACCGCGTTGCGGCCGTTTCCGCCACGAATGGCGCGATCGCGTTTGTGCATGTAAACGTGGTGCCAATGAACCGCGAAACCATGCTGGAGGATCAGACTGTAATTGTGCGGAACGGAAAGATCGAGACCGTGGGCCCGGCCGCTTCCACCGAGATTTCCAAGGACACGAAAACCATCGAAGCGCGTGGCAAGTTCCTGATTCCCGGGCTCACCGATTCCCATGTCCATCTGCAGACACCCATCGAGTTTCCCGTGTTTCTGGCGAACGGCGTGACCACGGTCTACCACCTGGACGGACGGCCCGCTCACTTGGTTTGGCGAGGGAAAATCGCCGAGGGAAAAATGACCGGCCCGACGATCTATACGACCGGCCCGATTTTTTTCCAGACGCCGTCCGTGGAAGATGCGGTGAGCAAGGTGGACGAACAAGCGGCGCTCGGCTATGACGGAGTGAAGATCTACAACGGAGTTTCGAAGGACGCGTACGGGCCGCTGATCGCCGAAGCGAAAAAGAAAAACTTGCTGCTCATGGGACACGTGGCGCGCAAGCCCGATTTCGAGGCCACTCTCAACGCCGGACAATCGATAGCCCACCTGGAAGAGTACACCTACACGTTTTTCAATCCGAAACGCGACGATGACGACACACACATCGTTTATGACGAAAGCAAAATCCCGGAGGCCGTGCGGCTCACCGTGAAGGCAGGAATCTTTGTGACCCCGACGCTGGATAACTACGCGACCATCGTCCGGGAAGCCACCGATTTGGACGTGTTTCTGAAGAATCCGGAATTGCGCTACGACCCACCGTGGACTCTAGCCACCTTTCAGCCCGACGTTGACCGCTACAAGAACGGATTCAAGCCCGACGACTACCCTCGGCTGCGGGCTTCGCTGGCGCTGCAACGAAAACTCGTGAAGGCGCTTGAAGACGCCGGTGTGCCGATCTTGAGCGGCACGGATGCAAGCGACGTAGGGCCGGTGGCGGGATTCGGACTGCACAACGAGCTGAAGGAGTTCGTGGATGACGGCTTCACGCCCTATCAGGCGCTGCGCACCGCGACGGTCAACCCGGCGCGCTATTTCCATCAGAGCGGCCAGTGGGGCACGATCGAGCCGGGAAAGCGCGCAGACTTGGTCCTGCTGGATGCCAACCCGCTGGAGAACATTGGCAACACGCGGAAAATCGCCGGCGTGGTGTTGCAAGGCGAGTGGCACGACAAGGCGGCACTGCACGCCGCCCTCGAGAAAGTGCCGGCCGACTATGAGGCTCACATTCAGGCGATGGAATCGCTGCTTCAACAATACCCCTGCCAAGCCGACCGACTTATGGCGACGACTGACCCTTTTGGAGGCATAGTGGCGAGCGCTCTGGAACGGCTTGCGGATGCGAAAAGCCCTGATGCTCTGGTGGTCCTCCTGCGGCAGATCCACGAGAAACTGCCGAGTTCTCGAGCCGTTTCCGAGAAGGCCGTCAACACGTTGGGGTATCAACTGTTTCGGAAGCAGCAGACCGCGCAGGCCATCGCGGTGCTCCGGCTGAACACGGAGGAGTTTCCGGAATCGGCGAACACCTGGGACAGCCTTGGCGAAATCCTGCTGAAGTCGGGAAATATGCAAGACGGCGTGGCGAGCTACAAAAAAGCGCTGCAAGTGGATCCGCGGTATCCCAACGCGGAAGTGGCGCGGAAAATCCTCGTGGAGCATGAGGCGGACGCGAATGCGCCGAAGCCGTAGGCCACTGCTACTGTCTCGTTTCTAGAGAATCTTCTTTCCCAGTGCGGAAAGCACCAGTTCCACGCCAAGCAGTGCCGTTCGGTTGTGCTCGTCAATCACCGGATTGATTTCGACCACTTCCATCGAAACCATGGCTTCACTGTCGGCAATCATCTCCATCGCCAGGTGCGCTTCGCGGTAGGTGACGCCGCCGCGGACCGGAGTGCCAACGCCAGGCGCGTCGCCGGGATCCACGAAGTCCATGTCTAGGCTGACGGCCACGCCGTCGGTGTCATCCATCGCGTATTTCAATGCGTCGGCCATTACTTCACGCATGCCGCGCTCGTCAATATCGCGCATCGTGAAGGCCTTCACACCGAGCTTCTTGATGAACTTTTTTTCGTGGGAATCCAGGTCGCGCACGCCAACGAGCACGACGTTCTGCGGCTCCACTTTCGGCTTGAACCCAAAGAGGTCATAGAGTTCGGGAACCCCGTAACCTAGCAGGCAGCCGAGAGGCATGCCGTGAACATTTCCCGAAGGCGAAGTCTCGGGCGAGTTCATATCGCTGTGTGCGTCCAGCCAGATGCAGCCGATCTGCTTCTTCTGTTTGCGGTATTGAGCGGCT
This sequence comes from Candidatus Eiseniibacteriota bacterium, assembly GCA_035518915.1. Taxonomy (GTDB): domain Bacteria; phylum Acidobacteriota; class Terriglobia; order Acidiferrales; family UBA7541; genus Acidiferrum. Next base: position 104,102 of record DATIXE010000026.1, read on the forward strand.
ACGCCGCCGACCGAGCCTGCGGCGATCGAATGATCTCCGCCAAGGACCAGCGGCATATACCCGTCCTCTAAGGATTTTTGCACAGCTTCGCCCAGGTCTTTGCAGGCGTCGGCGATCTCTTCCACGTACTTGGCGCGTTTCTCGCCAAAGGACATCTCTTCGGGCTGCTTCACGGAAATGTTGCCGATGTCTTCCACCTGGACGCCAAGCTGCTTGATGCGGGCTTTCAGGCCTGCGACGCGAAGGGCCGAGGGACCCATGTCCACCCCGCGGCGGCTGGCGCCGAGGTCCATCGGTACGCCGATAATGCGGATTTTCTGAGGCATCGCGGAACTCCGTGAAAGATGACCGGGAATTGGTGGCGGGTGAAACGAGCCTCTCCGTGGGCGCAGGTCCACCAGTTACCAATCGCCAGTCACTTGGATTTGTTTTCGCTACGAACTTATGGAAAAGCCAAGCTGGTACTGCAACTACCCCGCCTTTAAGGATATACCCGATAAATCATGCGAGGAAATGGAATGACTTCGCGGATGTGCTCAGTGCCGCAGATCCACGCCACGGTACGCTCGAGTCCCATGCCAAATCCGGCGTGGGGTACGCTGCCGTAGCGGCGCAGGTCCAGGTACCACTGGAATGCTTCTTCCGGTAAGTTGTGCTCTTTCAAGCGCTTAACCAAAAGATCGTAGTCATGGATACGCTGGCTGCCGCCGATGATTTCGCCGTAGCCTTCGGGAGCCAGCATATCGAAGGAAAGTGCCAAATCGGGATGCTCCGCATCCGGTTGCATATAAAAGGCTTTAATGGCAGAGGGATAGTGGTGCACCATGACCGGCCGGTCGAAGCTGCTCGAAATGACGGTCTCTTCGTCGCCACCAAAGTCGTCGCCAAATTTCGCCGGGTTGCCATTCTTCTGCAGCACACCAATGGCTTCTTCGTAGGTGATCCGGGGGAAGGGCGGCTTGATGTTTTCGAGCTTGTTGATGTCGCGCTTGAGGACTTCAAGTTCCCGCGATTTGTTTTGCACGACACCTTGAACGATTGCGCTGACCAGGCCTTCGCCGAGGTCCATCATTTCCGGGAGCCCGGCGTAGGCGGCTTCCGGCTCCAGCATCCAGAACTCGGTCAGGTGGCGGCGCGTCTTGGATTTTTCGGCGCGGAAGGTCGGCCCGAACGTGTAGACCTTACCCAAAGCCATGGCCGTCGCTTCGATATAGAGCTGGCCACTCTGCGTCAGGTAGGCCTTTTGGTCGTCAATGTAATTCACTTCAAATAAGGTGCTGGTGCCTTCGCAGGCGGACGGGGTGAACATGGGCGCGTCGGTGAGTGTGTAGCCCTGCGAATCCATGTAATCGCGCGCAGAGCGGATGGCCTGCGCCCGGATGCGGAGAATCGCCGCCTGGCGCGGCGTGCGAATCCAAAGGTGGCGCTGGTCGAGCAGAAAATCCACACCGTGTTCCTTTAGCTGGATAGGGAAGGGTGTGGCCTCGGGCACTTTCTGGACAATCTGAATCCTGGTGACAGCGATTTCGAAGCCGCCGGGTGCGCGTTGCTCGGCGCGGATTTTACCAGTCACAATGACGCTGGATTCCTGCGTAAGGCCCTTGAGAGCATCAAACGCCTCGGGATTCTCTTTCAGGGAGCAGACGCCCTGGATAACGCCGGTGCCATCACGAAAAATTGGGAAAATCAGCTTGCCAGACTCGCGAATGTTGTAGAGCCAGCCGCGGATGGTGACTTCTTGGCCGTCGTAATTGCCTGCGTTCTCGATTGAGATGATGGTCATAGTGAGGTTTGCCCGTTATCCGGCAACCGAATAGTTTAACAAAGTACGCGCGATCCGTTGTAAGCCACAGGCCCGGGTGCGCTGCAGCCTACCCAAGCAGGTGCGGAGGGTCATGATTTGGTTGGCGGGCGTCAGAGAGCCTGCAAGTCTTCTTCGAGGCGGTCAAGGGATTTGGCCCCCGCGGTGACTTGCTCCATGAGGGTGGGAGCATCCGGGCCGGTTTTTTCTTTTAGCTCCAGGGTGAGGGGAATTTCGCCGCCGGGAAGCGAACGGAAGAGTTTCATCGCCGCCAGCCAGTCGATGGAACCGTCGTAGGGCGGGAGGTGAGAATCCTTGTCACCCAGATTGTCGTGGATGTGGGCGCTGACGATATTTTCGCGCATGGCCTCAAAGGATGTCGCGACACGCTCGTCCTCGGGACCATCGGCCAGATGCGCGTGGCCAATGTCGAAATTGAAGCGCAGGCCGTGGAGGCGCGTCTCCTCGAGAAAGGAACGCAGATACGAGGGCTCGCCCATTTCGCTGGTAGTGTTCTCCACGCAAATGGTTACGCCAGTGTGCCCGGCATGGAGCACCAGGTGTTCCAGCGAACTGAACGCGGCATCGCGCTTGCGGGGATCGGGGACATCGCGGTGGCCGCCCATGTGCAGTATCATCCGGGAAAAAGGCAGGTCCTCAGCGACATCGATCGCGCGCTTCAGTTCGTCCATGGCCTCAATCCGGCGAACGCGCTCGACCTCAGTAATGGAAAGCGGCGTTCCGCCCTCGCGGTTCGGACCGGAATCGCGGCTCGTAGGTGCGTGGAGCGAGGCGAGTTGTAGGCGATTTTCGGCGAGGACGCGTCCTAGCGTTCGAATCTCCGGCTTGTTCGTATAATCGAAATGGCCACGGCTGGCGAAGAGTTCGATGGCCTGGAATCCCGCGCCGCGGATTTCCGCCAGAAGTTCGGGAGTGAGCCGCTTGGATACAAAGAGGTAGGTCGAGAGAATTCTTTGCATGGGCTACAGTTTACCTCGCAGTGAATGATACTTCATTCATTTGGGGGCGGAGGTTTCCAAAGGGCGGCACCAAGAATCGCCGCGAGATCGTTCAATAGCCGATGGCCGAGCCATCGTCGCGCGGGTCGGCCGCGCCGCAACGCTCTCCGGTTTTCGGGTCAATGCCGATGGCGTTCACCAGCCCGATGTGGCCGCGGCGCTTCACCGTGTACCCGCGCTCCTTCAACTGCTCCTCCATCTCCGGGGAGAAGAGTTTCTCCATGAGGATCATATCGGGCAGCCACTGATGGTGAAAGCGTGGAGCATTGATCGCCGACTGTGCGTCCATCCCAAGGCGCATCCAGTTCAGCACGGTCAAGAGCGTGGCAGAGATGATTGTTGGCCCGCCGGGCGATCCGGTCACAAAGCTCAACTTGCCGTTTCGCAGCACGATCGTCGGCGTCATCGAACTCAGGGGCCGCTTGCCAGGCGCGATGCTGTTGGCTTCGGATTGAACCAAGCCGAACAGCACATTCGGGACGCCGGATTGCGTGGTGAAATCGTCCATTTCGTCGTTCAGCAGGAAGCCGGCGGACGAGGTGACGTGCGAACCGAAGCCGTCGTTGAGCGTGGTCGTGCTGGCCACGGCATTGCCGGCTGCATCCACCACCGAGAAGTGCGTGGTGTGCGGGCCTTCGCCGAAGCTGACAATCACGGTCGGTGGAGCGTCTGCCGCGGCTGCCTGGCTGCAATCGTGTGGGTTTCCAGCCTTTACTTCTGTGCTCGGAGTGGCGCGAACCGGGTCGATTGTCTTCACCAGTTCCTGTGCGTAACAGGAAGAGATCAGCCCGGCGACGGGAACTGTGGAGTGATCGGGATCGGCCAGATAGGTCGCGCGGTCGGCGAAGACGCGGCGCATTACTTCCACCACCATGTGCACGCTCTGGGGATCGTCCCAGCCTTTCAGCGGCACGTCGCGCAACATATTCAACGCTTCGAGTTCCGCGACGCCGCCGGAACTTGGCGGTGGAGGAGCGAGCACTTCCCAGTGCTGCCCGTCGTAGATGTACTGCCCTCGTAAGACCTCCCGGATTTTCGGCTGGTAGTGGGCGAGGTCGTCCAGAGTAATGAGCCCGCCGAGCGAGGCCATGTCTTGCGCCAGCAGGTGCGCGGTTTCTCCGGTGTAGAAGTCGGCTGGGCCAGATTTGGCGATGCGCTTGAGCGTGGCAGCCAGCACGGGCTGGCGCAGCGTGTCACCCACGCGAAACATTTTTCCGTCGTTCAGGAAAATGTGGTTGCTCATCGAGAATTGCTGCAGGCCGGGTCGCTCCTCTGCAAGCTCGCGTGCCAATTTATCGCTGACCGGGAAGCCATCCTCCGCCAGCCGGATCGCCGGTTGCATCACTTCGTCAAGCTTCATCGTGCCGTGCGTTCTCAAAACCAGGGCGAGGCCCGCGACCGTGCCGGGGACAGCGACGGAGCGATAGCCGATTGTGGCGGCGAGGGGATCGAGCTTGCCATTGGGCTTGATGTACATTTCGCGCGTAGCTTTGCCTGGCGCCACTTCGCGGTAATCAAAGAAATCAGTCTTTCCGGCGGCGAGATGAACCATCATGAAGCCGCCGCCACCGATGTTTCCGGCGGCAGGTTCGACCACGGCAAGTGCGAAGGCCGTAGCGACGGCGGCGTCCACGGCGTTGCCGCCCCGCTTCAGGATCTCCACACCGGCCGCGGAGGCCAATGCCTCATCGGTGGCAACTATTCCGTGCGCGGCGCGAACCGGCTCACGCGGCCATTCCTTGGGGATGTCGGGATGATCGCGGAACTCCGTGGCAGACTGGCCGCAGGCGTTTCCGAGGGGGAAGGCAAGCAGAACGAACGAGGCAAGCCACGAGAGATGGTTTCTACGCATGGCGAACAACTGACACTAAGGCATTCGGGCGGACGCGTCAACCGGAGGCAGGGGCTTAGCGTATGTTGATGGCCGCAAGTTCAAGCGGTTGCCGTCTGAGAAGTGGGCGAGGCAATTGGGTTCGGATTATTTGTCGTGGTCGCTTTTGTCCTGTTACTGGCCGCGGAAGGTACTTGGATCTGTGCGGTGTGGCCGGCGGCATTGCCGAGTGTGACGCTGACCGCCTGCACCTGTAGCGTGAAGCCTGCTAGTTGCGCGGGCGAGGGCGCTGCAGTATTGCTTCCCTGCGGGTTTGTAGCTGCCGTAAATCCGCGGAAAACGATGGAGAGTTCGTTGAGCTGGAAGCCGGGTGAGTTCGTGGACGCTGGCTGCGCGGCCCCGGTCGCTGCCCCGGCCTGCTCCTGGAACTGGGTGGCGAGCAGGTTCAACTCATTTTCCAGTTCCTGCAACGCGTTCGGATCGAACTGAAACAGTACGCTGGCGAACTGGTCGAAAGCGGCGATTTCGGCGGCGTTCAGGCCCAACGCGGATAGATCCGAGTTGAGAGTTTGCAGATCTTCCTGTGTTTGCGTGGAGGGCGCTGCGGCTGCGGCGGGCTGGACGTTTGTCGTGGGGGCGCCGATTGTCGCAGTGGGTGCGGTTTGCGGATTGACCGCGGAAGCAGTGGCGCCGGCGGTTGCGGGCGGCTGCGCGACCCCAGGAATATTGGTGGCAGGCACAGTTGCGCCCGCCGCGGCAGCTTGGAAATTTCGCACCGCGAACCGCAGCTGTTCTGTTTGCACGAATCCAGCCTCCCCTGCAGAGTTCCCCGCGTTGGCCTGCTCCGAGGCAGTGAAGGTGTCTCCGAACTCGGTCCGGTTAGAGCCGGACTCACGTGGAGCTTGCGCGGAATTTTCCTTCGCTGTGTTTTGTTCCGTATCCGAGGTGTTGCGCTGCAACAACCGGTCCGCAATGTGAACGATGGCCGAAATCCCCATGGCTTCCCCCTAAAACCGGCAACCGTGGGAGGCGACTGGGAAGGTTAGTCGGGGCGGTTCCAGCAAGTCAGTGGGGATATCGGCAGGGAGCGGGAAAACTTTAGTGGCGGAACAGGGATAATGCAGAAAGGCGCGGATATTGCGAAAAATTTCTAATGAGGAAATGCTCAGCGTTAGGCCCTGCGCGATCGTTTGTGAAAGCTGCTAATTTGACCGCCTACTCTGCGAGGAATTCGACGTCGGCTGGACCCGGCAAAAGACCCGCGGCGGTGCCGCGCTCGATCAATTCCCGGACAGCGCTCTTGCCCTTTTCACCGTAGCCGAGCGTCCACTTGTTGACGTACATGCCGACGAATTTATCGGCAAGCTCCGTATCCATATCGCGAGCGAACTGCATGGCGTAATTGAGTGCTTCTTCACGATGCTCGAGGCCGTAGGCCACGCTGTTGCGGATCGTCCGGGCGATGAGCCGCCCGACTTCCGGGCCAAGCGTACGGCGCACGGCATTTCCCCCGAGCGGCAGGGGAAGATTCGTCAGCTCCTGCCACCACATCCCGAGATCAACCACCTTATGCAAGCCGAGCTGCGGAAAGAACAGTTGCCCTTCATGAATCAGCAGGCCGGCTTCCACGACTTCGTTCTTCACGGCTTCGATGATTTTGTCGAAGGGCATGACCACGGCTTCGAAGTCCGGCTGATAAAGCTTCAGCGATAGATACGCGGAAGTCCTCAGGCCGGGGACCCCGACGCGCTTGCCCTTGAGATCCTGTGGCCGCAAGGACTTCGTGGAGACGACGATGGGGCCGTATCCTTCGCCGAAGCTCGCGCCGCAATCGAGCAGGACATATTTATCGCGAAGAGAGGGATACGCCGCGAAGCTAACGGCGGTGACGTCGTAGGTTTCCGTCAGCGCGGCTTCATTCAGGCTCTGGATATCGGAAAGGGTGTGCGTGTACTTGTAACCCGGGGTGGCCAGCTTGTGAGTGGCCAGGGCGTAGAACATGAAAGCGTCGTCGGAGTCGGGAGAATGCGCGAGCTTGATCTCACGCGGCTCTTTCTCGGTTTTTGATGCCACTTGTCGTGCGGCCATGGGATCTGCTTCCTCTGACCCGGAAGGTCGCCCGCGGAGTAGAGTCGACCAACGGTTCATTCCTCTGCGGACGAATGAAAGGAAGGTCGAAGGACTTCGGAACTTGCGTGGCTTGAGGCCGGGCTTGCGACTGCAGGACAAAGACTAGCACACCAAGGCGTCGGCCACCAAGCCGCTCACGCGCGGGCTAGATGGAGGAGACGATGTGCGCGATGGCGTCTTCGAAATTCACCTTGCCGTTCAGATATGGCTGCCAAAAAAGGTCCAGCACCGTCAGGTAGTCGTTCCAGCCGCGCTGCGCGAATTGATCCGCCAAACTCGAAGGGTTCTGCGTGGCTTCGGCCTTTGACGGCGACGATGTCGCTTCCGGCTGCGGGGCTGAGGAAGAATCCTGCAGGATGGGCTGCAAAACCCTGCTGGTGGTGTAGAGAACCAGGGCATGCCAGAGATCGCGGGGAATGGGTTTGTCGCGCTGCTTGCATTCGCGGGCAATCTCGTCTTCCACGGGGAAGGCAATACCGTGCGAGGCCTGCTCGAAAAGAACGGCGAGAGCGCTCGCACCCTGATTGCGGCGATCGGTGCTGGAAATGGTCACGCGCAGCGGGTCGAGCGTGGCGTACGCGCCCGAAGAGCTCGCATACATGCAGACTTCCACACGGATTTTGTCCTTCGGCCAGGGCGACTGGTAAATATCGGCGAGGCGCTGGGAAATTCCGACGCCTTGCTCGCGCACCAGCGGCGCCACACTGGCTACCCAGCGGCGATTCGCGCGATCCTGGTCCGCCCACCAGTGCTTGCGGTAGATCGGCGCCGCGGCTTCCAGAACGACGCCGACATTTCCCGGCAGCCCGGCGTCGCAGGAGGATTTTTTCTTTCCGAGCAGTTCGTTGCAGTCCTCGAAATCACCGAGCTGGTTCTTCAAAAGGATCAAATCGAGGTTCACCTGGGGATCTTTGTTTGCGTAGTTGGTCCGGTAGTAGTCGATGGCTTCGTCCCAGGTTTTTTGTTCCCCCGGCGTCAAAGAAACGGCAGTCTGCTTGAGGACCGGTCTGCCGTTTTTGATGGTGGAAGGCCTGGCTTCGGCGGCTGCATCGCGCAGACGCGCCTGGTAATAAAGGAATTGATGAAGATTCACCCAGAAGCCGCTATGAAATTCGAACACGGGAAGGGGACCGAAGCCGGATTCGACTTCCTGCCCATGGCTGAGCGGAGCCAGACTCGAGAGAACGAGCAGGAGCAGACCTGCACACAGATAGCGCGGAGCCAAGGAGTGCATGTTCGAGACGGCATAGTAGCGCACTTCCCGTTACCCACAAATCGGGAGTTGCCCCCGGCTAGAATTCCGCCCCACTTTCCGAGAACCAGCGATCCAGGCGCGCTCGTTGTTCGGGTTCGACTTCGACAAACACGATGCCCATGCCCAAGGAGGGGCTGACGTAAACGACGCGACCGATGGCTTCGAAGATTTCGTCGTCATGGGTGATGCGCAGGCGGACCTGCATGGTCTCCGGGATGGGATTCAACGTGTCAATGTAGCAGCCGGTTTTGCTGATGTCCGCCGTGCGAGCGCAGAATTTCGCGCCGCGCGGAAGCTCCACGACTTCCGCGGAAAACACCATTGGATATCGGGGAGCGGAGCGCCGCTCCACACCGACGTTGGGCATGCCGGTCTCCTGCCGTTGGAACCACTGCCTGTCTGCAGGAGAAAGCATTTGCCGGCAGGGAATTGAGCCGCCGGCGTCCGGATGGATAAGCCCGTCCTCATTTTTGCGCGAGTTCCCTGCTGCTGCAACGGGCTTAGCAGCAAAGGAACGAATCGGTCACTGCTGCGGTGCAGTGCCGTGGGGGGATTCCAAGGATTCGCCTTCGTCGAGCTTTGGGTCCAGGGCGCTGCCGATCGCTCCCTTGTCGTCGCCGGCGTGCAGGACCCCCGTGGCATCGTAGAAAAACGAACGGCGCCCGGTTCGGCCGTACTCAAGGGGGATGGCTGCCACTTCGTATTTTGCGGGGGCGCCGGAAGTGTTTGCGCCGACGATCACGTAGCGGAAGGAATATCCGCCCTTGCGTCCGGAAGCCAAGGTATTGTCCAGCAGCCCGGCGCGCTCCGGCGTGGACTTATGGTCCGGAGTGGAGCCGAGGGCGCTCAGCAAGTCGGGCAAGCGCGTGTACGTCTTGCGATAAGTCTCGATGGCCTTGACGAGAGTCTTGAGATCGGCAATGGCGGCTTGTTCCGTGGTTTTAATTTCCGCGCGGTCCCATTCCGTCTCCAGCGAAGGGAGATCGAGGAACAGGAGGCCGAGCGAGAGAATCTTCCATTGGCCGTTTTCACGGACCATGCCCATGGTGACGTGGTGGGCGCTGGCGCCCGCCGCATCAGTGGAATCCCTGATCGTCAGGGGAATAAAGGCAAGGTTGTCCCGGTGCTCGGCTTTGTCGAGTTCCATCACCGTGGTGACCTCCGGGGTCTCACAGGAAATCATCACGCGGCCGCCGGAGGTATTCTGCGCGCTAGCCTTTCCCGGTTTGTCGAGCAGCACGAAGCGCTTGAGCAGAGTTTCCCGGGCGGGCGGCGTCATGCGAGCGAAGGCTTCGGCGTTGCGTGCGGTAAGGACATGCACGAAACGCTCGGTATCTTGCGAGCAGGCGTCGATGAGCGCGTCGCGGAGCGCAGTGCTCGGGTCGGTTTGCCGTGACGATTGCCCGGCCAGCGGGCGCCACCCCACCAACAAGAAAAACGCGAAACTCAACTGGCGGGCACGGCGATACCAGACAGAATTATTCAGGGTCACACGCTCAGTCCTTTGCAGTGTGTAGGATAGCCACCAGATTTTGCGTGAATGCCGAACGCGGCATCACTTCCGTGCAACCCGCGGAACGCGCCTGGGCGGCAAGTTCAGCCTGCACGTGCGACAAAAATGCCACGACGCGCAGCTCTTTTTGAGTTGCGCGGAGCCGCTCGATGGTTGCCACGGGCTGGTTGCGCGAATTCAGATCCACGATGACGAGTTTCGTCGGAGGGTCGAGCAGGTTGATCAGCGCATCGGCGTTGCTCGCCACCTTGAATTCCACCCCAAGCTGCTTCGCTGTCTCCGCTACCTTCATCTGGAAAAATAGATCGTCAATCAGCGCCGCTACACGGCCCATGCTTGTTCTCCTCCAGCCCCGGCATCTCGAGGCTTTTCCACGCGACTCGCGCAGGATACAATCAGCGTGCCCCCCAAAGGTTTGCGATGCAAGCTCTTTCACCAGCCTCGACCCTGCAGCCCGCGATCTCCCTGTTGGAGAAGACTCCGGCAATGCTGGAGTTGATGCTTCGCGAAGTTTCCGAGGATATTCTCGGCTGGAAGCCGGCGGCCGAGCGCTGGTCCATCACCGAAGTGCTTGAGCACCTGCTGGGGATCGAGCAAATCTATGCGGACCGGGCGAAGCGCATGGTCGTGGATGATAATCCAACATTCAGCAAGTACGTTCCGGCGGATGCAGCCGAGGCTCGCAAGCGAAGCGCCGGCCAATATTTGCACGATTTTGTCGCGGCGCGGCGCGCTCATATTTTCTTCTGGCATTCGATCCCCGCGACCGGCGGGCGCCGCACGGGCATGCACCCGGAGTTGGGAGCGATCACGCTCTTACAACTCCTCAATGAGTTGGCGAATCACGATCTGGGGCATCTGCGCCAGATTGCGGAACTCTATCGCGCCCGCGCGTTTTACCCGCACGCCGGGCCATTTCAACGTTACTCGAGTCCCAAACCATGAATGAACATCCCGAAGACCTGCGATTAACCAGCGTGCAGGCGCTGGACGTGACCATTTATTCGCGGCCCGGTTGCCACTTGTGCGAGGCGGCTAAATCGGCCATCGATCCTCTACTGGCAGAATTCGGTGCTCCGATGCACGAGATCAATATTGACGACGACCCGGTGCTGGTGGAACGTTACGGGTGGGACATTCCAGTGATATTCATCGGCGGCCGCAAGGCGGCGAAGCACAAAGTAAACGTGAAGCAGTTCCGGCGCCAATTGCAGGAAGCGAAGGAAGGCGCGGCGACATCGGCGCCAAAGAAAGCTCGCAAGAAGGGAGCCTAGTGCCCGGATTCAGCGGGGTGCGCGCCGACGGTTTCGTCGGGCACGTCGCCTTTGCGGCCTTTCACGCGGTCATAGACGCTGACCTGGCTTACGGAGCCGAGCGCCTCGTTGTAGAAGGTCGGCACGCCCAAGGCCGTGCGCAATTCCTCATTGAACATTCGCAGGTTGCTCAGGTGGTTAGCCAGCGCGGGCACCTTCATGCCTTCGTCGGTCAGCAGAAATTTCTGGTATCCGGCGTCCCAGAGCCGGGTGAATTGTCCCCTGAGCATGATTGTCGGAAGCACGGTCATGCGGAAACGCCCGTCCTGCTCTTGCCGGAACTCCGCTCCACAACCAAATTTTTCCACGCGAACCACGCCGCGCGTGCTGCCTACGCCGAAGCCCAGCGCCGCCAGGCTGTCCATGGCCTTTTTTTCAAACCGTTCGTTGACGTTCCACATAGGAAGACCAGCCTAAACAATCTCGGTCCCGCTGTAAAGCAGCGGTGGGGCTTGTTGTTTGCGTGGAACACCGCTGAATGCGTTGAATGAACTTATTGTGGCATGCGGAATTGAACGGTGACTTCCATCTCGACGGAGACGGGCGAGCCGTTGAGCAACGTCGGGCTGTACTTCCATTCGCTCACCGCCTGCATCGCGGCCTGCACGAGCAAAGGGTGTCCGGAGACGACATGCATTTGCGTGACGTCGCCTTGCTTGTCGATGACGCACTCAATGACGACATCGCCCTGCACGCGCGCCATGCGCGCTAGCGGAGGGTAGATCGGTTGAGACCGGTGGATCAGGACAGGAGCCTGGATGTTTCCGCCCACGCGGTAAGGGCCGCGCGCTTCGGCCGGTGGTTTCGGTGGGGGAGGAGCCATGCGGCCGGTGCCACCGATGATCCCACCGAGCACGCCTCCCGACTGGCCTCCCGGAACTCCGCCGGGAACGCCGCCCGCGACTCCGGGGACTACTTCGGAAGCGGAGCGCAGGTCTTTAATTACTTCAATCTTTTTGGGAATGATGCGCGGAGCAATCAGCTCGCCGTGCTTGATGAAGGTCGGCATCTTTCGCGGCTCGTGGATCACTTTCAAAGCCGGCGGCGGTGGAGGCGGCGGTGGCGGAGGGGCCACCAGATAAGTGGTGTTCATCTTGGCGAAATCCAGCGCGTTGGTGAAAAGCAAAGGAATGAGGAGGAGAAACGCCAGGAAGCCGATATGAATGACCGCGGAAAAGACAACGTCGATGGCCTTCTTGGGCCGCGTCATGCGATTGAAATCGAGCATTCCCGCGGAGAGATCGGCAAGGGGCTTGGGTGCGGGCTGCTTCGGCGTATCCCGGGGTGGTATTACCGGTCTAGTAAGCGGCTGTTGGATCGGATGTTCTACTTCGTCCAGAACCGCATGCGCGTTTCGCTCTGGCATCGCACATTCCCTACATACTAGGATGCAGACTCGAAACCGCGGGGTGTCCCGATCAAGAGATTTAGGTCGAATATTTGGGTTTTATACGCAAGTTATATCGTAGTACGATATAATCACCCGAATTCTTCGGCGATGAATTGCACCGTACCCGCCGGCACGGTGTGAGCTTTGGGATTCGCGCCGATGGCCGGAACTGGAGGCGGTGCCCGCATTCGCCTCACACTTTCCTATTGCTGGCTCCCCGCGTAAACTGGTGCAGAAGGAAAAACACATGTCGACCAAGACGCAGCCGCTGACCGGCCAGGCGCCGGCAGCGAGCCTCACCAATGAAGAGATTCTCCGTTACAGCAGGCACCTGATCATGCCCGAGGTGGGCATGGAGGGCCAGCTGAAGTTGAAGGCCGCAAAGCTGCTGCTGATCGGCACGGGCGGCCTGGGTGCGCCGCTGGGTCTTTACCTGACCGCCGCGGGCGTCGGGAAGATCGGCCTGGTGGATTTCGACGTGGTCGACTTCACCAATCTCCAGAGGCAGATTACATTTGGGACGAGCGACGTCGGAAAGCCAAAGACCGCCGCAGCCCGGGCGCGTCTGAGCAATCTGAATCCGGACATCGAAATTACGACTTACGAAACGAAGCTCACCAGCGAAAACGCGCTGGAATTGTTCAAGGATTACGACATCGTCGTGGACGGCACGGACAATTTCCCAACGCGCTACTTGGTGAACGACGCATGCGTGCTGCTGGGAAAGCCGAATGTCTACGGCTCGATTTTCCGGTTCGAAGGGCAAGTGACCGTGTTTGGCATGCCGGATGGGCCGTGTTACCGCTGCCTGTATCCGGAGCCGCCGCCGCCGGGGTTGGTGCCCTCCTGCGCCGAAGGCGGTGTGCTGGGCGTACTGCCGGGGATTATTGGTTCGCTGCAAGCGATGGAGACGATCAAGTTGATTCTGGGCCGCGGCGATTCACTTGAAGGCCGCTTGGTGCTTTTCGATGCGCTGGCGATGAAATTCCGCGAGCTGAAGCTGCGTAAAAACGCCAATTGCCCAATGTGCGGGACGCATCGGACCATTCACAAGCTGATCGACTACAACGAATTCTGCGGCATTCGCGGCGAGGAAGAGCCGGAGAGCAACCTGCATGTGCCGGAAATCACCCCGCGCGAATTGCAGCAGCGTCTGGAGAACGGCGACGATCTCTACATCCTGGACGTGCGCGAACCGCATGAATACCAGATCTGTAATCTCAACGGGCACCTGATTCCGCTCGGTGAATTGCCGCGTCGCGTGCACGAGCTCGATTCTTCGCACGAGATTGTGGCACACTGCCGCAGCGGGAAGCGCTCGGCGGAAGCCGTGGACTTCCTGCGCAAGGCGGGATTCCGCAAGATTCACAATTTGCGGGGCGGGATCCTGGCCTGGTCCACGGAGGTCGATCCGTCCGTTCCGCGCTATTGATCCTTGAGGCAGCGGCACGCAGGCCTAAAGTTCGTTTTCACCATACTCGGCCACCGAGAAAGTGGCCGCCACGGAGGCTCCATTGGCTGGGACAAAAGTGACGGTGTTCAATAACGGTCCGCTGCGCGTCGAAGGCGACTTCGCGGTAGTGGATCAGGACGGCAAGGAATTCGGGCTGGGCGGGCGAACAGCCGTCTCGTTTTGCCGGTGTGGGCACACGGGGAATTCCCCCTTTTGCGACGGCTCCCACAAGCGGCAAGCCTTCGCATCCATAGTGGAAGCCCGCGATTTACCCCCAAAACCCTGAGAAACGCTGACTCAGAGCAGATTGAGACTGTCTCATCATGAGACTTTGCCCACTTTCGGCACTGAGTTGCTCAAACTTCTGCTAACTCTCTGGATACATTCACGATAGTGTTTCAATCGCGCATGCGGCCATAGACAAAATGTGTCTCGACGCGAGTCTCAGCTCTTTTATCCTCCAGACCCTGGGTAACTAATTCCCATTTTTTCAACAGCTTATAGCCCCTGCTTCAGTCGCGAAAAAGGGCACGGACGTGCTATTTCCGGCTCTGACCGGGTTTTTCCGGCGTTTGGGGGCTGTTTTGGGAGATTGGGCGAAAATCACGGGTTTCTTCCGCAAAGACCGCGGACACTTGTCCGCCATCGCCTATGGCGTACTCGGCGCCATCTACCTCGCCGTTGTTTTCTATTCGCGGCAGTCCTACGTCTTTGGCAATCCCACGACGTATTTGTTTTTGGAAGTGGGCGGGTCGCTGCTGTGCTTCTGCTACGCGGCAAACGCCCTGGTGCGATTTCGCGGCACGCACGATCGGATCGCGCTGATCCTGGCTTTTGCTTTTGTTCTCTCGGGGATGATCGAGACGATCGGGTATTTCGGCCTGAACGCGTTGCTTCGCACGGGCGATATCGCGTTGACTCATGTGCCGATGGGCTGGATGGTTGGGCGGACGCTGCTTGCGGTGCTGCTGCTTGCGGCGCTGGGCGTGGAACGGTTTCTTCCCACGGCGCGGCAACCCAGCCGGGAAACGGCCGGCGCGCTGTTCGTGGTCGCGGCTGCAGCCTACATAACCAGCGCGGCTTTCATCGCCGCTCCGGCGACCCCCGTTTCGCAGACGGGCGCGTTTTTTTCGCGGCCCTGGGAGCTGCTTCCCGGCGGACTATTCGCGATGGCCGCACTCTTCTTCTACCGGCGGTATCAGCGGGAGAAGAAGAACGACAGCGACGCATCGCTCTATGACTATTCGCTTTTTCTCGTAGCACTCCTGAATACCGCCTGCCACGTGGCGGCGCTCTTTTCGCGCCGCCTTTTTGATGGACCCTTTTTCTTCGCCGAACTGAACAAGGTGGCGAGCTACGCGATCATGCTGGGCGCGGCGCTAATTGACCAGGCGCGCCTGTTCGACCAGGTGCGCTCGATGGCCGTGAGCGACCCATTGACGGGTCTGGCCAACTATCGACGCCTGATCGCCGTCATCGAATCGGAGCTCGACCGTTCGCGCCGCACGCGGCGACCGTTCAGCATCGTGCTGCTCGACATGGATGGCTTGAAAGCGATCAACGACCGCTACGGGCACCTGGTTGGCAGCCGCGCGCTGGTTCGCCTGGGCAAGACGCTCAAACATCATTCGCGAGCCATTGACACACCCGCGCGCTACGGCGGAGACGAGTTCGCGCTGGTTCTGCCGGAGGCACCGGCAGAAATCGCAACGCGGGTCAGCACGCGCGTTCGCGAGCGGCTGGCGATGGAGAACGAAGAACCCGGGCTCTCGGTGAGCTCGGGCATCGCTTCGTATCCCGGGGACGGGGACACGGCCGAAAAGCTGCTGGCAGCCGCCGACCGAGCGCTATACCGCATGAAACATCGCGGTAGCACCATAAATTCCATCACGCGTATTGCGGCGTGCCTGTGAGGATGAACGCCATGCCGCCCCGCCCAATGCGTCCTTTCCAGCGTAGGGAAAATCGGATCCCCATGGAGATCCCCGTCGTTCTCGACGGTCACCGGCGCCAGCCGGGGACGGAAGCGACATTTACGGAAAACGTCAGCGCCAAAGGTGCACGCGTCGTGAGCGTGCGGCGCTGGGAAAAAGGCGCGGCCATGAAACTGGCATCGCGCTCCGGAGAGTTTCGTTCGGAGGCTCGTGTGGCGTACTGCCACCCGCTGCATGGCGACGGCTATGCGGTGGGGGTGGAATTCCTTGCGACCTCAGGGCGATGGGTAGTTGAATCTACAAATTAGCTTGACGGATTCCGGCGAGCGGACAGGAGGGAACTGCTGGAACATTCTTACAGGGAAAAAGTTACTAGCGCAAAGTTTGTAAGTAGAAGCGCCGAGCGGGAGGTAAAGGACCTGTTCGGCGCTTTTACTTTTGGCGATGCAATTTTATTCAAAGATCGGACGCGGTTAAATGCGTATCGGCTTCTCTCCAGCTGGTTTCGAACGCTTTTTCCACCCAACGCGCGTCGCTTTCCTTTCCTTCTGCGCGCAAGGCCTGCATCAATCCAAACAGCGAGCGGGGATTCCTGGGATTCCGGCGGAGGTCTTCCCGAAAGACCAATTCAGCTTCGGCGGCTTTGCCGCTGGTGAGCATGTAGCCGCCCAACGATTCGCGGACGGGGTAATACCAGTCGGCGGGTTCGTCGTAGTGCAGTAAGTCCTGCGCGGCGACAGCCTGTAGCCAGTGGGTAATGGCGTCTTCGTTTTGATTTTTGGCGGCGGCGATGCGCGCTTCGGCGACGTCCAGGGCCACCCCGAGCACGTCCCGGGCGGTGTTTTGTTCGCCCAGGTGAACGTCGGGAGGGAAAGCCTCCCGCTCGAGACTTAGGCGATCGCGCTCTTGTTCGGCCTGGGCGATATCGCCCTGCTGGGCGTACGCCAAGGCCCGTGAATAGCGCCACATGGCGTGCGTTCCAGTCAATTCTTTCGCGGGTTCGGGGCGTTCCAGGATTTCCTTCCATTTGCCGAAGCGAGCGTCCACCCAGATTGGAGTCATGATGAAGGCATCCAGCATGGGCATCATAGCCGCGTGTGGCGCGAGCCTGGCAACCATTACGTCCGCCTGCCGTTTAGCGGCCGCGTAGTTGCCGGCCATGCAGGCTGCCATTGCGCCGAAGTGTTCATTGTGGCTGTGGTACATCAGGTCGTAAAGGCTGCCGGTGGCTTCGGCTTTCTTCGCGTATTCGCGGTCGACCTTGGCCGCTTCCAGATTGCTCTGCAGCGCAGCTTCATAAAAACCGGTGCGTTCATAGATATGCGCGGGCATGTGGACCAGGTGGCCGGCCTGCGGCACGAGCGTCTCCAGGCGGTGCGCGCTCATCAACGCGCGGCCGGGGTCCGGCGAAGCCTCGACGGCGTGAATATAGAAGTGATTGGCGCCGGCGTGATCCGGATCCCGCGAAAGCACGGACTCGAGCACGGCGACGATTTCGGGTGTGCCCTCTGCAGGAGTTCCGTCGAGGTTCCAGAGCTTCCAGGGGCGCAGATCCATCATACTTTCGGCGTAGAGCGTGGCTGCATCCAGATCATCGGGATATTTTTCGTGAAGGGCTTTCATCGCCGTCGCATAGTTCTGCGCGAGTCTAGGGAAGTCTGGATGCTCCTCGCCCGAATAGCGAGTCGCCAGCGCGGCCGCATAGTCTTGTTCCACCTGCGGCGCTTTTAGCGACAAACTCTTGGCCTTTTGGATCGTTTCCCATGCGAGTTTTTCACGTTCCGCGTCCACGTCCATGTTGTAGTTCGGCCCAATCGCGAGGGCATAACCCCAGAGCGGCATAGGCGACGCGGGGTCCAATTCGGCGGACTTCTGAAACGAAAGCGCGGCTTCCTCGTGATTGAAACCATAGAGCAAGGTAAGACCCTGATCAAAATAGTCCTGGGCTTGTTTGCCGGTGGTGTGGATGGGGTGGTGTTGGCGGCCGACGGCGGTTAAGGAAAGATCGGCGGCTTTTTTCGTAGCCGGAGCTTCCTGAGCGGGAGCTCCAAGGGCACAAAACAACAGGGCGGAGAAAGCGAGATGCGATGAACGCATAAAGACCTCACGTCATGAAGCGACTTGGGGGCCGGGAAGAGACTAAACTCAGACTACCGCTTTTGGTTTATAGGGCAAGCAAAAGCGAAAGCGGAGACGAGAAGCTTTGCGTTCGCGGGTGACCCACGGCTTGCTGCTGGATACGGTCCGGCCAATTGGCTTTTCGAGTTATACTCAACGTTTGCCGTCAAAGCCCTGGAGTCGGAGGAATCCCGTTGAACATTCTCGTGACCGGAGCAGCCGGATACATCGGAAGCATCTGCTCGGAGGTACTGCTAGCGCGGGGACACCAGGTGATTGCCCTGGACAATCTCGTGGAGGGACATCGCAGCGCGGTGCCGCCAGCGGCGAAGTTCGTGCTGGCGGATTTGGCGGATCGGCCGCAAATCGAGAAGGCGTTTTTGGCGCAAAAGATTGAAGCGGTGATGCATTTTGCCGGGGAAGCGCTGGTGGCAAAATCGGTGCGTGAGCCGAGCACATTTTATGCGGCCAATGTAGCGTGCGGCGTGAATCTGCTGGATGCGATGGTGCGCCACGGCGTGGACAAGCTCATTTTCTCTTCGACGGCGGCGACGTACGGCGAGCCGGAGATTGTGCCGATTCCGGAGGACCACCGGCAGAAGCCAATTAATCCGTACGGCAAATCGAAATTGCGTTTTGAGGAGATCCTCGCGGACTATCGCGCGTACACAGGGCTCAAGTACGTGACGGTGCGTTATTTCAACGCCGCGGGTGCCAGCGAAGAGCGTGGGGAGAACCATCGGACCGAAACGCATCTGATCCCCCGCGTCCTGGACGCGGCGCTGGGCAATCTGCCGGAGATGGAGATCTTCGGGTCCGATTACCCGACGCCGGACGGAACCTGCGTGCGCGATTACATTCACGTCCTGGATATCGCCGATTCGCATGTGCTGGCGCTGGAGCAAATCGATCGCGTGCCCGGAGAGGCGTTTAACGTAGGCACCACCAGCGGATATTCCAATCTTCAGGTGGTACAGGCCGCCGAGCGCATCACGGGCCGCAAGGTGCCGCACCGGCTCTCACCACGTCGGCCAGGGGACCCTGCGGTGTTGGTAGCGAGCAACGAGAAGCTGAAGCGGATGCTGGGGTGGGAACCGAAGCATTCTTCACTGGAAGAGATCATCCAATCGGCATGG
This sequence comes from Candidatus Eiseniibacteriota bacterium, assembly GCA_035518915.1. Taxonomy (GTDB): domain Bacteria; phylum Acidobacteriota; class Terriglobia; order Acidiferrales; family UBA7541; genus Acidiferrum. Next base: position 122,995 of record DATIXE010000026.1, read on the forward strand.
AACTGGCGGGGGAAATATCCACACGGATATCCAGATTGAGAGCGGGAGGAAGCTTTTTCCTTTTCGACGCAAATGGATGTTAGCTTGCGCGCTTGGACTGCTGCACCAGTGCCCCGAGCTTTGAGTATTTGAGCCACACGGTGTAGGCGGCGACCCGCGCAATCACCCAACCCCGGTAGCCGTCCAGGAAGCCCGCCCCGAGCACAAAATGCCGGATCCAGGTCCATGGCGTAGCCAGCCATTTCGCCGCGCGCCAGCTGCGGCGTCCGTTCGCAAACATCGCTCTCGCCGAGAGCGTGGAGTATTCCTCGCTTTTTTCGCGTTGTTCCTGAAGATTGCGCACGGTGTAATGAAGTAGATCGCCGCGCAGGCGGCCGGGCTTGCCCACGAACCGCAAGGATTCGTGGATGGCGCCTTCGAAACATGCCTTTCGGCGGTCGAACAGGCGGCGCTGCCAATCGGGATACCAACGCGAATGATGAACCCAGGCCCCCAAGAACCAGGCCAGCCGCGGCATTTCGTACACGCAGAATTGCGGCTCGGCGGATTTCCACTTACGGATCGAATCACGGAGCTCCTGACTGAGTTCCTCGTCCGCGTCGAGCAGAAGAATCCAGTCCTCGGTGGCTTGTGATACAGCGTAATTTTTCTGTTCGGAGTAATTGGTCCACGCCCGCGTGAAGACCCGCGCGCCTGCGGCTTGCGCAATCGATACGGTGCGATCCGTGCTGCCGGAATCCACCATCACGACTTCATCCGCGAGGCCTTCGACGGACGCAAGCAGCCGCGGCAGATCGTGCTCTTCGTTGAGGGTGATTACACAGATGCTTAACCGATTCATTTGCCGCCGGAGAAGAGCTGCAACCGGGCCAGTATCTCACACGCGCCCGGAGGCGCAATCGAAGTTCAGCCTTGGGCAACGGGGACTTTTTTCGGGCGAAAGACCATCCGGATGAACGTGCTGCCGATGCGGAACGTTGCACCATCCTGCAGCACCGCGGCGCGCGCGCGCTCACCTTCGAAGAACGTGCCATTCGTGGAATCCAAATCCTTTACGTTGATGAAGTGCTCCCGGGCCTCGACGATGCAGTGATGCCGGGAGACTTCGGCGTCCTCCAGGGCGATGTCTGCTCCCTTGCGGCCGATGACGGTGCGCCCCTTGTTCAATGTGAAGTTCCTGCCGGATTCGGGACCGCTTTCGATCATCAGGATCACGTCCACATCGGCGGGAAGAGAAAGACCTTCCTCGTCGGGAAGCAACCGGAGGCGTTGTGTGGAGGCGTCGGCCCTCGCGAACGAAGGCATGGGAGAAATGACCACGGTCTGATCCACACTGCGTTTGACTTCGACGATGGTCGTGAGTCCGCATTTCGTGCAGCGGAAGCTGACTTTGGGATGCTTCGCGACGACGGAGTCCTTGAGCAGATGCAACTGCCCGCAATGGATACATCCTGCCTGCATACCCTGAACCTACCATGAGGGGTGGTGTCCGGGGCTGTCGGGATGGGGACGTATTTCAGAAGGGTTACTTGTACCAGACCTTGTCTTTCGGGCAGGTATGCTACGATTGAACTTTCCAAACCAGGCAGGAGAGCGATTGTGTCCGATCATATTTCACGCAAAGAGCTCAAACACGACAAAGTCCGGGAGACCATCGAACACGGCGCCGAGGCGGTCCTTTCGCATACGCGAATTGCTTCTATCGTGCTGCTGGTGGCCATCATCAGCCTTTCAGGCTATTTCGGTTGGAAGGTGTACACGGACCGCCAAACGGCGAAGGCGCAGGCCGCTCTCGACGACGCCATGAGGGTCTTCAACGCACCGATTCTCCTGCCGGGGCAGCCAAGCGTGCCGGGGGAGATTTCCTATGTTGACCCTTCGCAGCGCTCGCAGGACGCGGAAATAAAGCTTACCGCGGTAGCCGCAAAATACCCGAACACGAAACCGGGACGTCTGGCCCGCTATTACAGCGCTCTGTGCCTGATGGACCTCGACAAGCTCAACCAGGCTTCCGAGGAACTCAACAAACTAGGGGCGGGTTCGGACAAAGAGCTTTCGGCACTGGCGGACTTTCAGAAAGCGCTGATCGCTGAGCGGACCGGCAAGACGGATCAGGCAATCCAATTGTTGAAGGCGCTCGAAACTTCCGGCGCCGTGCTGGTGCCCAAGCCGATGGTGGAGCTCGAACTAGCCGGCATCTTGAGGAAGACGAACCCGAAGGAAGCCGTGTCGCTTTACCAGCAGATCAAAAAGGATTATCCCAACACCGCGATTGCGGATGAGGCCGACCGCGGCCTGGGAGCCCTGACTCCGCAGTCCTGAGCGAGGCAGGCAGCCCTGCGCTTCCCGGAGGTTTCGGCGATCGAAACGCTTCGCCATCATGCACCGTGGTCCGTGGCCATCGCCGACTCACGCGGCCGCCGCTTCCCGGAAGCGCCGCACCCCTACCGAGGCGATTACGCGCGGGACCGCGACCGCATCGTACATTCCAGAGCATTCCGCCGGCTGGAAGCCAAGACGCAAGTCTTTACGACGCGGTTTTCCGACCATTTTCGCAACCGGTTGACGCACACGCTGGAGGTGGCACAGATCGCGCGCACCGTGGCGTCCGCGCTGCGACTCAACGAAGAGCTGGTCGAGGCGCTGGCGCTGGTCCACGACATCGGGCACCCGCCATTTGGCCACGCCGGCGAGCGCAAGCTCGACGAACTCATGCGCGCGCGCGGCGGGCGGTTCAATCACAACCTGCACGCACTGCGGATTGTGGAACATTTCGAGCACCGCTATATCGGGTTTGAGGGCCTGAACCTGACATTCGAGGTTCGCGAAGGGATTGTGAAGCACTCGCGTGATTATTCCGCTGCGGATTATCCGGCGCTTTCAGAATATCTGTTGGAAATGCGACCGCCGCTGGAATCGCAACTGATCGACTGGGTGGACGAAATCGCATACAACTCGGCGGACCTCGACGACGCGCTGGAAGCGAACCTGCTGGATCTGGACGCACTGCGGCGGGAAGTGCAGTTCTTCGGGGAAATTTATGAACAGATTGACGCGGAACATCGCGACGCGCGCGAGACGCTGAAGTTCAACGAAACGCTGCGCCGCGTGATCGATTACCTGGTGAGCGATCTGATTTCCCATACGGAAACAGCGGTGCGCGAATCGGGTGCGGAGTCCGCCGACGATATTCGCCACGCACCTGCCCGACTCGCCGCCTTCAGTCGTGTGGGGCGCGACCATAATGCCCAGCTGAAGGCCTTCCTGTTCGAGCACGTCTACAAGCACCCGCTGATCACCGAGGAATCCACGCGGTCCGTGGCTTGCCTGGCAGAGCTTTTTACGCATTATCTGGAGCAATCTGGATCCATGCCCGAAACCCACGAAGAGGCCGCGCGACACATGCCGCGCCCCGAAGCGGTTTGCGATTATATCGCCGGGATGACCGACCAGTTCCTGCTTCGCCAGTATCAACTGCAGTTTGGCCAGATCTCGGCCGCCCCGCCGCCTTCTCTTGCGCCTTCGGAGCGGCTAGAATAGGCCGCTTCCACGGAGTCCAAATATGCGTGCCTGCCGACTGTTGCTTCTGGCCAGCATTCTGTTTCTGCCGTTTGCCGCTGCGTATTCGCAGATTCCTGGCCTGACGGCCGCGCAGCCTGCGGCGGCTGCGAAGCAGGAGCCCACGGTTCCCCCCGATCCGTTGGGACGTGAAACGCCACGCGGCACGCTGTTGGGATTCATCAAGGCGGCGCAGGATGAGCGGTTCAACGTCGCCATCCAATATTTCCAACCGGCCAACCGCGGCCGGCGATCGGAAGAGGATGACGAGGAAATCGCCACCCAATTGCTGGCAGTCCTGAACCAGAAATTCGCGGGGGCGCTGGACCTGATTAGCAAGGAACCTCAAGGCCGCCTGGACGACAACCTGCCGCCAGATCAAGAAAAAGTAGGCGCCGCCCTGGCGCTGAACGACAAACTTCCCATCATCCTGGTCCGGCTGGACGACGATCAGGGCCGAAAATTGTGGTATTTCGCCCGCGCCAGCCTCGTGAACGTGCCGGCGCTGTACGACTCACTGACGTTTCCGGGCCTGGAGCGAAAAATCCCCGAAGCGCTGGTCACCCACAGGTTGCTATCCATGCCCCTGTGGCAGTGGTTCGCCCTGATCCTCTTCATTCCCGTCGCGTTACTGGTGGGCAGGCTGCTGACGCTGCTTTTTGTCTTGGGGATCAACGTGTGGAGGAAGGCACGCGGGAAAGGAACGCTCGTCCCGGAAAAATTCTTCAAGGCCGACCCGATTTCGCTGACCATCGCGATTCTCCTGCACTACATATTTGTAGGGTACATCGGCACCTCGTTGCTCTATCGCCTGTATTACCGGCACATCGTTTGGATCTTCCTGGCGATTTCCTTCTACTGGATCGTGACGAGGATCTCGCGGATGATTTCTTCGCGCATCGGGGCCAGCCTGACATCGCGAGGAAGGCTGGCGGAACGCTCGATCGTGTCGTTGATCCGGCGCTTCACGGAAATCACCATTTTTCTTCTGGTGAGCCTGGTAGTGCTGCGAAACCTTGGTGTGGACGTCTCCACGGCGCTGGCCGGAGTCGGCATTGGCGGCCTGGCACTGGGCCTGGGCGCGCAGAAGACCTTCGAGAATATGTTCGGGGGAGTCTCGATTCTGTTCGACAAAGTGATTCAGATTGGCGACGTTTGCCGGATCAACAGCCAAACGGGAGTTGTTGAGGACATCGGATTGCGCTCGACGCGCCTGCGAACCGCGGAACGAACGCTGATCTCTGTGCCCAACGGGATCATGGCGACGGCGACGCTGGAAAATCTGCGTTTCCGCGACAAGTTTCTTTGCCAACAGACGATTCGGCTGCGCTACGACCTTTCGCCGGATCACGTTCGTTACGTGCTCGGAAGGCTTCGTGACTTGCTGACCGTGGATCCCAAGGTGGAGGACGCGACAGCGCGCGTGCGGTTTGTGCGTTTTGCGGACTACGCCCTGGAGCTCGAAATCTATTGCTACATTCTGGAATCAGAGTACGGGGCATATCTAGCCTCGCAGGAACATCTTTTTTTTGGCATCATGGGCGAGATTGAGAAGGCCGGAGCGGTGGTGGCGCTGCCGACGCAGACAACGATTGTTTCAAAAGATGCGTGGATCGACCCGCGGAAGGCGCAGGCGGCGCAGGCTGCCGTCGAGAAAGCCAGGCATCCCGGCTTGCCGGGAATTCGGGGAATCCCGGATCAGGAATAGAAGCAGGAAACCCGCTTGATTGGCGGATCCGGGAGCTATTGCCGGGCGAAAGTGTTGCAGGACGAGATTGAGCCGCTGTTCAGGCCCTTGTTGAACCACTCCATGCGTTGCTGCGAAGTGCCGTGCGTGAAAGTCTCCGGTTGCGCCCGGCCTCGCGTCATCTGCTGAATATGGTCGTCGCCGACAGCGGCGGCGGCGTGGAGCGCGGATTCCACATCGCCCTGCTCCAGCAAATCCCGCTGTTGCGTCGAATGAGCCCACACACCGGCGAAGCAGTCCGCTTGTAACTCCATTGCGACCGAAAGGGGGTTGGCAGCAGACGGGTTACTGTTCTGCAACTGACGGACTTTGTTTTCTATGCCAATAAGCTTTTGCACGTGGTGGCCTATTTCGTGGACTAGGACGTAGGCCTGCGCAAATTCGCCCGGCGCACCAAAACGCCGCTTCAATTCGTCGTAGAAGCCAAGGTCAATATAGACTTTTTCGTCGGCGGGACAATAAAACGGGCCAGTGGCGGCTTCGGCTCCGCCGCAACCAGAGTAGGTTTCGTCACGAAATAAAACGAGCTTGGCGTGGCGGTATGGAATGCCCGCTTGTTGGGGCAAGGCTTCGTCCCAGGTTTTCTGGGTGTCGTTCAAGACAAAGATGACAAACTGAACCAGGGGTTTTTCCTGTTCGTCGAGCGCGGTGTTGGGTCGGCTGACGCTGGTAGCCGGGGAATTCGACCCGCCGCCGAGCAGCGCAAAGAAGTTTTGCTTGAATACCAGGCTCAGGACAAAAATGATCAGCATCCCGCCGAGGCCGATGTGCATTCCACCAAAGCCAAATCCTCCGCCACCACGTCCGCCACTCTCGTCGCGGCGATCCTCGAGGTCGTCGGTGGAACCACCGGGTGTCCATCGCATGAGAGAAGCTCCATTGAGAACGGGATTTGTGCGCGGGCGGGCAGCTTGGCGAAATAGTACCACTCGAAGCGAGCTTAGGTGCTCCTAATTTCCGCGAATTTTTGGGGTTGATCCCGATCGTTAAAACCTGTATACAAATCGTAAACTCGCTTGCATCATAGGTACCTTGTCCGGAGCTTGGGAGGGAGGATTCCGTTGTGTCCCGGCTGGCGTGACAGTAGGCGGGCCCAACTGGAATAATATGAGCATGGTCTCATCTTCCGATACCCACGACGCGAAACAAGCAAACAGCAATACGGTAAGCATCAAGGATCTCGCGATTTGGCTGGTCGTTTTCGTATCCTATTTTCTCGCCGCGCACCTAGATCTGAAGCTCGTCAATCTGCAAAACGGCGAAGGGATCATTTGGGTGCCGTCAGGAATCGCGTTGGCCGCGATTCTGCTGCGGGGCAACCGAATCATTCCCATCGTGTTTGCGGCTTCCTTCATTGTGGAGCTCACTTCGGGGCAGTCGCCGCTGATCGCCACGGCAATCGCGGCCGGAAATACGACGGAGTGCGCATTGGGCGCATATCTCGTGAACCGCTTCGCTGGCGGCCGCAAAGCCTTCTCGCGACCCGCCAACGTTCTGCGATTTTCGCTGTTGGCGGGAGCCGTGGCGACGCTGGCGAGTGCCACGATCGGCACCACGGTGACTTCCGCTCCGATAGAGATTTCGCACACGGAGGTCCTGGCTACGCTGTTCGCCTGGTGGGCGGGGCATGCGTTGGGAGTGTTGATTCTAACGCCGTTCCTGGTGCTCTTGCTGGATGGCGGGCACCATCCTTTGCACCTGGGCGAGCTTTTGGAGATCGCGGCCTTGCTGCTAGGTCTCAGCCTGGTCTGCGTGATCAGCTTTGGGCCGGTAGATATCTTCTCTAACCGGACGGATACGCCGTTGTTCCTGTGCGTGCCGTTTCTGGTGTGGGTCGGGATTCGGTTCTGTCCCCTGGAGGCTTCGGGCGCCTGCCTGGTGCTTTCGGGTTTCGCGACATGGGGCTCCCTGCACGGTTACGGGCCGTTCGCGAACAGCACTTCGATCCCGCTGCCGCTGGTGGCGTATTTGTGCGTCGCTACAACCATGACGCTGACGGGAACGGCAACGGTGGCACGGCAACGTGATGTTGCCGAAGACCTTCTGGAGCAGCTCTACCGGAGCGAGTCGAGCAAGGAGATGGAGATCCAACGGCTTGCGTCGGAAGTCGATTTTTTTCGGGACGAACTGATACGCCGGGTCCACTCGAAATCGAGCGCGGAGCTGGACCGTCAGTTTCCGGAGCCGGGCTACGATGGGGGTGAGGTGCTGTGGCTGCTGGAAGCGGAGACCGAGAGCGTGCTCTATGTGAGCCCGACGTATGAGGCCATTTGGGGTAGATCTCGGGAAGACCTTGAACGAGACGTACACGCGTGGCTGGACGCCGTAATCCCCGAAGATCGCGGAAATGCCTTCAGGTTTGTAGGGCAGGATTTTCCGGGCGACCGCGCGGAGGCGACTTACCGGATTCGGCGTCCGGACGGCTCGCATCGCTGGATTTTCGACCGTGGATTCGTGATCCGCGATCCCTCCGGCAGAGCTATTCGCTACCTGGGGCTGGCGAGCGATATCACCGAGCTGGTTCGGCGGGGCGAAGTCGTACCCGCCCAGCTTGAGCAATCGTCCCCAATACCCCCCCTCGCGGGGGGAAGCTAGAAAGGAAATAAGGAGATAAAAGGAATGATCGGAGAACGTTTACGAGATATTCGCAGGGAGAAGAAACTGTCGCAAGGAGATCTGGAAGAACGCACGGGATTGTCGCGCTGCTATTTGTCGCGAATAGAAAACGGCCATACCACGCCGTCGATCGAGACGCTGGAGAAGCTGGCGGGAGCAATGCAGGTGCAGCTCTACCAGTTGTTCTACCAGGGCAATGGCCCGGCGAAGCCGCTGGTCGTGCCTCGCCAGAAGGACGCAGCCTCGGAAGAATGGGGACTTTCGGGGAAGTGGGGAGGGTTCGTCAACCGCATGCGTGGCCTGCTTGGGCAGATGGAAGAGAGCGACCGGAAGCTCCTCCTCGGCGTTGCGGTAAAACTCTCGCGCAAGAAATAGGTGTCGGGCTGGCGGCGGGGATTGACTCACTAGGCTGAAGGAATGGTCTATCCAGGTGGGTGGAGTGCTCACGTTGAAGTTTTCGCCGAATTAAGCGTTGCGATCTCAAGCGGGTGCACCGCCGACCGCCGAGTTCCTCAATTCGAATAACCCTGGCGTTCGGTTTGGCGCACCACCGCCGCGACATCGCGTGGGCTATGCCTGCCCCACTCTTCTTGGGTCTATCTTGAGACGATTCGAAAGCACCTCAGGGCGGATGTGTACCTTTCCTGGTCAAATCCTTGTGACACCAGGGCGGGGTTCTCTCTTTCGTGCTGCCCCGCAGAAGCACTCCCCGCGGCAGGGTGTTGCGGGGTAGAATTCAATCAACTCCTGCAGCCATGACTTCCAACACCGAACGTCGAACGGAAGCCCGCAAACGGCCGGTGAGCCTTGTCTACGTCGAGTTACCTCCCGCAAATGGCGGCATGATGCGGGACCTTTCGGAGCGAGGATTTTCTCTGCGCGCGATGATGCCGTTGCGTCCTTCAGAGAAAGTGGCTTTTTCATTTCTGCTGGACTCCTCGGCTCGGATCGACGGCGAAGCTATCGTGGTGAGGCTGCAGGATAGCGGCCACGTGGCGGCTTTGGAGTTTGCCGGATTGTCAGCCCATGCCCGAGAGCAGATCCGGCGCTGGTTAAACCAGCGCGAGAACCCATTTCCCAAAGAGAGCGAGGCCGGCGCAAGGCCAGCGGCAAGCGAAAATTCCACGTTTGAAGAGTTGCGCTCCGAGATTCGTTCGATGGAGTCGCGGCCGGTCGAGATTCCGCCTGAGCCGGAGTCGGCAAGACGTGAGGTCCCAGCGGGCCCTACAGTGCCCACCGCACTGGCTGCGGAACCACCATCACCACCATCGCAAGTTTTCATTCCTCCCACGCTGGAGGCGCCTTTGTCGGAGCCTGCGGATCGTTTAGCAGGTGCCCATGCACTCCCCGTCAAGCCGGGGCCTGCAATACAACCCGCGGAGATGCCATCGCTTTTGCGCCTCTCGTCCGTGCGGCCGGGCCCCGAAAAGCCACCAGCGATGGAAGTCACCCAGTTTGCAAGGAATGAGGAAGATGAGGATGAAGCCGTCGACGTCCCCGTCGAGGTGGTGCCCGATACTCCGTCGAGTTTCGCTACTCCGCAGGCTTCTCAGGAATCGCCGGCGGCCTTTGCACAAATCGTAGTTCCCGAACCGCTGCGGATGATCCCGCCCGCGCTGGAACCACTTTCGGCCCTAGAGGGCGAGACAGATGCGACTGCTCCCGGGTGGATGGAACGATTTACGCTCGGGCGGGCGATCGGGGTGATGCTCGTCCTGACCCTGCTTGCGGGATCCTTTGTATTTCATCGCGAAGTAGGGCACGCGCTGATCTGGATTGGACAGCAGATTGCTGGTGAAGAATCACCGGAGAGCCTACGCCAGACGCCGCCCACGGCCCCTGCGGCTTCTGTCCCGCCGGCGGAAAATCCCGCAAGCCCTGCGGTGCAAAATCCCAGTATCGTCGAAAAGCCGGATAGTTCGCCCGCCCTTCCGGCCGCGGAAACGACGGAAGCGAAGAGCGCCGACCTTTCTGCCGCCACGCAAACGCCCAGCCTACAGACGAAGGAATCCAAGGCCCCCTCGCTGTTGCCGTTGACGCAAGTAACTCGGGTACCCGTGGCTCCCACAACTGCCCCGGTCACAATGGAGGAGGGGCAGTCGGAATATCAGCAAGCTCAGACAATTTTGCGCGCGCCGGGCCGCGAAGCCGAATATCCTGCAGCCGCGCGATTGCTCTGGACAGCGGTGGAGAAGGGCAATGTCAGCGCTGAGATTGCGCTGGCGGAGCTTTACCGGACGGGGCGCGGGGTCGCTCGTAATTGTACCCAAGCGAAGATTTTGCTGGCGACAGCCGCGCATAAAGGGAACGCCGAAGCGCAGAAGCGGCTCGCGGACTTGCAGCGCGAAGGTTGCCAGCAGTAGAACTCGCGAATTTTTGTTAAACCTTGCTGGACGGAAACTGGCGACGGGAAGGTATTCGGCACAACGGAGGAACTCGACCGTGTACTGCTCCAAGTGTGGTGGGAATCTCGCTGCCGATGCCGCATATTGCGCATCGTGCGGAACGCCAACTGCCGGATCGTTGGTCGCCAGAGCATCGGCGGCGCCGACGGCAACTCCGGGATATATCGGACCGCGGGGCTATGCCGATCCGGCGGGCTTGGCGGTGTCGCGGGGATTTACGTATGCGGGATTCTGGTTGCGATTCGTGGCGTTCCTGATTGATGGCTTCATCCTGAGCGCGGCGGTGGTGGTACTGATTGTTCCAATGCTGTTTCTCACCGGTGTGGCGGCGAATTTCGAAGCCGTTGCGCGGACGCACGGCCAGCCAAACCCCGCCGTCCTTGGCGGAGTGATTTTGGCGATTCTCGGTTTTGCGCTGCTTTCGATGGTGATTCAGTGGCTTTATTTCGCGTACTTGGAGAGCGGGGAGAAGCAGGCGACCTGGGGCAAACAGGCGCTGGGAATCTACGTAACCGATCTGACAGGGAATCCGGTGAACTTCGGCCGCGCCTCCGGACGCTTTTTCGGAAAGATTGTCACCGGGATGATCCCGCTGGCGATCGGGTACATCATGGCTGGATTCACGGAACGAAAGCAGGCACTGCACGACATGATCGCCAGTTGCCTGGTCCTCAAGCGCTAGGCACTTCTTCTGGTCCTTGGCGACTCTTTCCTGGGCGTTGGAGTTTCGCGAACGATTTACTCGTAGGAAGTAGCGCGAGCGAGCAGAGGGCTCCCATCTCGAAGAAAGACCAGTTCGGTAAGCCAGAGCAGATTGTCCTTGGGGCTGCGGTTCAGCTCAGTGATATCCATCAGGCGATAGCCGTGCTCTGTCATGAAGCGAATGGTCGCGGCAACCGAGTTTTCGAACGGACAGGCCACGGAGGCTTCCACCAGAAAGATCTCCGTTTTGCCAAGAAGCGTACTGGCCCCGCGCAATACCCTGAGATCTAGTCCTTCGGCGTCGATCTTGACCATGTCGGGAATCGGCAGTCGGCGCTCTACCACCAGATCGTCGAGCGCCCACACCTTTATTGGCACTGGGGAAGTGGACTCCGGCCCCGAGTTCAAGAATGAGCTGCTGTCATCCCGATGGGAACGATAAAACGGAAGCATCCCCGTGGTGTCGGAGGCTCCGGCGTTGATCCAAGTAAGCCGCCGGCTCTCGGCCAGCAAATCCTGAATATGGACTCTCAAGTCGTCCTGGGGTTCCAGAAGCGTGTAGTTGGCTTCGGGAAAATAGCGGAGCGCGGACCGTGTCCAGTTGCCATGATTCGCGCCGATATCTATGATGTGCTTCGGCAAGAAACCAAACTGCTGCAGGACAGAGAACAGAGTTTCGGCGCCAAACGCGGATGATTGGCCGTTGCTTACGCGAGAGAGGCGCAGTCCAAATGGCTTCAAAAGGGCCTGTACCAAAGCCTTCACGGCACTGATGATAACAAACGCTCGCCGGATTCCTAGAGCGTCTTTCTGAGGTCGATCTGAGACTTCGAGGTAGTTCGGGCTTAAAGTAAAATCAGGGCTGCGTAGAGTAGGCGGTACTAGGAACCCTAGATAGCCGAAGAGTCGCAATTTGGCGCACTCCTCACCGCGCTTTCTTGACTTACCCCGCAACTGCCGAAATAATGGATAGGCATGAGCGTACGCGCCGGAGGCGCTTCAGACATGTTCCTCGACGTCAAGGATCTTGCCGTCCGCAAGGTGCATATCCGAAAGGAATACGCTCCGGGCAGCATCGATTTTGGCAGCAGTGAGGTCAAGCAAGCGGGCCCCTTGGAAGTGACTGCCACGGCGGAACTTCTGGACGGGCAAATCCGCATTGCGGGAAACCTGGAGACCAAGATCGAGATGGTTTGTGCCCGGTGTCTGGAACCTGTGATCGAGGAAGTTCACAAGGATTTCGACCTGTTCTATCAGCCGCTTCACAAGGATCTGAAACGCGAGGAAGAGCGGCTGAAGGACGACGATACGGAAATCGGATTTTTCGAAGGAGAAGGCCTGTTCCTGGCCGACGTGCTCAAGGAACAGGTGCTGCTCTCACTGCCAATGAAGGTAATTTGCCAGAGCGATTGCCGGGGTTTGTGCCCGAACTGTGGGGCGAACCTCAATCATGAGGAGTGCCGGTGCGAGACCCACGCCTCCGACCCGCGTCTGGCTCCCCTCGCGCGGTTGAAGCAGGACTGGCTCAAGAAACAATAGATTTCGGGGCGAAAAGCCCATAGAATCCGACCTTGTTCGGAGTGGTGCGGTGTGTTGCCACGGGCAAGGCGAGAACTAGGAGTGAAGTAATGCCAAATCCAAAACGCCGACATTCCAAGGCGCGCAAGAACAAGCGCCGCGCTCACGACCACTTGTTCGCGCCCGCAATGGCGAAGTGTCCGAATTGCCACGAAATGAAGCAGCCTCACCGGGCTTGCCCGCATTGTGGCTACTACAAGGGCCGTCCGGTCCACGACACGAAGTAAGCGGTGGAGTTTCTTGCCAGGTCCCGGACCGGCGGGAGTTTTTGTGTGTCCTCCACCGGGCAGAAGCCTGCTGGAGTGGCCGAATAGAATCCCATGATTACAATCGCCGTGGATGCCATGGGGGGAGACAACGCACCCCGTCCGGAGGTGGAGGGGAGTGTTCGCGCCGCCGAAGAGTACGGCGTGCGCATCCTGCTGGTTGGCCAGCCGCAGATCATCCGCCCAGTGCTGGCAAGCTTCAGCAAACCTTCGCTGCCGATTGACATCGTTCCGGCAAGCGAGGTGATCACCATGGAAGATCACCCGGCGCAAGCGTTCCGGCGTAAGAAGGACAGCTCCGTACACGTGGCGGCGCGCCTGGTGAAGGAGGGGAAGGCGGACGCGATGGTCAGCGCCGGGAACACCGGTGCGGTGATGACCACGGCAAAGTTCATCCTGGGGACGCTGGAAGCGGTAGACCGTGTGGCGCTGGCGGCTCCGTTTCCGAACGCCAAAGGCGGAGTTTCGGTGCTGCTGGACGTGGGCGCCAACGTGGATTCGAAGCCCGAGCACCTGCTGCAGTTCGGGGTGATGGGCGAAATTTATTACCGGCTGACGTTCGGCAGCCGCAAGCCGCGCGTCGGGTTGCTCTCCGTGGGAGAGGAAGAGATCAAGGGAAACGAACTGACGCGGGCGGTCTACGATCGCTTCAAGGCCTTGCCGGTGCACTTTGTGGGCAACGTGGAAGGGAACGACCTCTTCTCGGGGAAGGTGGACGTAATCGTCTGCGACGGCTTTGTAGGCAACATCGCACTGAAGATTTGCGAAGCGCTGGCGATGGAAGTAGTTAAGTTTTTGCGGAAGACGTACAAGAGTTCCTTGTCGTCAAAGCTGGGCTATCTGTTTTCCAAGGGAGCACTCAAAGGGATCAAGCGCACGATGGACTATTCGGAGTACGGCGGCGCGCCGCTACTTGGAGTCCGAGGCGTCTGCGTGATCGGCCACGGCCGGTCCAACGCGAATGCCGCCAAGAATGCCATCCGGGTGGCCGCGGGCCTTGCGCGCGCGCGGGTGAACGAAAAGATCGAACAAGAGCTCTCCCTGACGCACGCGCAGGCGTGACGTCCGGAGAGGGGAGCATCGTATGGGTAAAGTCGCATTCATTTTTCCAGGACAAGCTTCGCAGTACTCCGGCATGGGCAAGGAACTCGCGGAGAAGTTTCCGGCGGCCCGCGCGATTTTTGACGAAGCGGACAAGGCGCTGGGCTTTTCCATTTCGAAGATCTGCTTTGAAGGCACGGAAGAAGAGTTGAAGCAGACGGCATACACACAGCCGGCGATTCTAACGGTGTCCGTGGCGGCGTTGTGGGCGCTTTCGGAAAAGCGCATCGGCGCGGATTTCGTGGCGGGGCACAGCCTGGGGGAATACTCGGCGCTGGTGGCGGCGGGCTCGCTGAATTTCGCGGATGCCGTGAAGCTGGTGCACAAACGTGGGAAGTACATGCAGGAAGCGGTGCCAGCGGGGCAGGGAGCGATGGCGGCAATTCTCGGATTGTCGCCGGCGGTCGTAGCCGATGCGTGCAAGCGCGCGGCGGAGGGCGGCGTGTGCGCTCCCGCGAATATGAATTCGCCGGAGCAAACGGTGATTTCTGGCGATGCCGCCGCCGTGAAGCGGGCCGTGGAAATCGCATCGCAATCGGGGGCCAAACGCGCGGTGATGCTTCCGGTCTCGGCGCCGTTTCACTCCGCGCTGATGATGCCCGCGCAGGAAAAGCTGGAGAAGGATCTGCGCGCTACCGCGTTTGCCGATCCGCACGTTCCGGTGGTGACCAACGTGGACGCCGACACGATCCAGAAGGGCGACGACGCCCGCGAAGCGTTGATCCGGCAGGTTTCGATGCCGGTGCGCTGGGAAGAGTCGATGCGGCTGCTGCTGGATGAGGGCGTCAACACGTTCATAGAAGTTGGGCCGGGCAAGGTGCTTACGGGCATAATGCGGCAGATCGAACGCTCGGTGACGACGCTAAATGTTGAAGACGAAAAGAGTTTGCAGGCCACCGTGGAAAGGATTACCGCTGCCAAGTCCGACGCGGCGTGAGCCGACCACGGGCTTTCTGACGTAGGGGTATCTGTATATCGCCTTGCTGCGCTTGGAATGGGCGTGGTTTCGGGCGGATAGGGCCTAGGGGAATTCGAGATAGTTGCTGTTGGCTCGACCGCACAGGCAGGAATGCCTGTGCCACAAGAGGATAGAATCGAATGTTCAGTTTGAAAGACAAAGTGGCGGTGGTAACGGGCGCATCGCAGGGCATCGGGCGCGATACCGCGCACGCGCTTGCCGAGGCGGGCGCCAAGGTTGCTGTTGCGGCGCGCAATGAAGAGAAACTGGCCGAACTGGCGCAGGAGATCGCCGCGAAGGGCGGCGAGGCATTCGCGGTGAAAATGGATGTCGCGGACCTGGAGCAGATCAAGTCTGGTTTCAAGGCGATTCTTGAGAAATTCGGCAGGATCGACATTCTTGTGAACAACGCGGCAATTACACGCGACGGCTTGGCTATGCGCATGAAGCCGGATGATTGGGAAGCGGTGCTGCGCACGAATCTGACCGGGGCGCATTACTGCATCCAACAAGTGCTCCCGCCGATGATGAAAGCGCGCTCTGGAAGGATCATTAATATTTCCTCCGTTGTGGCGGAAACTGGGAACGCGGGCCAGGCGAATTACGTGGCCGCGAAGGCCGGGATCATTGGACTGACGAAAGCGATTGCGATCGAAATTGCCTCCCGGAACATCACCGTTAACGCCATCGCACCGGGATTTATCGAAACGCCGATGACGGCCGTGCTGCCCGATAAGGTGAAAGAAGAATTGAAAGTCCGGATACCGCTGGGGCGCCTCGGCATGGGCCGCGATATTGCAGCTGCCATCGTTTTTCTCGCGAGCGACGAAGCCGCGTACATCACCGGGCACGTTCTCGACGTCAACGGCGGAATGTATCTGGCGTGATTGGAGTCTTCGAGTGCGTGATCCTCAGAAATTGATCCTCGAACCAGATTGGCCCCGCATTCGGCGACTGGCAGCCCAGCGGTTACACTGCGCTGAGGATGAGGTGCAGAGGATCAAAGATCGAGGTGACTCGCTTGATAACGTTGAGCTCACGACGGTCATTCAGGAGATCTTCGTCGACCTCTGGCAGTGAGGTGCGATTGACGGATGGCTCGAAACTGGTATTTGGCTAATGGTTCTCGGCTAACCGCTGATGGCTCCTCTCAAGTTGACCTTGGTGGGCAGGAAAAGTAGACTGGCAGGGTTATCTAAGCAAGGGAAAACGAGCTTGTACACCGGCTGCACGGCCGGTCTTAAGGTGCAGGGAAGTACGACACACAATTGAGCGGCCCCGGCCGCGGAGGAATGTGTATGGCCAGCGTGGAAGAACGCGTAAAGCAGATTATCGTCGAGCAACTCGGGGTGGATGAAGCGGAGGTGACCCCGACGGCGTCGTTCGTGGACGACCTCGGCGCGGACTCGCTCGACCAGGTGGAATTGGTCATGGCTTTCGAAGAAGCCTTCGGGATTGAAGTGCCCGACGAAGACGCCGAAAAGATGACTACCGTCAAGGATGCCATCGAATACATCGACAAGCATTCCAAGGGCAAGTAGGTCGCACGCAAATTACCGCTAGAAGGAGCACGTGAGTTGACTCGCCGGGTTGTCGTTACGGGAGTTGGATTGGTCTGCGCGCTGGGCATCGGCACGGAGGAGAGCTGGAAGAACCTCGTCGCCGGGAAGAGCGGCGTCGGCCTGATCACCCAGTTTGATACTGCTGATTTCGACTGCAAGATCGCGGGCGAAGTGAAGAATTTCGACCCGTTCCAGTGGATCGAGAAAAAAGAACTGAAAAAGATGGGGCGGTTCATCCAGATCGCCCTGGCCGGCGCGGATTTTGCCGTGAAGATGGCGAACTGGAAACCCCAGGACTCCGACCTCGATGAAGTCGGCGTCTACGTGGCGTCCGGCATCGGTGGATTCGATATCATCGAGCGCGAACACATCAAGCTGATGCAGGGCGGCCCGGGAAAGATTTCGCCGTTCTTCATTCCTTCGGCCATCGTCAATCTGGCTTCCGGGCACATTTCGATTCGCTATGGCGCGCGCGGACCGAATTCCGCGACGGCCACGGCGTGCTCGGCTTCGGCGCATGCCATCGGTGATTCGTTCAAGATTATCGAGCGCGGCGCGTCGGAGATGATGATCTGCGGGGGCACGGAAGCCACGATCACTCCAATGGGCATCGGAGGATTCGCGTCAATGCGCGCGCTTTCCACGCGCAACGATGCGCCGGAAAAAGCCAGCCGGCCGTTTGATGCCGAACGCGATGGTTTTGTGGTCGGCGAAGGCACGGGCATCGTGATCCTTGAATCGTTGGAGCACGCACAGAAGCGCAACGCCCCGATCCTGGCCGAAATCGTGGGCTACGGTATGAGTGGCGACGCGTATCATATTACCCAACCGGCCGAAAACGGTGACGGCGCCTATCGCGTGATGAAGGCGGCGTTGAAAGACGCGAAGCTATCGCCCGACGACATCGGCTACGTGAACGCGCACGGGACCTCGACACCGCTCGGCGATGCCATCGAAACCACGGCGATGAAGCGCCTTTTCGGGGAGCGAGCCATCAGCAAGAAGCTCGCGGTAAGCTCGACGAAGTCCATGACCGGGCACTTGCTGGGGGGCGCCGGAGGACTGGAAGCCGGCATCAGCGTGCTGGCCCTGCGCGACCAGGTCCTGCCGCCGACCATCAACCAGGAACATCCCGATCCCGCGTGTGACCTGGATTACGTGCCAAACGTGGCCCGCAAGGCTACAGTGGATTATGCGCTTTCGAATTCGTTCGGTTTTGGTGGCACCAACGCCGCCCTGATTTTCAAGCGCTGGACCGGGAAGTAGCCCCTTCCCACCTTCGCTTCCCGCGCCAGCTTCATTGCGAATTCGATGGCCCGCCAGCCCATGGCGGCAGGCCATGCCTGCAATCGAAAGGTGTCTGCATGAACATTCTCGTCTGCATCAAACAGGTTCCGGCGAAAGACGCGCCCTTGACGATCGCCGGGAACTGGATCAAAGAGTCGGATATCGGGTTCGAGATGAACGAGCCGGACTCCTACGCGCTCGAAGAGGCGCTACGGCTGAAGGAAAAGCACGGCGGCGAAGTGGTCGTACTGTCGCTTGGCCCTGAGCGCGTGAAGCAGACCATCAAGGAAGCACTGGCCAAGGGCGCGGATCGCGGGATCCACATTGCCGACGATAATTTCGCGCAACTCGATCCGCTCAGTGCCGCGAAGGTGCTTTCTGCGGCGATCGCCAAGGAAAAAATCGACCTGGTGCTCACGGGATTGCAGAGCGACGACCACGGCTTCGGGCAGACCGGCGTACTGCTGGCCGCGTTGCTGAATCTACCGCACGCGACGATCATCATGCAGATCGACGTGCAAGACGGAAAAATGAAACTGAAGCGCGAACTGGAGGCCGGGTGGTTCCAGTGGATCGAATGCCCGCTGCCAGCTGTTTTGAGCATCCAGTCGGGCAGTAACAAGGTTCGCTATGCCACCTTAAAAGGAATCATGGCGGCAAAGAAGAAGGAAATTGCCGCGTTCACGCGCGAAGCGCTCGGTGTCAGCATCGAGCCGACGCAGAAAATCGAGAAGATTTACGTGCCCACCAAAACGAAAAAGACGGAATTTCTCACCGGAGCGCCCAAGGAAGTGGCCGCAAAGCTGGTCGAGAAACTGAAATTCGAAGCCCGGGTGATCTGAACATGAAAATCCTCGTCATTACGGAACAACGCCAGGGCAAGTGGAACAACGCGAGCTTCGAAACGTTGGTGGCCGCGCAACAGATCACGTCGGCGGGATCGGGCGCGGTGAGCGCCGTGGTAGTCGGCAAGGGTGTGGCTGTGCTTGCTGACGAAGTGGCGGCGAAGAACGTCGCTGAAGTTTTGCTTGTCGAACACGAGCTGCTCGATACGTACACACCGGATGGCTTCTGTGTTGCACTAAAACAGGTGGTGGAGACCGCGAAGCCGGATCTGGTGCTCTTCCCGCACACGTACCAGGTGCGCGACTTCGCGCCGCAGCTTGCGGCCATGCTCGGGAAGGGCATGATTGGCGATTGCATCGGCTTCCGCAACGAAGGCGAGAAGCTCGTGTTTGTGCGGCAGATGTTTCAGGGCAAAACAGCCGCGGATGTGACGTTCACGGGAGCGGCGCCGTGGTTCGTGTCATTTCAATCGGGCGCGTTTCGCTCTGATCAACTGGCCGCGAATCCCGGCGGCAAGGCGCCGGTGAATTCGGTCAAAGTGACGCTGAACGCAACGGATATTCGCACCAAGCCGCTGGAATTGTTCAAGGAAGCGAAATCGGCGGTGGACCTGACACAGGCGCCACTGATTGTCTCGATTGGGCGCGGGATCAAAGCCCCGGAGAACATCGCGCAGGCGGAAGCGCTGGCGAGGGCCATGGGTGCTGAAATCGCGGCGTCGCGGCCGATCTGCGACGAAGGCTGGCTGCCGATGGAGCGGCAGATCGGAAGCTCCGGGCAAACGGTTGCGCCAAAGCTGTATCTCGCGCTGGGCATCAGCGGCGCGATCCAGCACGTCGTGGGGATGAAGGGCGCGCGCACCATCGTCGCCGTCAACAAAGACCAGAACGCCCCTATTTTCGAGATTGCCGATTACGGAATTGTCGCCGATATCTTTGAAATTATGCCCGCCCTGACCGAGGAGCTTCAAAAAGCGAAATAGGATCCACGCGTAGCTTTGGGGCTATACTTAAGCCAATGCGATTCGAAGATTACAAGATAATTCTATGTCGCCAGGAGAATGGTTCTTGGGTCGCCGAAACTCCATCTCTGCCCTCCTGCTATGCCCTGATGAAGACGCGTGAGGAGGCCCTCGCTGAATTGCCGAATGTCTTCAGCATGGTCGAAGACGAATATCGCGAAAACGGACAGCCCTTGCCTGCGGATACCACTGAGATTGCCGATACCTAGTGCCACGGCGCGCGAATTTCAGCGCGTCGCTCGAATTCTGGGATTCACGCTTACTAGGCAAAAGGGAAGTCAGGCCAGATGGAACCACCCGTACGGACGCGCTGTGGCAATATCAATCTATGCCGGCGAAGAAATTGGTCCTCCCTTGTTCCATAGAATCCTAAGCCAGTTGGGTATCACTCTGGAGCAATTTGAGGAGATGCGGTGAATCACGTGCGCGAAACTCTTGCCAAACACTTGTTTGGTAAAATGGAACCATGACCGTGCAACGGGAACAATTGGAAGCGGATGTATTGATCGTCGGCGCGGGTCCCGCCGGGTTGAGCTGCGCATTGCATCTGGCGAACCTGATCAAGCGGCACAATGCCAGTGGCGAGAAGCCGGAGCTTTCCGCCGAAAACATTTACGTCCTCGAAAAGGGGCGCGAAATCGGGGCGCACCAGCTTTCCGGCGCGATCATGAATCCGAGGGCGCTGGCGGAACTCGTGCCAGATTTTCAGAAGAGCGCGCCACTCGATACCCCGGTGACCGAATCCGCCGCGTTGCTCTTTACCGAAAATCATTCGTACCGCGCGCCAATTACCCCGCCGCCGTTCAACAACGCGGGCAACTATGTGATCTCGCTGAACAAGCTGGTGAAATGGCTGGGCGGCCTGGTGGAAGCCGCGGGCGTCAACATTTTCAAGGAATTCGGGGGCGCGGATTTAATCTTCTCCCGCGGCGGCCGCAACCCGGCGGATGAGGGCGACGGAATCGCCGGCGTCATTACCGAAGACAAGGGCCTCGACAAGAACGGCAAGCCGAAGGACAACTACACACCGGGCTATGAACTCCGCGCCAAGATTACGGTGCTGGCGGAAGGGACGCGCGGATCGCTCACCAAGCAACTGGTCGCCAAGAAGCAACTCCAGAATCTAAACCCGCAGAGTTATGGCATCGGTATCAAGGAACTGTGGGACGTGCAGCCCGGCAAGATCAAGCCGGGCTATGTGGCGCACACGCTTGGCTGGCCAATCTCGACCAAAATGTACGGCGGCGGCTGGATCTACGGCCTCAGCAATGACCGTGTTTCCATCGGGCTGGTGATCGCGCTCGAGTACGAAAACCCGCGCTTCGATCCGCATGCCGCGTTTCAGACCTGGAAGACGCATCCCTTTGTGCGCAATATCCTCGAGGGCGGGAAGCTCGTCCGTTATGGGGCGAAGTCGCTACCCTACGGGGGATGGTATGCGATGCCACGCAATTACATTGAGGGCGGCCTGATCGTCGGTGATTCGGGCAGCTTCCTCGATGCGCAGCGGCTTAAGGGCGTGCATCTGGCGATGAAAAGCGGCATGCTGGCGGCCGAAACTATCTTCGAAGCGCTCAAGAAAGGCGACTACTCGGCCGCCACGCTGAAACTTTACAAAGAGAAAATCGATCAGAGCTACATCAAGGAAGAGTTGTGGAAGGTTCGCAATTTTCACCAATCCTTCCGGAACGGCCTTCTGGATGGTTTCTTCCATTCCGGTTTGCAGCAGATCACGGGCGGGGCGGGCCTGATCGACCCGATGCACGCGCACGAGGGCTACGAAGCGTACCGTCAGATTTACGGGCGGCCGGCTCCCGAGCGTTTCAAGGGAGACGGAAAGCTGACTTTCGACAGGTTGACCGACGTCTATCACTCCGGCACACGACATGAAGAAGACCAGCCGTGCCACCTGCACGTGCAGGATCTGAATATATGTTCCACACGCTGCGTCGAGGAATTCGGGAATCCTTGCCAGTATTTTTGTCCCGCTGCGGTCTATGAAATGGTGACAGCAGGAACCGCGCAGAAATTGAAAATCAGCGCTGCGAATTGTGTTCATTGCAAGACCTGCGACATCGCTGACCCGTACCAGATCATCGACTGGGTTGTGCCGGAAGGCGGCGGTGGCCCGAACTACGAAGGAATGTAGGCCGACTCAGTTTGATTTCAGGCCGTAGACCGTCAGTTGGCTGCTATTTCCAACGTAGACCTTCCCATTTGCCACGGTGGGCACCGTGAATTTCACGTAACCGCCTGCCGCATCGCTACCGGACTGTGAACTATTCCACAATTCCGTGTTGAGATTTGTCGCGTCGTAAGCGTGCACAACTGCAGGGGACGAATTCTGAATTGTCCAGACGATACCATTGTTGGCACCCAGCGAGGATATCGATGGCGTTGCGCCTGGCCAGCCAAAGGAAGTGGAACTTTGCGAAGAGACACTCCCGAAAGGCCCGGAAACATTATTGAGTGGATATGCGCGGAGTGGAGAGCTGGCGGTGGCGAGATAGAGCCAAGACTGCCAGAATGCGGCAGTCGAAAAGATTCCGCCGCCTGCAGATATCTTTTGAATAGCATTTGAATCTCCGAATTTGCCCATGTTGTCCCTGTTCAGAACGTAGAGTGCCGCATCCTTTCCTCCACCGACGGTCAGGTTTGGGGTAGTGCCTCCGGTCGAATCCACTAAGATCGCCGCGCCGCCTGATCCAAAATCGGCGTCTCCCGATTCATCACTGGCTTGGTCCGAGGGCGTAAAGTAATCTGCCAGCGACAAGGCGCTGGAAATCTTCAGAAAGGAATCACCGTAGTTCGAATTGGCTGCGTTGAATGTTCCGTTGCCAGTGATGCAATACAAATTGCCCGAGGAATCGATCGCTGGAGCAGCTCCCGCCATCCAGATGTCACCCAGGGTCCCGGTAGGCGTATCGTTGAAGGTGGCAACCTGCGCCAGGCTCGTTTTGTCGAAGGCATAAATATATCCGTGGTATGGGCCATTGTCTCCGTGCGACGCCCATGTCACGTAAACATTATTGCCGTTTAGCGCAAGCCCTGGGCGCTGGTTCTGGATCAGCGCGAACGAACCCGATGCGCCGGTAGCAATAATCACAGGCGAATTCACGCGTTCGGAGAGATCCACGAGGCTAAGGGCGTGGAGCCGTTGTATGTAGTTCGTTCCACTCGTGGATTTCGATTTCGCCACAAGATACAAAGTGCTTGTCGCAGGATCGATGACGGGTGTGCCCACGATCCCAATACTCGGAGTAATATCGGATGTATTGACGTCGCTGCTCGATAGCCAAGTCTCATTCGTTCCAAGCAGGCTCACTGAGTTTAGCGTCTGGCATGGGGATGCGTCGGCGTCGAACGCGTAGATCGTGTCGTGCTGAGTCACGACGTAAATGACGTTATGCTTGGCGCCGTTGATGGTAAGACTTGCTACCCATAGCGGCTGCGCATAAGCAGCCGCGTCGATCGAGCAGGTGAATAATTTTCCGAAGGTAGCTGTGCTAACGAAAGCTGGGGTGAGCGCGTATTCCTTTGGATTGCTCCCGTCGCGATTCAGGTTGTTGTGCCACGTGAACACACCAGGAAGATCCGTCACCCCGATGGTTGCGGACGCACTTTGCGAACCGTCAGTCGCGCTTGTCGCCGTGACCGTGTAAACGCCAGCGGTGGAAGGTGCGGTGTAGGTTACGCCAACGCCGGACAGGCTCGTGCCGGAAGAGAACGTCCCGCACGCGTTTCCCGAACAAGAAGCGCCACTGGCGGACCACGTTACGCCAGCAGTGTCGTTTGTCGTGGCGGTCACGGTGAGCGTTTGAGTGGTCGTCAAACCAGCGCGCACAGGAGTAATGGAAACGGTTATATTGCCGCCCGTTCCAATCGTGAGTGTCAGGTTGACGGTCTTAGTTTGTTGCGGCGTGCCGGAATCCTTCACCTGGAAAGTCAGAGGAGAATTGGTCACGGAGACCGTGGGCGTGCCGGCGATGACGCCCGTCGAGGCATTCAACGAGATTCCGTTGGGAAGAGTTCCACTGGTGATGGACCAGGCATAGGGAGTTGTTCCGCCCGAAGCAGCGAGAGTCGTGCTGTAGGCGACGTTGATTTGGCCGTTTGGGAGCGAAGTGGTCGAGATCGCGAGCGTAGCGGGCGCGACAGTCAGCGTGAGATTTACAGTTTTCGTTTGTTGCGAAGCCGAGGAATCTTTGACCTGAAATGTGAGCGGAGAATTGCTGACAGAAGAAGTTGGCTTGCCGGTGATGGCACCGGTCGAGGCGTTGAGCGAGAGTCCAGCCGGAAGCGAGCCACTGGTGATGGACCAGGTATAGGGAGTTGTTCCGCCCGTCGCCGCCAGAGTGGTGCTGTAGGCGAAGCCTACTTGGCCACCCGGGAGAGACGTGGTGGTGATTGCCAAGGCGGCGGGAGTGACGGTGATAGTCAACGTCCTGGTTGCGGTCTGAGCAGGCGAGCCGCTGTCAGTCACCTTGAAGGTGAGCGACGAATTCGTGGCGGTGGCCGTTGGGGTCCCAGTGATGGCGCCCGTCGAGGCGTTGAGCGAAATTCCACTGGGGAGAGTGCCGCTGGTGATCGACCAGTGATAGGGGGTTGTACCACCGCTTGCCGCGAGCGTGGTGCTATAAGCCACACCCACTTGCCCGTTGGGCAGAGAACTGGTGGTAATTGCAGGCACGGGTGGAAGAATGGTCAGCGTCAGGTTTGCCGTTTTCGTTTGCTGGGTAGCCGACGAGTCTTTCACCTGGATGGTGAGAGGAGAATTGGTGATGGAGAGGCTGGGCGTACCTGAGATGACGCCGGTGGAAGCATTCAAGGAGAGTCCCGTGGGAAGAGTCCCACTAGAGATCGACCAAGTATATGGAGTGGCGCCGCCGCTCGTCGCTAGCGTGACGCTGTACGACGTGCCGACGTGCCCGTTGGGCAGGGAAGTGGTATTGATGGCCAGGCCGGCGGGAGCGACCGTTAATGTGAGGGTCGCGGACTGCGTCTGTTTCGGATTCCCGGAATCCTGGACCTGGAATGTCAGCGAGGAATTCGAGGTGGAGGCCGTTGGTGTTCCAGTGATCGCACCGGTGGAGGAGCTCAGAGTGAGACCTGCGGGGAGAGAACCGCTCGTCAAAGACCAGGTAAATGGAGCCGTGCCGCCGGCCGCGGCGAGCGTTCCGTTGTATGCCGTACCGACCTGACCGCTCGGGAGCGAGCCGGTGGTGATTTCCAGAGGACTTGGAGTTCCACCGCCGCCACTCGAGTGGGATTCCGAAGCGCATCCGCCCAAGAGAAGTCCCGCGATTGCGATCGGAAATACAAATAGAGACAAAACTCCACTGCGGTGACGCATCAAGCCATCCATGGGTTCCAGGTTCTCCAGTTCAAATTGACCAAACAGTCTTCATTTTCCCAGGCCGGGCAAGGAGACTAAGTATTTAACATTGAACTACAACTGTGCCCAATAGTACGGTCTGGCAGGATGAGACATTGGCCGGAAGGACAGTAAGATAAGGTTCCCGCCCAAGGCAGCACTCAGGAAGACGGCGACCAAATGCGGCGGAAATAGTTCTTCATGCGGTTCCACGTGGATTCCTCCTCTTGCCTTGGCGGAGCGACTTGCGGCTCGGACACTGCTGGCGGCGCATTGTGGGGGACTTCAACCAGCTCGCCTTCCACGCGGCCCTGGTAGATAAGAGTTGGCCGGACGCGAACGCGACGGACAAGGATAACAAGGTTCGGGTCATAGTCAGCTTGCACTTTGGCTTTGGCGTCGTATCGCAGAGGCGGCATGAAAATTTGGTAGACCGGCTCTTCCGGCTGAGCCGTTTGGGGGATGCTGGCAGTTTGCGTGGGCGCTTTCGGCACTATTAGGCGTTTCTGGATGTCCGCATTTGTGGCCAGGCGGCTGATCTCGGGCGCGGGCGTCATGGGTTGGAGATTGGTATCCATCTCGCAGATGCAGTGCCCGGGGGAAGTATGCAGACTGTCAATCTGGCCGTTGGTCAGGGTGATGTCGCCAGTTTGCGGCACGATGACACTTTGCCCGGTCAGCTGTTGTTCGACGCGGATAGCACCGCGATTGGCGCGGATACACATGGTTCCGGAGACATCCAGCCCGACCAGGAGATCCTCGATTCCATTGCCGATGGAGATCGGACGTGCCTGGATTTGCGCGGTGTAGACGTTGAGGGACACTTCGTTGCCGAATTGGGCGTGGACGGTTCCCGTTTCCAGCGCGAGCGTAATCGCATGACCCGCCTTCAAGAGCGAGAAATGAGCCGGACCACAAATAAGGATGTAGCCGCCTTCCACAAGGTCCACGCGAGCTTGCCCGGCCTTCACGCGAACGTCGCTGCCGCTACGGAGAATCGTGCGGACCCGGCCATTCACCACATCCACGGTCATCGGTCCTTCAACCGAGATGGCTACCCCCTCGATGGCACCGATAGTGTCCGATGGCGGGTTGTCCGCACGGGATTCAAGTGCGAGAAAGAGGCTTGCTGGCAGCAGGGCGCAAAGCAGAAGCTTGAGGAGCTTGCTCGGAGTGCGGGCTTGGACTTCGCGGGTCACTTCGGTGGTTCTCCGTCCGGGCGGGGATAATCGGACTCTATATACTATAGGAAGATGGAAACTTCCGACATCCAGGGGCAGGGGACCGAACAGCCGGTCAGCGCTCACTACGATACGCGTCTGCCCAAGCTGTCCTGGAGCCGGCGTATTCAGATTCCCATCATTGCTGGGATCGTGTACAGCGTCATTCGCGTGCTGGGTCCAACTCTGCGCTTTGAGGTTCTGGGCCGCGGACCGATCGATGCATGCTGGGCCAGAAAGCAGCCGTGCATCTGGGCGTTCTGGCACCGCGTGATTCTACCGATTTCCTGGTTTGGCCGGAACCGCGGCGTGGTGGTGATGAACACCACGGCGTTCGACGGGCAATGGACGCGGAAGGTGATCGAGTGGCTGGGATTCGGGACCGCGCAAGGGAGTTCCTCGCGCGGCGGGTTGCGTGCACTGCAGGTGATGGCCCAGCGGATTCGCGAAGGATTCGATTGCGCGTTTACGATCGATGGGCCGCGGGGTCCACGATATGTCGCCAAGGTCGGACCGGTGCTGCTGGCGCGCATGACAGGAGCACCGATCACGGTGTTTCATGTGGGAGTAGACCGCGGCAGGACTATCGAGAAAACCTGGGATCATTTCCTGCTGCCGGGTCTGTTTGCGCGCGCCGTCGTTATTGGCGGGCGGCCCATCCGGGTGCCGCAGGACGCCGATTTGAACATGATCCAAGCGAAGCATCAGGAGATGCAGAAGGAGTTGGAGCGGGTCCGCGACATCGCGGAAGGATGGTTCCGTTTGAGCGAGGAAGAGCGGAAACGGTATCGCGCGGAAATTGGGCCCTAGCGAGTAAGACACGCTCGTTCACATTCCGCTGACTTGCACGCTGCCGTTTAGTTGCCGTCGCGTTCGCCGAGCTTTACCGGGAGATCGAGCTTTTTCGCGCCGCGGTAGAGGGTGACCGTGACCATATCTCCCGGCCGCTTGCGATTGAGCAGCACGTTCATGTCGAATTGATTCGCCACTTTCTGGCCGTCGATACCGATAATCACATCGCCGCCGATCATCAGGGTGCGCATGCCGGATTGCACGCGGCGATCTCCGCCGTGAATCCCCGCGGCGGCGGCCGGCCCGCCTTTCGTCGCCTGTTCCACCAGTAGGCCTTCCTGGACCGGCAGATCGAGCGCTTGCGCGAGCCAGCCGGTGAGTTCAAGCGTGTTCACGCCGAGGTAGGCGCGGCGCACGCGGCCTTCGGTCATCAGGTCGTTGGCGATGAGCTTCGCGGTGTTGATTGGGATGGCGAAGCCGATTCCCGCAGTGGTGCCGGAGGGTGTGTAGATGGCGGAGTTAATGCCGATGACGTCGCCATGGGTGTCAATGAGCGGGCCGCCCGAATTGCCGCGGTTGATCGAGGCGTCGGTCTGGATCGCCGCGTCAATGAAAGTAGTATCGCTCGTCTGCACCGTGCGGCCCAGTGCGCTGACCACGCCTGTGGTAAGCGTGGACTGAAAGCCGAACGGATTGCCGATCGCTAGTACTTTCTGGCCGACCTGCAAGGTCGAGGAATCTCCCAGCGGCAGGGCCGCGAGCGCTTTGCCCTTGGGGTCGATCTTGATCAGGGCCACGTCGTTGCGCTGATCTGCGCCAACGAACTTGGCCGGGTAACGCGTCTTGTCGCCGAGGATCACTTCAATGGTCTGCGCGCCCGCGACCACATGGAAATTGGTGAGGATGTAGCCGCGAGGATCGATCAGAAAGCCAGAGCCCGCACCCTCGACGGGAACCGCGTCCATAAAGAAGTCATACTCCGTAGCCTTGGTGAGGATGTTGGCAACCGCGGGAGACGCTTGCCGGTAGATGCGCACGTTGATGGATTCGTCTTCGGTCAAAGTCGGCGGAGGATGAGGCGCCACAGCCGGCGAAATGGCTGGGCCGGCCGCCGGAGAAAGAGCGGGCGCGTGCACGGCTTCCACTTCCTTGGCCTGGCGCGGTCCGTAGCGGGCTCCCATCCAATACGCGCCGAGAATCAAAATCAGGGCAATCAGGACCAGTCGCAACGGGCTCCAAGGCGACTCACGAGTGCTTTCGGTCATTTCGAGGCTCCAGAGTGTTCCCTACGAGTATAAGGCAAGCCGGAGAGGCGGGAGGGTGGCCTAGTGGCGGTAAGGGCAAACGGAGCAGCAATTCCGGGCAAAGCGGAGGAAGATAGAGGTAACCGAGCAAAGGACCCGGTCCACGGACCACAGGCGCCAGACAGGGAGGCACTATGGAACGCGAACGACGCCGTACGCCCCGGTACATGTTTTTCGCCAGCGCGGAGCTACTGGAAGAGAAATCAGAGGTGCGCGTAGCGTCGCGGGTAAGCGAGTTGAGCCGGCACGGCTGCTACCTGGACATGATGAATCCGTTTCCAACGAACACCCAGGTATTGGTGAAGATCTGGAAGGAAGAAAGCAATGTCTTCCAGACCAGAGGAAAGGTGATTTACTCGCAGCCGAATCGGGGAGCCGGCGTGGCCTTCCAGGACATAGAAGACAAGTATGTGCCGACGCTGGAAGAGTGGCTGGCGCAAGCGGCGAAGGAATCCTGAGCCGAATAGCCTAGCCGGCGCATTAGGCCACGGCGAAAACCGAGTAGAGAACCGCGATGTAGTGGCAGGTGCTGCCAGTCATGACCAGCAGATGCCAGATCACGTGATGGTGCGGAATCTTCTTGCAGGCGTAGAAGATTACCCCGATTGAATACGCAACGGCTCCCAAAACAATCCAGACAATGCCAGTGAGGGGAACGTGGGCATAGACCTGCTTCGAGGCGATTACGCCGAGCCATCCCATGGCCACATACGCCGCAACGGACAAAATGGGGAAGCGGTCGGCGAACCATAGCTTGAACAGGATGCCCAGGACGGCGAGACTCCAGATGGCCGAGAACAGCGACCAGCCCCAACTGCCGCGCAAGTTGACCAAAAGAAACGGCGTGTAGGTCCCGGCGATCAGCAAAAAGATGGCGCAGTGATCGAAGATGTGCAGGATGCGCTTGGCGCGCGGAGACGAAACGCCGTGATAGAAGGTGGAGGCGGAGTACAGGCAGATCAGCGTTGCGCCATAGATCGTGCATCCTAGAATTTGCCACACGCCGCCATGAAGGATGGCAAGAACCAGCAGGATCACAAAGCCCAAGACACTGGAGACCAGGCCGATTCCGTGGGTGAGCGTGTTGGCGATTTCATCGGCGGTAATGTGACGTGTGAGAACCCGGGTCCAGGCGAACATGAAACCAGCTTGCGCCGGTGCGGCAGGGTTCGCAAGTCGATTTGCGTTAAGGGTCTGGCTAGAATCCGGGCGCGCCAGAGGATGCGGGGCGCATTTCCGGGGCATTGACGCCGAAGCGCAAGTGCGCGAACCAGGACTGGCTCAGAGACATGAAGCCGGTATAGAAGTAGCCCCATACAAATAATAGAAGGAAGGGGATGGTAGCGTAGTTTTCGTTCATGAAGGCGTAGACGACCGTGAATGCGAAATAGAGGCCCAAGCCCACTTCGAAATATGGCATCCACCCGGCCTTGTTTTTGTACTTCTTTGCAGCGAAGGTGCCGGACTTGCCTTCGATTTTGAACTTGGGAGTGCGCGCAAATTCGGATTTCTTGCCGACGATCGCTTCGAGCACGGCCTGAGCATTGCGCACACTGATGCCGATTCCGGTGGCCATGACGAAGGGCATATAGAGAAACGTGGTCAGCCAGGTTTTCGGGCGGAGTTCTCTCTGCGCGGCCAGATAAAAGCTCGAGATCGAACATGTGGAGGCGAGGAACAAAGGCAGGTCAATCACCAGCATCTGGAACCAACCCTGATAGAAACGCACGATCATTGCGGGCAACAGCATCGTGGATAACAACACCATCAGCGGGTAGGAGATGTTGGCGGTCAAATGCAGGAAGGCTTCGGACTTGATGTAGAACGGCACGTTGGAGCGAAACACCTGGGGCAGGATTTTCTTCGCCGTTTGCATCAGCCCCTTTGCCCAGCGGGCCTGCTGCGCCTTGAAGCCGTTCATGTCCACGGGGAGTTCGGAAGCGCATTCGATATCGGGCAGATAGAGAAATTTCCAGCCCTGGAGCTGCGCGCGGTAGGAAAGGTCCGTGTCCTCGGTGAGGGTATCGTGTTCCCACCCGCCGGCGGAATCGATGGCCGCGCGGCGCCAGACGCCGGCGGTGCCGTTGAAATTGAAGAAAGTGCCGCGCCGCGAGCGGCCACCGTGCTCGACCACGAAGTGACCGTCGAGGAGGATGGTTTCGACGCGTGTCAGCAGTGAGTAGTCGCTGTTCAGGTACGTCCAGCGGGTCTGGACCATGCCGATCTTGCCGTTGGTGGCGGGATCGAGGAAGTAAGGAATCGTGCGGCGGAGAAAGTCGGATTGTGGAAGGAAATCGGCGTCAAAGATGGCCACGAATTCGCCCCGCGCGGTTTGCAGGCCGTTCTCAAGGGCGCCGGCCTTGAAACCTTCGCGGTTAGTGCGGTTTACGTAGACGATCGGAAGCCCTTGCAAAGCGTGGCGCTCCACGCAGGCGCGGGCCACCTCGCGAGTTTCATCGGTGGAATCGTCGAGAACCTGGATGTCGAGCAGTGCGTGGGGATAATCGAATTGCGCGACCGCATCCACGAGTCGCTCAATTACGTAGCGCTCGTTGAAGATGGGCAACTGAATCGTGACCCGTGGCCAATTCTGCACCGGTGGCGGTTCGGGCGGCACATTCTTGCGATACGCGTAATATTCGTAGAGCAAAACGTAGCGATGAAGACCGTAAGCGGCCAGCACGAAGAGCACGATGAAATAAGGGATCATCATCGCCAGATCGAACGCGTTGGCGTTGTAGACCCCGGTAAAGGTCCTGTCCGTGATCTTATGCCAGTAGTGGCTGAAGCCTCCCTGAGCCAGCAGGGCGAACAGGGTGGGCGTGAAGTTCAACAAGATGCGAGTCTCTCCGAGTGCGCCGGGGAAGTGGCGCTGAACCGATATTCTACCCGTATTTCCCGCGCTTGTGTTTCGCGCGACCCAGGTACAAAAGGGGGTTGCGTTACGCAGGGGCGCGCAGCACGAGGGTGCGGTCCAGACGGAAATTCAAGAGCGTTTCAGCCGGAACCTTCACGACTTTGCCGCGGGTGAAGATTTGTGTCAGCAACCCGCCTCCCGCGCCGGCCGCCGCGCCGATGCCTGCGCCCTTACCCCCGCCGAAAATACCACCGAGAAGGGCGCCCAATGCCGCGCCACCGCCGCCGTATTCCGCGGTACGCTTGTTTGCCCCTACGCCGCGTTTGTTGCTGTAGTCCACGTCGTTCGTATCCACGCGATATTCCTTCCCCTTGACGGAGACGGAAAAGAGATCGAGCGCGATTTCGCCGCTGTGAACCGCGCCACCCGTGCCCATGTTGCGCACCACAAGTTTCGCACGCGTGCCTTGCGGGATGGCAACATTGCCGTTGCTGTCTGAGACGTCCTCCGCGACCGTGGCGCTGAACAACTGCCCGGTAGAGGAAGCTTCCGAATCAATGATTTCCTCCGTGCGGATGGCAATCTGCGCCCCCTCGGGGATGACCATGCTTACGCTGGTCGAAGGCGGAGGCGGAGCGGGATGGTTGCGG
Source organism: Candidatus Eiseniibacteriota bacterium (assembly GCA_035518915.1). Lineage (GTDB taxonomy): Bacteria > Acidobacteriota > Terriglobia > Acidiferrales > UBA7541 > Acidiferrum. The sequence continues at coordinate 154,839 of DATIXE010000026.1, forward strand.
GAGAGAACCAGCGAAGCGACGTCTCTGACGGGAAAGACGTAGCCGACGCCCTGATTGTCGGTAAACGAGATCGTATTTCCGCCGGTATACTTTCCGGAATAAACTTTGCCGCTGCGAAGGGTGACGATATCGGTTGAGCCGGTGAAGACCAGGGATTGCACGTCCGAGAGCGGGAAACGGTACTGCACGTCCTGGTTGTCCATGAAGGTGATCTCGTTACCGTTCACATTCTCGAACGATCCCGTGTAACTCGCGCCGCTCTGCAGGATTATGGTATCCGCCAGCAGCGGCGCGGCGAGCAGCAAACTCAGCAAAAGAGGCCTGAACAGTCGTTTCGGCAGGGACATGGGGGTCTTTCTCCATTCATTGAAAACTGAGCCCATTCTTATACCACAGTGGTCTCTCACTCCCACGACTCTAGAATGCTGCGGATTGAAAAGCCACTAAGGTACCAGAACGATTTTGCCGTGCGCGCCGGGAGCCAGCACGTCCACGTGGGCCTGTGCCGCGTCTTTCAACGGGAGTTCTTTGCCAACGATTGGTCGCAAGGTGCCATTCTCCAGACCCGCGCCAATGGCCGCGTGGATTTCGGTGGTTTCCGCTTCGGTGGCAGCCCACAACGTGAAGCCTTTGGCAGTGGCACGGCGCGCCATGAGGTCGCGTGGATTAATGGTGATTTCGCCACGATTCCCGATAATGATCACGCGGCCGTTGAGCGCAAGCATCTTCAAATCGGTGGCCAAGTTGAGGTTCGCGATCATTTCCAGAATCACATCCGCGCCGAGGCCGCCTGTGGCTTTCATGATCTCGTCGGAGCACCCGGGCTTGCCGTGGTCGAAGGCCTGGTGGGCGCCCTCACGCTTGACGAGCTCAAGGCCCTTCGCGGACCCCGCCGTGCCGAACACGATCATGCCCATCGCGCGAGCGTATTGAATAGCGGCGGTGCCGACGCCGCCGCTCGCGCCGTGGATCAGCAGGGTCTCCCCCGGGCGGGCGTGCGCGTGATGCTGCAACGCTGTAAACGCGGTGCCGTAGGGAACCCAAACGCCGGCTCCCTGTGCAAACGATATTTTCTCCGGCAGGGGATGAACTTGCGACTCGAGAGCAAGCGCATACTCGGCGTAGGCACCGCTGACGGTACGGGCAGTGTAGACGCGAGCGCTGGGCTTGACTCTTGTGACTCCGTCACCGACGGCTTCGATCACGCCCGCAGCGTCCGATCCTGGCGTGTAGGGCAAAGGCGGCTTGATGGCGTAGGTGCCATTGCGCATGTACGTGTCATAGGGATTCACACCTGCCGCGTGCACGTGGACGAGAACTTGTCCAGGCCCGGGCTTCGGCGTAGGGATATCTTGGAGTTGTAAGACTTCTGGCCCGCCAAACTGGTGCACTTGAATCGCTTTCATCGGAGTTCCCCCAAGAGTCTTCGAAAATCAATTGGCTGATAGTCTTGCATTTTCCGGCAGCACTACAATACCGGGATCTAAAATGAAGTCTCAAAAGAAAAATAGCGGCGAATGCCTGTGCGTTGCCGCCGCATGTTTCAAAAATGGTCGTCGTGAATCAGAGCGGCGCCAGCGGCCTCCGCTTTCTCCAGAGTTTTGGCCCACGCGGTGGTTTGCCAGTTGTCCTTGGTTTTTTTTGCGGGCACCCACGGTGGGAGGGGCTGGTTGAAGCGTTCCGCGAGGGCGTAAACATAAGGCTCATAAATTTTCCGGAGTTCGTTGAGTTTCAAATCGGCTTCCGGGGTCGCGAGAAGCCGCGTGCCATGCTGGTCGAGAGTTTCCCGCATCATCCGAAGCAATTCGGGAGGCAAGCGATCGTGTGTCGGAGGCCGGGGGGCGGCGGAGAAAACCTGGCAGAGATCGGCGACGGCGTGGCGCGCGATGGCAAACGTAAGCTGCGCTTGCTTCGAGCAAACGTCTTCGATGCCGGAAATGGTGAGGGCGCACGCATCGAGGATGGCGGTGAGCGAACTGATCCACGACTGGTTGTCGTGCTGCGATCGAAAATAAGCGAGCACGGGGTAAGACAGATGGCTTTCGAGGAGCTGGGCTGACCAGCGCTCCCAGTCTTTATACAGCCCACGCAAAGCCTCGTGCCCCCCGGGGAAGGAGTGGCGGAGGAGCAGTTCGCCCGCCGTGGGCGGCGTGCCGGCCCGGGCATCGAGCAGGACAATTTCGGTTTCGCGCGCGCCGAAAGCGCCGTAGATGAACGGCAGATAGCCGATTACCGCGGCGAGGAAGCCGAAACCAAAGCCGGATTCCACAACCACCAGAACTCTCGACAATCCGGAGCGAGGAACCACGTCACCAAGGCCAAGCGTGAAGAACGTGGTGCCGCTAAGATACATGTCGGTATCAAAACTCGGCGTCATGCCGGCCACGTTCACCGCCGAACCGGCGCCATATTGCATCATGGCGAAACCGACGATGAGTCCGCAGGCCCAAATCGCAATGAGAAAGAGCAGGGAAATCGGCCCGTAAAATCCCAGAAACGATTCGCGGCGTTTCTTGGAGGGAATGAGGCGCGCGTAAAACTTCCAGGTAGCCCAGGTGAATTGATAATAGAAACGCGCGAGTCGGATTTTTCGAGTTACGCGCCGGGGCAGGATAATGGCCTCGAAGGCGTCCCAGGCCACGATGAAAAAGACCGCAATCCCGCCAATAAACACACCCGGAGCGGGCATCACGCGCCCCCTGCCTGATGCGAGTTTTCAGACGCCAGCATCAAGCGGAAGTGGAGGTTACCAGACGCGCGTTGACGGTGATTTCCGCTTTGAACAGCCTTGAGACCGGGCATCCGTTTTCCGCGTTCTTCACGGCCGCGTCGAATTTCGCCTTGTCGGCGTTGGGAATCGTGGCGGCGAGGTCGAGATGGCTCTTGGTGATGGAAAAACCTTCGCCCACTTTTTCGAGGGAGATGGTGCAGACGGTCTCGAGTTTTGAGGCCACCATTCCTGCGCCGGCAAGTTGCGCCGAAAGCGCCATGGTGAAGCAGCCGGCGTGCGCAGCGGCCAGGAGTTCCTCCGGGTTGGTGCCGACACCGTTTTCAAAGCGCGTCGAATACGAATATTGGGTTTCCTTCAGCGTGCCGCTGTCGGTGGAGATGGAGCCTTTGCCGGTTTTCAGATCGCCTTGCCAGACTGCCGAAGCTTTGCGTTGCATGGATGCTCTCCTTGATTGACGGACTCTGGGCTGCTGTGTGGCTGATTGGATTCAGCGGGACGGGGGAAGGATACAGTGCCCTCGGTGATTCTACCACTTGTGGAAGAGGAAGAAAGCCGCGAGGACAGTGAGCGAACGGTCGACGCGCAAATCCAAGTTCATCGACTCATCCACGTAGAGTCTCGAAAAGATAGGAATCCCGGGGAGAGTGTTCATCTCTCTAGTCGGGAGAGCACCCTCAAACAATTTTTGAGCCCTTAGAGAGATTTTGCTTTGCGCAGAGCAGTCTAATGTTGGAGCCCAGCAATGAAGAGCCTCCCTTTGAATAGGGCAAATCATGGTCGTAATGTAAATTTTTGTCGCTGTCGCAAAGAACGCACCGACCCTTATCACGCTGCCAGACTTCTAGCTTGATTGCTGACGGAATAAGTCGGTTATGAAGAAGGTCAGTCCCGGGTGAATCTCGAATCCCTTCTCCAGTTGCAGAGAGTTCGAGACGGAATTTGAAAACCTGGCGTTGGCCGTCGGATTCAGTCCATGCGTCTGCCAATAGAAAGAAACCATTGAAGGACCAAATTCCATCCCGGATTTTCTCGTAGACTGCAACTACATCAGGGTTTGACAATCCTTGCTTTGCTTTAATTGCTGCGTCTGCGAACTGGCCGTTTTGGGTTAGCTTGCCACCCGGCGTAAGACGAGGTTGGTCAATCAGCTTTGGGTCCTGGCTCCCGGTCAATCGGGGTATATCATGGCCCTCATAGATAAGAACTCGACCGTCGTCCTCAATTTTGTCTTTGTACGGGGCACTAGGCCGTCGACTCATTAAGATAACGCTGCAGTCCGGGCGGAGACGATAATTCATGCCGCGTTGTAGGCTCGTGCTCCATGCCTGGCACATTTGGAGATACGAAATTATTTCGCCTGCACTATGTGCGAGCTCACCCATGCGCCATTTGTAGGGCTCAAACGCCCAGGGAAACCAGGCCGGGAGGGGTTGCGGGAACGATGGGAGGGAGCTTGGAGCGATCGACGCGATTGTAGAGCGTGTCACGCTCGACGGGCACACGCCCGGCCGCACGAATGAGACGTTCGAGTTCGCTTAGCGGCGTGAATTCGGAGGTCTTGGCGCCGGCGTCGTGATAAATCTTTTCCTCGATCACGGTTCCATCCATGTCGTTGGCGCCAAAGCGCAGCGCGATCTGCGCAATGCTGGGCGTGAGCATAATCCAGTAGGCCTTGATGTGATCGAAATTGTCGAGCATCAGCCGCGAAACGGCGATGCAGCGGAGATCATCGTAACCGCTGGGTTTTGGGATGTGCGAAAGCGCAGTGTTGTCCGGATGGAACGCCAGTGGGATAAAGGCCACGAATCCGCGCGTTTCGTCCTGGGCATCGCGCAGCAGCACAAGATGGTCCACGCGTTCCTCGAACGTCTCCACATGGCCATAGAGCATCGTGGCGTTGGAGCGCAACCCGATGCGGTGCGCCTTCTTCGCGATGCTGAGCCACATGCGGCCGCTGACCTTGTGGTCGCAGATGATTTTGCGCACCCGGGGATGGAAGATTTCCGCGCCGCCGCCGGGGCAGGAATCCACGCCGGCTTCTTTCATTTTCTGCAGCGTCTCTTCGATCGTAAGTTTCGCGATGCGCGCGAAGTAGTGCACTTCGACCATCGTAAAGGCTTTCAGGTGCACGTGAGGATGCCTCTGCTTGAGCCCGCGAATCATCTGCAGGAAATGGTCGAAGGAAAGATCCGGATGCAATCCGCCGACGATGTGAAATTCAGTCGCGCCCTCGCGCACGCCCTGCGCTGCGCGCTGATAGATTTCCTCGAGCGCATACGTGTAGGCTCCGGGAGCATTAGGGTCGCGGCCAAAAGCGCAAAGCTTGCAATGCGCGACGCAAACGTTCGTCGGATTGATGTGGCGGTTCACGTTGTAATAGGCCACGTTCCCGTGCCGCTTTTCGCGAACGTAATTCGCGAGCCAGCCCACGGAGAGCAAGTCGGGCGTGCGGAAGAGGGCCACACCGTCGTCAAAGGAGAGGCGTTCGCCAGCCAGCACTTTGTCGGCAATCGGCTTCAGGGTTGCGTCTTGGATGTTCAACTCGGCCACGGTTAATTCCATTTCCTGGATGTCGGATCAAGGTCTGCCGCTACGCTACCTTAGGACTAGCATTTCAAAACAATCGAAACAATCAAACGCGCCAAAGTGCGGCTGCGGCGCCCCAAAAGAGCAGAAACAACATACTAATATAGCCGTTCACGGAAAAAAACGCAGCGTTCATTTTACTCAAGTCGTCGGCTTTCACGAGCGAATGTTCATACGCGAGCAGCGCCGCCACAACCAGAATTCCCGCCCACGCCGGCCACGGCAGTCCGAGGCTCAAAGCTAGCCAACTGAGGAACAGAACCACGCCGACGTGCATCGCGCGCGCAATCCGCAGAGCCTTGGGAATTCCGAACTGCTTGGGGACGGAAAACAACCCGGCGCCCTTGTCGAACTCCACGTCCTGGCACGCGTACAGTACGTCGAACCCGCCCACCCACAGCGTCACTGCGGCGCACAGAATCAAGATGCGCCAATCGAGCCTGCCGGTGATGGCGATCCACGCCGCGGCCGGGGAAACGCCCAATGCGAAACCGAGGAAAAGGTGCGACCAGTTCGTAAATCGTTTGGTGTAGGAGTAGAAAAACAGGATCGCGATCGCCGCGGGAGCGAGCTTCAAAGCCAGCGGATTCAATTGCCAGGCAGCAAGAAAGAAAATGCCCACCGCAATCAGCGTGAAGGCCCACGCGAATCCGAGCGAAAGTTCGCCCGTCGCCAGCGCGCGCAATTTGGTGCGCGGATTTTCCCTGTCGTAGCGCAGATCCGCGATGCGATTCAGGGTCATGGCTGCGGAGCGCGCCGCCACCATGGCCACAATAATCCAGAGAATCTGCCGCCATGTCGGCCATCCATGAAGCGTTTCCCGGGCAGCCAGCAGAGCCCCGGTGAGCGCAAAGGGCAGCGCGAACACGGAATGCTCGAACTTGATCATCTCCAGCACGGTGCGGATGCGCCCCGCCATTGCTTTAGTCCTCCGCCTTTCGCATGGCGCTGCCGGTCCAGCGGAACATTTTCTCCTGCGGCAAGCCGGCCTGCGCCAAGACCCGGCATGCGTATTGGAACACGAGGTCGTCAATCGTCCTTGGCCGATGATAAAACGAGGGGACGACGGGCATAATCACCGCGCCTGCAGCCTGCGCGCGCAGCATGTTTTCCAGGTGGATGCGGTTGAACGGCGTATCGCGAACGCAAAGAATCAGTTTGCGATTTTCTTTCAGCATCACGTCCGCCGCGCGGGCCAGCAAGTCGTCGCAGGCGCCGCAGGCAATCGAAGCGACCGCGCCGACGGTGCAAGGGATGACGATCATCGCGTCAACGTTGTAGCTGCCCGACGCGATCGATGCGCCCACATCTTTATTCGAGAGCGTTTCGATTTTCTGGGGAACTCGCCCGAGTATGCGGCTTGGAAGTTTCTTCAGATCGCCGGAAGCGATGCGCAATTCCTCGGCGAGGAGCCGCTGGCCGGTTTCCGTGACCACCAGGTGAATGCGGCCGACGCGCGCGTCGGCTTCCAGTAGCGCGAGCGTCTTTTGCGCGAAGACGGCGCCGCTTGCCCCGGTCACACCCACGGTAATGATTTTGGTTTGCGCTTGCGGCATGGTTTTTGTGCGGATAAGGACAGTCTCGCAATGACCCCGAGCCAAGTCAAGCGTAGTGGCGCCACAAGGGGAATGCTAAGATGCGAACCGACCCAACACCATGAACGCCGACGAAATCCTCCACTTGCTGAACGCGGTTGACAAGAAGGACGTGTCGCCGAAAACCGCGCTGGAACGCCTGAAGCACATGCCGTTCGAAGATATCGGCTTCGCGAAAGTCGATCATCACCGGGCGTTGCGCCAGGGTTACGCGGAGGTGATTTTCGGCAAGGGCAAGACGCCCGCGCAAGTGGCGCAGATCGCGAAAGCGATGGTGAGCAAGAAGGCCTCGCGGCACAACGTGCTGATCACCCGCGCGGACGCGAAAATGTTCGCAGCTGTGAAGAAGGTTTCGCGTGGGGCAAAGTTTCATGCCCTCTCCCGCGTTATCACCATCGAACGCACGCAGGAGATTTTCGGAAAAGGAACGATCCTGGTGGTCTCGGCCGGCACCAGCGATATTCCCGTTGCCGAAGAAGCCGTGTTGACTGCACGCGTGATGGGGAACCGCGTGGCGCAAATGTTTGACGTTGGCGTGGCGGGCATTCACCGGCTGCTGGAGCATCGCCGCGAACTCACCGAAGCCCGCGTGATCATCTGCGCGGCGGGAATGGAAGGAGCGCTGCCCAGCGTGGTGGGGGGACTCGTCGGCGTGCCAGTGATCGCGGTGCCCACCAGCACCGGCTATGGCGCAAGCTTCGGGGGAGTCGCGGCGTTGCTCGGTATGCTCAATTCGTGCGCCTCCAACGTGACCGTCGTGAATATTGACAACGGATTTGGCGCCGCCTGCGTCGCGTCCTGCATCAACCGGCTGTAATCAATCGTTTTTCAGGAGAACCTTCATCACCCCGCGTTTTTGCGCGTAGACGATGGCCCCCGAGGCTTTGGCCAAAGGAAAGACGCGCGAGATGAGCGCAGTGGGATCGACCTTGTCGGAGCGGAGCAGGGAGATTGCCTTTGTGAATGGGCCACAGCGCGAGCCGAGCACGGTAATTTCCTTCACTACGATGGGCCAGGTCTCGACCTGGGCGGTGCCGTGAAAAGTGGATTTCAGCAGCAAGGTGCCACGCGGTTCGGTCATGTGCTGTGCCAGCGAGAGTCCCGTGGGTGAGCCTGTTGCTTCCACGACCAGCCGGTAGCTTTCCCTCAACTGTTTCAGATCGCAGGCATCGCCGCGCACTTTTTGGGTTGCTACTCCGCTTTGCCGCGCCAAAGCCAGCTTGTTTGCATGCTTGCCGTAGAGGACCACACGCAGACCGGCGGCGTGCAAGACCATGGCGATCAATTGGGCCAGCTTTCCGTCGCCGAGAACCGCGGCAGCGGCAAATTTGCGGATGTCGAGTTGAGCGAGAATCTGGCCGGCCGCGGCCAGCGGCTCGATGAATACGGCCTTTTCATCGCTGACGTTCGATGGGACGACGTGCAGATTCTCGAGCGGCAGCGTCAGATACTCCGCGAACGCGCCATCGTGGGCCACGATACCAAGCACTGTCCGACGCGCGCAGTGAGTTTTCAGTCCAAGCCGGCAAAAATCGCAAACTGGCCGGTAACCAAACGCCGAGCAGGACACGTTAATCTCGCCAGCGACGCGCTTCCCAAGCCACCGCCCGCGGACCGCGGGGGAAACTCCTTCGACTTCCACGACCTCACCGACGAATTCGTGCCCTGGCGTGCCGCGAAACGCATGATACCCGCGCAAGATTTCCACGTCGGTGTTGCAGATGCCCGCCAGCCGCACCCGAATCAGTGCCCAGCCCCGCCTGAGCCGTGGGAGACTCTTGCGGACTGGCTGCAATTTTCCGCGTGATACCTTGTAGGCCAGCATTGCCTACCGGTCTACTTTTCCGGCAAAGCCCGCCGGTTGGGAAGGGCCGCGCGCTCAAACAGTTCCAGCTTGGTTTCGATGCGAACCACCCGGCGGTCCAGGTCCTGACAGGCTCGCGCGAGCTCCGCCACTTTCTCGGTGAGTTCGTTGATTCGATGTTCGATCAACACGATCTGCCGCAACGCCTCGAACGCGTCTCGCGGCCAGCTCACTTGACCTTCCTCATGCTTTTCAGCACCTTTTCGACGTACGCGATGGTTTCGTCCAGCCTCTTCAGGCTGCGTCCGGCGGATTCATTGGCCGCCCGCGCCAGTAGGCGCAATTCGTCTTCGTCGGCGGGCAGGTCGAGGTACAAGTCGACGGCGTTCCGCACCTCCTGAGAAAAGGAACGGCCAAGCTTTTTCGCGCGGCGCGTCAAGCGGGCCTTCTGCTTCGGATCCAGATGGATTAGAGCCGTAGCCATGCGACCTCCTATATCAATTCTATATCGCACCTATATCATAACAGTTTTTCCAGACTTACTTCAGCGCTGCGAGGAGCGCCTTCGCGAGGATGGGTTCCTGCTCGGGAAAGACGGTGCGCAAGTCAATCAGCAGGTGATCGTCTTCGATCCGAGCGATCACCGGCGCGTGATCCGCGGAAAGTCGCAGGCGGGCTTCGAGTTCTCCCGCCGAATATCGCATGCTGGCGACGCGCAAAACAACCGTTGGCAGAGATTGTGCAGGAGTAGCGCCGCCACCCACCAGCGAGCGCCCATCCGCAACGGCAAAATCCACTTCCATGTCCCTGGCCTGCGCCGCCAGCGCACTGTGAAACGCGTTCGCGCGCGCTGCAATTTCGCCGACGCTTAGGTGCATCATGCGCAGCGACGGGATTTCCGTCCACGCGCCGCGAACGTACGCACGCAGCGTCACTTCCATGGCCGCGATGGTCAGCTTGTCCACGCGCAGCGCGCGGAACAGCGGGTGCCGCCGTACTCTCAGCACAATCTCTTTCTTGCCGGCGACAATGCCCGCCTGGGGGCCGCCGAGCAATTTGTCCCCACTGAACAGGACGAGAGAAAATCCCGCTTCGACACTTTCCCGAACGGTTGGCTCGCTAATCCCAGCGGCCGACAAATCTATCAGGCACCCGGAACCGAGGTCCTCCACCACAGGGAGGCCCGTGCGGCGCCCCAGCGCGATGAGCTCCTCCACTTCCGGCTTTTCGGTAAATCCGGTCACGGTGAAATTCGAGGGATGGACGCGCAGGATCACACGCGATTTTTCGGTTAAGGCTTTTTCGTAGTCCGCTATGCGGGTGCGGTTGGTGGTGCCGACCTCGCGCAGCACCGCGCCGCTCTGTTCCATGATTTCGGGGATGCGGAAACCGTCGCCGATTTCGATGAGTTCGCCGCGCGAGACGATTACTTCGCCGCCGCGCGCCAGGGCTGCCAGGGTTACCAGCACGGCCGCCGCGCAATTGTTAACCACGACGGCGGCTTCGGCGCCCGTGAGGCGCTCGATGAGGCGCGAGGTGTGCGCGTCGCGCTTGCCCCGTGCTCCCGCGGCTACGTCGTATTCAAGATTGGAATACTGGGTGGCGGTCCTTCCAAGTTCCTCCAGAATGGACGCCGGCAATGGCGCGCGACCCAGATTCGTGTGCAGAATCACGCCGGACGCGTTGATCACGCCGAGTAGAGAAGGAGACAGCTCATGATCCACGGCCTCCACAATGCGGTGTTCGAGCGTCGCTGCGTGCAAATCGCTCTCCGCTGAAGCCGTGCCCGAAACGATCGCCCGGCGGGTATCCGCCAGCGCTTCGCGCACCAACTCGACCAGAAACCGTCGTTGCAGGATTTCGCCCAGGGCCGCAACGCGCGGCTGGGCGAGCAGTTCGTCCACTGAAGGCAACTGCCGCAGCAGGGCCGTCTGGTCCGAAGCCGCCGATTTTGCGCGCTCTGCCATGCCGCCATTGGAGCACAGGCGGGAAGACCGCCGCAATCCAGACTGTTCGTAAGGACACCTCCGCTCGGCGCTCCCGGCCGTTGTTTCATCCGTGTCTTTCCCGGGTGCCCCCCGTTGACGCCCGGCGGGTCCAACCCTAGGATGAACTCTCAAGGATTCGATCCGCATGCCGACTATTGATGAGGAACTCGCCCAACTGGAGCGAGACATTCGCCAGCTCAAGATCGAGTACGACATGTACTTTGGCGGCGGCCGCAAGCGCCCTCCGACCGAGATCGAGTGGCGCATCGAGTTGATCGTCAAGCGCTATTCGGAGCGCGGCGGTGACCTCAAGTACACGCAACGCTTCCGGTTTTCCAACCTTTCGCAGACCTACGCGAAATACAAGGAAGTATTCCGAAAGCGCGTTGCCCAGCGCGAAGAGGGGAAGATCGAGCGCCATTTCGGGGCGGCAGCGAAGGCCATCGAAGCGGAACGCGCCCGGGCGCAGGCGACGAACGAGGCTGCCGCCAGCCCGGCGGCCGGGCCGAAGGCGTTTCGCGTGGTGTGCACCGCTCCAGAGCAGGAAGTCGAAAAGGTAGAACAGCTATATGAGGCCTTTGCGAATGCGAAGCGGGACGCCGGGGAAGACATGGGCAAGATGACGCGCTCGGCCTTCAACGAGTTTGTGCGCAAGAAAACGAAGGACTTGCAGAAACAGAAAAATTGCCGCGAAGTGGAGTACGTAGTTGAGACGGTGGATGGCCAGGTCAAACTCAAAGCTCTCGTGAAATCCTGAAACCGCAAATTTCCTTTTCCCACAGGCTTGCGTTTCCGAAATTCCGCGCCTCCGCGTACACTATGAAGTTCATTCCACCGTAGGAGGCGACATGGGCGTGGAGCGCGCGCTGCTCAGTGTGTTCGACAAGACCGGAATCGTGGAATTTGCCCGCAGGCTGGCGAAGCTCAACATCGAAATCCTCTCCACGGGCGGCACGTCGAAGCTCCTGCGCGAATCTGGCGTTCCCGTCAAGGATGTGTCCGAGTTCACCAACTGGCCGGAAATGCTCGGCGGCCGCGTGAAAACACTGCACCCGAAGGTGCACGGCGGCCTCCTCTATCGCCGCGAAAACCCCGAGGATCTCAAGCAGGCCAAGGAGCATGGAATCGCGCCCATTGACCTCGTGGTCGTAAACCTGTATCCATTTGAAGCCACGGCCGCGAAGCAATATCTTCCGCCGGAGGAATTGATCGAGAATATTGATATCGGTGGGCCCACGATGCTGCGCTCGGCGGCGAAGAATTTCGAGAGCGTCACGGTGGTGACCGATCCAGCCGATTATGGACGCGTAGCGGAAGCGCTGGAAACCGAGGGCGAAACCACGCTGGCATTGCGGCTGCAACTTGCGCGCAAGGTTTTTGCCATGACTTCGCGCTACGACGGCGTGATCACCATGAACCTGGAACGCATCGCGCTGCAAGGCGAAGAGATGGAAGTCCAGCTCAAGGGTGGACTGACCGAACGCGTGTATCTGGCGCTGCGCAGCAAGCAGGAACTCCGCTACGGGGAAAATCCGCATCAGGCCGCGGCGCTCTACATTCCGGCGGGACATCCCGCCACCGGCCTTGCCGCTGCCAAGCAGTTGCAGGGCAAGGAACTTTCCTACAACAACTATGTGGACCTGGAAGCGGCACGCAGCCTGGTGGCGGAATTCGACGGCCCGGCGGCGGTGATCATCAAGCACAACAATCCGTGCGGCGCGGCGGAACAACGCACGCTCCTCGACTCGTACACCAAAGCGCTGGCGAGCGACCCGGTTTCGGCATTTGGCGGCGTGCTGGCGTTCAATCACATCGTGGATGCGCTGACGGCGGAAGAGGTAGTGAAGCTCTTCGTTGAGTGCATCGTCGCGCCGGGCTTTGCCGACCGGGCGCAGGAGATCTTCGCCGCGAAGAAAAACCTGCGGTTGCTGCAACTCCCGCAGGGGGGGCTCGAGCCCGACAAGGAATTGCAGATGAAGCGCATTCTGGGCGGGATGCTGATTCAGCAGCCGGATTTGGGGAGCCTGAGAGATAAGGAACTTAAGGTGGTCACCAAGCGCGAGCCGAGCGCGGCGGAGATGGCGGACCTCCAGTTTGCTTGGAAGGTCTGCAAGCACGTGAAGTCGAATGCGATTGTGTTCGCGAAGGACCGCGCGACGATTGGCGTCGGCGCGGGCCAGATGAGCCGGGTGGATTCGGTGAGGATTGCGGTGATGAAAGCGCAGAATTCCCTGAAGGGAACCGGGGTAGCTTCCGATGCATTCTTCCCGTTTCCCGACGGCGTGGAAGAAGCGGCCAAGGCCGGAGCGACGGCGGTGATTCAGCCGGGAGGCTCGGTGAAAGACGGCGAAGTGATTGCGACCGCGGACAAGCTTGGCCTGGCGATGGTCTTTACGAACATGCGCCACTTTCTGCACTAAATTTCCCGGACTGACTTCACGCGGCTGAAAGTAGCTAAGCCCTCCGCATGCAAAGTTTTGAACGCGTTGCGGTTCCCCGGGTTCCCTACATTTTTCCGATGCGGTCTACTTCTTTTTGTACAGCCAGGGAATCGAGTTTGTCGAGCGGCAAGCTGAGAAACAGATCGATGCGGCGGCCTAGAGTGACATACGCATCGCGAAATGCGCGCCGCAAGGCCTCTGGCCCGCCGGGTGCGTTACCGGGATCCGGGATGCCCCAATGGGCGGTCACCGGCTGCCCCGGCCAAACCGGGCAAACCTCCGCAGCGGCCGCATCACACACCGTGAAGACAAAATTCATCCGCGGCGCACCGGATGCCGTGAACTCGTCCCAGCTCTTGCTGCGTAATCCATCCAGTGGCAGGCCGACCGATTGCAACTGCTCGACGGCGCCGGGGTGAACGCGGCCCGCAGGATGGCTTCCCGCACTGTAGGCGTGAAACCGCGGCTCGCCACGATGACGCAAAATGGCTTCGGCGAGGATCGAGCGCGAAGAATTGCCGGTGCAAAGGAATAACACGTTGAAGGGCGTGTGCATCGCGGCGCTCAGTTGCAGCAGGTGGGCCCGCAGCAGGATGCGGCCTGGGACTTGGCGGCACGGATAAAGGCGCTCATGAACTTATCCTTTACGAGCGGGGCGATTCTCTCCGCATCGAAACCCGCCGCGACGAGGAAATCGCGGGCTTCCTCGACCCGGTAGATTCGGGTTGGCTCGACCGCAATGGAAGCGAAGCCAGCGTTCTTCAATTTTTCGACGTACTCGGTTTCCTGCAGTGCGCCCGCAATGCAACCTACCCATAATTCCATGCTCTTACGGATTTCCGCGGGGACTTCGCCGCGCAGGACCACGTCCGATACCGCCAGCCGGCCGCCAGGCTTGAGCACGCGGAACGCCTCGCGGAGGACGCGATCCTTGTCGCCGGAGAGATTGATCACGCAATTTGAGATGACGACGTCCACGGAGTTGTCCCGCAGAGGAATCTCTTCGATCGTTCCCTTCAGGAATTCCACGTTTTCGATGCCAGCCTTTCGCTGGTTCTCTCGAGCCAGGGCCAGCATTTCGTCCGTCATATCCAGGCCGAAGGCCTTACCTGTCGGGCCGACGCGGCGCGCGGAAAGCAGAACATCAATACCGCCGCCGGAACCCAGATCCAGCACGATCTCGCCCTGCCGGAGTTCCGCAAGCGCCGTAGGATTACCGCAACCAAGCGAAGCCGCAACGGCTTCCGCCGGGACGCTCCCCTTTTCGGACTCGCCGTAGAGATTGCGCGTGATGGGATCGCAGCCGCTCAGGGAGGCGCCGCCTCCGCAACACGCCGACTTGCCTTCGGCTACCTGCTTTGCCGCGGCTCCGTACCTTTCCTTAACCGCGTTTTGAATGTTCGATTCGCTCATGGTCGTCCTTCTTTCCGGCTATTTTGAAATCTGCACGATATCTTCGGCCGGCACCGCCCGATTCCTCGTGCAACACTCTTCGTAAAGAAATCCCAATACCTCGCGCAATGCATCCGTGTTCGCCGTGTACCACAGAAACGTACCGGCGCGGCGCACATCCACGAGCCCGACCTGACGAAGTTTTTCCAGGTGATGGGAGAGCGTCGAGGCGGGAATGCCAAGCTCTTCCTGCACTTCGCCCGCAACCATTCCCGTGGGATATGCGGAGAGCAGCAGACGGACGATTTGAAGGCGGGGCTCCGCGCCCATGGCGGCAAAACGGTCGGCGCAGCGGATGACCAGGAGGGGATCGGGCTTCTTCATATTTCGATAATTGCAGAAATATGGAAAATAGGCAACCCCTTTTTCCGGAAACCCCACTTTTCGTCTTGGCATCCTACTTTCTTGAGGCACGCTGCTCTGCAACCTGTCCTTTTTTCGCTTTTGACCACTCTATCGCGCCGTGGGATACTGAAAAAACCAACGTTATGATCGAAAATCGCTTGTTCCTGTCTGTCGCTTGCGCCACGCTTCTGGCGCTACCCGGGTTCGCCCAAACTCCCAGCACAACCCCCGTTCCTACGCCCGAGCAGCAAAAGGTTTCCTCCCGCGCCGACGCCTATTTCAACTTCACGATGGGCCACATTTACGAACAGCAGTACGAGCAGACCGGCGCAGGGGAATACGCCACGCGCGCCATCGACTCGTACAAGAAGGCGTACGCGATCGACCCGAATTCACCGATCATCGGCGAACGGCTCGCGGAAATGTACTGGAAAGCCCAGCGCGTGCGCGATGCGGTGACCGAAGCGAATCAGATCCTGAAGAACAATCCCAACGACCTGGCAACGCACCGCCTGCTGGCGCTGGTGTATCTGCGCAGCCTGGGCGACGTGAACGGCAATAACGTGCAAGGAGAAGCCATAACCAAGGCGATCGAAGAATATTCGGCGGTACATCGACTGGATCCAACCGATCAGGAATCCACGATCTGGCTGGCGAGGCTCTACCGGCTGCACAACGAGCCGGAGAAGGCCGAGGAAGTCCTGCGCGGCCTTTTGAAAGACGATCCGGAGAATGACGCCGGGGTTGAACAACTGACGCAGCTCCTGCTCGACCAGAACAAGTCCGAAGACGCCATTCAGCTTTTGAACGGGTTGATTGCGCGTTCGCCCTCCGCCACGCTCTACGATCATCTGGGCGATGCGTACACGCAGACGCACGAACTGGAGAAGGCCGAGGCCGCATATCGCAAAGCCGTAGGACTCGACCCATCTGAGCTCAGCCATCTGCGTGGGCTTGGGCAGACGCTGTTGTCCGAGGAGAAGTACCAGGAAGCGCTCACCGTATTCCAAAAGCTTGCCGACCTGTTGCCGGACGATGCCGACACTTATTTGCGGCTCGCGCAGATCTACCGGGAACTTCACCAACTGGACAAAGCCGAAGACAACCTGGTGAAGGCGAGGCAGTTCGCGCCCGGAAGCCTCGAGGTTATGTACAACGAAGCGATGATTTACGAATCGCAGGGGCGCTTCGACGACGCGATCCGTGTGTTGTCCGATGCCGTGACCGGCGTCAAGTCGCAGTCGCGCGTGTTGCCTTCGCGCCGGCGCGACTTGGCGATTCTCTACCAGCAACTCGGCATGTTATATCGCGACACGCAGAACTATCAGGCCGCGATTTATACCTTTCAGGAGCTCGGGCGCCTGGGCGAGGAAGAGGATATCCGCTCGCGCATGTTGTTGATGGATACCTACCGCCAGGCTCGCGACCTTCCCAAGGCATTGCAGACGGGGCGCGACGCGGTGGCCAAGTATCCTGACGACGCTTCCATTCGCAACAACCTGGCGATGCTTCTTGGAGACGCGCAGCAGCCCGAGGATGCCATCAAGCTTCTGCAAGCCAGCCTGAAGGGTGCTTCGCCGGACCGCGAAGCGTATCTCAGCTACGCGCAGATTTACGAGCGCAGCCACCGTTATAAGGACGCAGAGCAGGCGGCGCTAAAGGCGGAGTCCCTTGCGAAGCAGCCCTCCGACAACGAAATCGCGTGGCTGCTGCTGGGGGCGATCTATGAGCGCCAGAAGGAATACGACAGGGCGGAGGACGAATTCAAGAAAGCGCTCGACGTGAATCCGAAGAACGCCATCGTCCTGAATTATTACGGCTACATGCTGGCGGAGCGCGGCATTCGTCTGGACGAAGCGCGCGACCTGATTCAGCGCGCGCTGGACCAGGAGCCCTATAACGGCGCGTATCTCGACAGCCTCGGTTGGACCTATTACAAGGAAAACAAACTCGATCGGGCGGAGCTGACGCTTCGCAAGGCTCTGGAGCGCGAGTCGCACGATCCGACTATCCGCGAGCATCTGGGCGACGTGCTCGCCAAGCAGGGCCGCATGGAACTCGCCGTGGCCGAGTGGGAAAAATCTCTCACGGAGTGGCACCGCTCCTTGCCAGCCGACCTCGAAGAAGATAAAGTCGCCGAAGTGGAAAAGAAGCTGAACGATTACAAGCATCGCGTGGCTCAAAAGACCCCTGCCACCGATGCCAAGCCCTGAGTCAGCGAATGCGAACAATCCGAATTCCGGCGTACGCAAAGGTGAATCTGCGTCTGGAAGTGCTCGGCAAGCGCGCCGACGGCTTTCACGAACTGCGCACGATCTTCCAGACCGTCTCCATGCACGACACTTTGGAGTTTCGTCCCTCTCGGCGATCCGGGATCATCCTGCGAATTCAGGGAAACGAGACGCTCGCCAAAGAGAACATGGAGAAGAATCTCGTGTACCGCGCGGTGGACGCGCTTCGGCGCGAAGTGCGCACGCGCCCCGGGGTGGAGATTCGGCTGCGGAAAGGGATTCCCGCGGGCCGTGGATTGGGAGGGGGCTCTAGCGATGCCGCGGCGGCGCTGCTGGGCTATTTGCAATTCACGCGGGAGAAGGTGAATACGCCGCTCTTGCTGGACATCGCGGCCAACCTGGGCGCTGATGTGCCTTTCTTCCTGTTTGGCGGCACGGCGCTCGGAATCAGCAAGGGTGAGGAGATTTACCCGTTGCCGGACGCGCCGCCTCGCGTGCTTCTGATTGTCTCGCCGGGCGACGTGCACGTGCCCACTGCGGACGCCTATCGCTGGCTGCATGCGCCGGAACTCGCTTCGTTGACAAAATCGGCGGCTAACCGTAAACTGTTTGAGTTCTGTGCTCTGTGTTGGAGCACGCAGGAATCCTCCCTTTCGAACGATTTCGAGGCGGCAGTTTTCCGGCGTCATCCCCGGCTTGCGAAAATCAAACGGGATTTGCTTCATCGAGGAGCTTCAGAAGCCTTGCTGGCGGGTAGCGGTTCGGCGGTGTTTGGAGTTTTCCCGAGCCCAGCGAAGGCGCGCCGAGCCGCTGTCGGGTTTCCGCACGATCAGGCCTTCGTCTGCGAAACGCTTTCGCGGAGCAGGTATGGGCGGTTGCTGAAAAGCAGCAACGTCGTGGGTTGATCCTCAGCGTCTCTCTGGATTCCATTTTTCAACGGAATGGCGGCCTTTCGGGGTGTTTTTGCCTGAGGTTCGAGCAGTCACCGGAGAAGGAGCTAGCAGCAAACAGATAACCGGAAAAGAATGGCTTTCCTGCTCAAGGGGATTCTTGCTATCTGCAATCTGCTCGCTGTTATCGGAAACTCGTGAACGACGAACGGTTCAAAATATTCTCGGGTACGGCGAATCCCGCGTTGGCCCAGGCGATCTGCAAGCACCTGGACGTACCGCTGGGCAAGTCGCTGCTGGACCGCTTTAGCGACGGCGAAATTTATTTTCAGATCCTGGAAAATGTGCGCGGCGCGGATGTGTTTGTCGTGCAACCCTGCTCGTACCCGGTGGACAACCACCTGCTCGAGTTGCTGTTGATGATTGACGCGTTCAAGCGCGCTTCCGCATGGCGCATCACGGCGGTGCTGCCGTATTACTGCTACGCGCGCCAGGATCGCAAGGACAAGCCGCGTGTTCCGATCTCCGCGAAGTTGGTTGCCGACTTGCTGGAAACCGCCGGGGCCAGCCGCGCGCTGACGCTCGATTTGCACGCGCCGCAGATTCAGGGATATTTCGATGTGCCGGTGGATCACCTATACGGTTCGCCGGTGCTGGTGGAATATTTCCGCAACAAGAAATTGCAGAATCTCACGGTGGTTTCGCCGGACGCGGGCGGCGTGGAGCGGGCCCGGGCATTCGCGAAAAAGCTGGACGCACCGCTGGCGATCGTGGATAAACGCCGCGTGGACATGGATGTCACCGAAGTGATGAACCTGATCGGCGACGTGCGCGGCCGCAGCACCCTGATTGTGGACGACATCATTGATACCGCCGGGACGCTGGTGAAGACCGCCGACGCGCTGCTCCGCGAAGGTGCCACGGAGGTGCACGCCGCTTGCACCCATGCCGTGTTTTCCGGGCGGGCTGTGGAACGCATCGAGCAGTCGCGCATCACGGAGGTCGTGGCCACGGATTCCGTGCCGCTCTGCGAGGCAGCGAAGCGCGTGGCGAAGATCAGGATTTTGAGTGTGGCGGAGCTTCTTGCCCGCGGCATTCGTTCGATTCACGAGGAAACCTCGATCAGCGAGCTGTTTATTTGAGTTGGTGAAGTAGCACGGGGTTTTGCCACTGGAGATTTTGAATAGCCGGGGAGTTATCCGGCAGAGGAAAGGGACAGCGGGGAACAGGAATCAGAGATCAGGAAACGAGGCCGTCACTAGAGTTTCCTGCTTCCTGCTCGCCGTTATCTGTTATCCAACAAAGGAAAGAAGCTATGGCTCAAATCATTGTGGAAGGTGCGCCCCGCAGCACGCGGGGCAAAAACGAAGCGCGCCGCCTGCGCGTTTCCGGCAGAGTTCCCGCCACGCTGTACGGCGGAAAGGGTGAGGCGCTGGCGTTGGCCGTGAACACGAAGCAGGTCACGGCGATTCTCCGCTCCGAATCCGGACACAACACGCTGTTTCAGGTGGATCTCGCTGGCAAGCAGGAACCCGCGATCGTGAAGGACTGGCAAGTGGACCCGGTCACCGGGAACCTGCTGCACGTGGACTTGCTGCGCATCGCCATGGACGTGCGCATGAGGGTGAAGGTCCCGGTACACACGTTCGGCGATCCTGCGGGCGTCAAGGTGCAAGGTGGCGTGTATGAAGTCGTCACCCGCGAAGTCGAACTGGAATGTCTGCCCGCGGACATCCCGACGGAAATCCGCATGGACGTGAGCGGCCTGGCGCTGAACCAGAGCCTGCGCGCCGGCGAACTGCCGATCGACACGAACAAAGTCAAACTGATCACCGATCCGCAAAGCGTCATCTCGCACGTTGTGGCGCTGCGCGAGGAGGAAGAGAAGCCCGTGGAAGCCGCAGTGCCCGGCGCGACACCGGCCGAGCCGGAAGTCATCAAGAAGGGCAAGAAAGAAGTGGAAGGCGAGGAAGGCGCCGAAGGCGGCGAGAAGCAGGAAAAGAAGAAGTAGTTCTTTTCCTTTCGCCACGCGCCAAACGTCATGCGGCTCATTGTCGGCCTTGGGAATCCTGGCCCGGAATATCAGTGGACGCCGCATAACCTTGGTTTCCTTGCCGTGGATGAAATCGCGAATCGCGCTTCGATTCGCGTCGAGCGGCCGGAAGGCAAGGCCCTCGTGGGAAAGGGAACCGTGGCCGGGGAGGAAGTGATCCTGGCCAAGCCGCAGACGTACATGAATCTCAGCGGTGTCTCCGTGCGGGACCTGCTGGAGCGGTACGAACTGGGGCCCGAGGATTTACTGGTGATGTTCGACGAGCGCGATTTGCCCTGGGGCATGATTCGCATCGGCGAACACGGCAGCCCCGGAACGCATAACGGGGCAAAGTCGGTCACCAGCGCGGTTGGCACGCAGGAGTTCGCCAGATTGCGCTTGGGCTGCGGGCCAGATCATCCGGTCAGTGATTTGGCAGCTTACGTTTTGCGGCCGATGAAAAAGGCTGAGTTGGAAGCTGCCTCCGAGATGGTGGGCGAAGCGGGGGACGCGGTGGAACTCATGCTGACGCAGGGTATTGCCGCGGCGATGAACAAGTTTAACCGGCGCATCCCTCCGGCCGAGCAGTAAACGAATTTCGCGGGCCTTCCGCCCGGAACAGGAAGAAAGAGGTCATTATGGAAGAGCGTTTGTACGATCTGATCTTCATCGCCCGCCCGGCCACGCCGGAAGAGGAAATCCAGAAGGTCATCCACTCTCTCGAAAGCGCCGTCGCCGAAAAGGGCGGCAAGATCGAGAAAACGGAGCACTGGGGCACGCGCAAACTGGCGTACAAGGTGGCGAAGCACCGCGAAGGCATCTACATTTATCAGCAGGTGCGCACCAACCACGGCGAGCTGGTGCACGAGCTCGAACGGCGCCTGGGCGTGCAGGACTCCGTCATCAAGTACCAGACGGTCCGCCTAGACGAAGAGCTGAAGCGGCAGAAGAAACTGTCGCACAAGCGCGAGCAGCGCGCCGCACGGCGACCACGCCGGATTACCCAGCCGGTGCCGGGTGCGGAGCAACAGGCTTCCGCGACTTGATAACGTCGGAGTTTGTGACGGCCGCTTTCTGAGGCGGACGCCGTTTGTAATGGCCGGCGATATTTTGGCCAAACACGAATCGATCATTGGAAATGCCAGATTGGAAAGGTAGGAAGTTATGCCAGAGGAACAAAAGCAAGCGCCAGCCGGTCCCGCAGCCGCCGCCCCGCAAGGCGGAGGAGAGGGAGCGCCCCGCCGTGAGGGCGGGCACGCTCACTCTAGCGGCCCGCGCCGCGAAGGCGGCCCGGGGGGCGGACGCCGCGAAGGTGGTCCCGGAGGGCCGGGCGGTCCGCGGCGCGGTAAGCGCCAGTATTTCCGCAAGAAGAAAGTGTGCAAGTTCTGCGTTGAGAAGATGGACTTCATCGACTACAAGCGCGCCGACATTCTTTCGCAGTTCGTCCAGGAGCGCGGCAAGATTCTGCCCCGTCGCATGACCGGCGTTTGCGCGCGCCATCAGCGTTGGCTCGGTGTTGCCATCAAGCGCGCTCGCAACATCGCGTTGCTGCCCTTCGCCGGCAGCGCCGCGGGTGTCCAGGCGCCTCGCGCCATCGAGGCGCCGAAGGCGCAGGCGTAGCACAGGCAGTAGCCTGTGGCGTCTTCGGCTTGGCAGCGCTGGCGGGCTTGGCCTGCCAGATGTCGCGAACGGCGACCGGCCGGCAGCGACCGGAAACGAAGACCCGCTGCGGGATCGACGGAGTTTCTGTTTTCTGATATCTGATATCAGTTATCCGAATTTTCGAAACGAATCAGGAGCACGCAATGCAGATCATTCTTCAGGAAGATGTGGAAAAACTCGGCCACCGGGGCGACGTGGTCACCGTGAAGCCCGGCTACGCGCGCAATTTTCTTCTGCCCAACAGGATTGGGATCGAAGCCACGGCCGGCAACATGAAAGCGTTGGAGCGCATTCGCGGCGCACTGGCCAAGAAGACCGCCACGGAGCTTGACGCGGCCAGGAGACAGGCGGAGTTGCTCACTGGCGTGTCGTTAAAGTTCCACCGCAAGACCGGCGAGAACGAGCAGATGTTCGGCTCCGTCACCACAGGCGACATCGCCGAAGCGCTGAAGGGCCAGAGCTTCGCAGTGGATAAACGGCAGATCCAACTACCCGAGCCGATCAAGGCGCTGGGCGAGTTCCCGGTGACGGTCAAGGTCTTCCGCGAGGTCACCGCCGAAATCAAGGTCACCGTCGAAAAAGAGGCATAGTTTCGTTTCGCATGAATCTTTCCTGCGGGGCACGCGCCGGCGTGCCCTTTTCTATTTGGGGGTACTCGCAAAGTTCTCCGCGACAGCTTCGACTTCTTCGCGCTTCCATTCGCCTTCGGAAAGATTGGTCACCAGAGCTATCACCACGTGCGTCGCGGGATACAGGATCAATTGCGACGTTCCGCCCACGGAACCGCCTGAGTGTCCATAGGTGAGCTCTCCGGAATTGGTACGGCGCACGAACCAGCCGATTCCATACTCGGTTTCCTTGCCGGACTTTGTATGCTGCGGCGTGAACATCTCCTTTAGCGTCGCGCTTCTCAATAATCCGGGCTGGAGCATTGCGGAGCCAAAGCGCACGAGATCTTCGGAAGTAGAGAGAAATCCTCCGCCGGCCCATTTGTAGCTGTTGTCCACATAGGGGGCATTTTCCGTGATTCCGTCCTTTTCGCGCTCGTAGAAGCGCGATCTCTCTTCCACGATCCGCGAGTTCTGGTCCGCCGTGGTGTGCACCAACCCCAGCGGTGTAAAGACACGCGCCTGCATGTAGTCCAGAAAGTCTTCGCCGGAGGCCGACTCGATCACCGCACTGAGCAGATTGAAACCGTAACTGGAGTAATGAAACTCCGCGCCCGGCGGGGAGACGAGCGGGTCGTTCTCGAAAAGCTTGAGGCCTTCCAGAACCGTGTCGTAATGCTTCTGCATGAGGAACTCGTCGCCTTTGTAGTGACGGATGCCTGCCAGATGTCCCGCGACCATGCGCACAGTGATGAGCGTGCCCTTATCCGGGAACGATGGCACGTATTTTTGCACGGGCGCGTCCAGATCCACTTTTCCCGCCTCGACAAGTTCCATGAGGCCGACGGCGGTCAGCGGTTTCGAGATGCTACCGATCCGGAATTTGGTTGTCGGCCAGGCGGGCACGCGCTCTTCGAGGTCCGCGTAGCCGAATCCCTCCGAGTACACAATTTTTCCATCCACGGCCACGGTCAGCGACAATCCCGGAATTCCCCGCTGCAGCCATTCTCTTGCCTGTTGGTCGGCGAACTGCCTAGCGCTCGCATACGGCTCGCTCGCCGGCTTCTGGGCAAACGCGAGCGGAATCGCAGAAACAAACATCGCGAGCACGACCGGCGCGAAGTATCTTCCCGTCAGCATCCCGCCGTTCGCCCATGTTCTTTTCATCTGCTACTCCCCGTTGCGCACTTTTCCGACGCAGCATCTTGCCACACTCTCGTGAAAAAGTTTTCCGACAATTTCCTCACAATCCACACGCACACCGATTGACGCGGACGCGCGATCCGCGCACACTCCCCTCTGCTACTCCGGCTCAGGGAAGAATTTCGCCGGAGAATTTTTTTGCGCTTGCAATTCGCTCCCCTCATTTCTAAAATAGCGAAGGAAAAGCGAAATAGAGAAAGGCTTCTCTGTCCCTATGCCCGCTGACTCCGCTCTTGAACGTCCCCTTCCGAGCAACCTTGACGCGGAGCGTTCCATCCTCGGCGCGATTCTTCTGGACAACCACGCCCTGAACGCCGCCGTGGAAGCGCTGAAGCCCGACGATTTCTTCATTCCGCAGCACCGCAATATTTTTACGCGGATGATCGCGCTTGGAGAAGCGCAGCAGGCCATAGATCTCGTGACGTTGACCGAGGAACTCCACCGCCGCAGCGAACTGGATGCCTCGGGCGGCGCTCCGTATCTGGCTTCGCTGGTGGACGGCATGCCCCGCGTCACCAACGTGGAGCACTATGCGCGCATCGTGAAAGAAAAGGCGATGCTGCGAAATCTGATTCACGCCACTCACAACATCCAGCAGCGCGCGTTCGACGGGGAAGACGGCGCCGACGCCATTCTCGACAATGCGGAGTCCAGCATCTTCGCGATCGCCGAAGACCGTGTGAAGGCGGGCCTGATTTCGGTCAAGGACATCGTCCGCGACAATTTTGAGCGCCTCGAAAAAATCTTCCGGGAAGGGAAGAGCGTCACCGGCATTTCCACCGGTTACGGCGAGCTGGACAAGCTGCTTTCCGGGCTGCAGCCATCGGAGCTGATCATTCTGGCCGCGCGCCCTTCCCAGGGAAAAACCGCGCTGGCGCTGAATCTGGCCGAAAACATCGCCATCCGTGGCGGGCTCCCCATCGCGCTCTTCAGCCTGGAAATGTCCAAGGAATCGTTGTTGCAACGCCTGGTGGCCTCGGTGGCGCAGGTGGACGCGCACAAATTCCGCTCCGGCCATCTCAGCCGTGAAGACTGGCGTCGCATGACCGAGGCGCTGGGCACGATTTCTTCCGCGCCGCTCTGGGTGGACGATTCCGGCTCGACCAGCGTGCTCGAAATCGGCGCCAAGGCCCGACGCCTGAAGCGCGACAAAGGGCTTTCGCTGCTGATCGTTGACTATCTCCAGTTGATTACCGCGCGCGGACACTTCAACTCCCGCCAGGAAGAAGTCGCGGGCATCTCCCGTGGCCTGAAGGGACTGGCGAAGGAATTGCAGATCCCGGTGCTGGTCCTGAGCCAGCTCACGCGCGCTCCGGAACGCGAAGAGCGCGGCCCGCAGCTTTCGGACCTTCGCGAATCGGGTGCCATCGAGCAGGATGCCGACGTGGTGATGTTCATCTATCGCCCGAACTTCTTTAACCTGAACGCCACGCCGGAAGAGCGCGACATGGCCGATATCATGATCGCCAAGCAGCGCAACGGCCCCACCGACAAGGTGAAATTCGTTTTCCGCAGCCGCCTTACGCGTTTCGAGGAAGCGGCCCCGGACGCCTTCAGCCAGTTCGCTGGTGGAGACGAGATGTAGCACGGGCATTCCTGCCTGTGGCGACCGATCCGGGAGTCCGATACGACGCACAGGCCGAAGTACCTGTGCCATGGAGGCAACGATGTCCTTAAACTGGAAACCCGAGAGTTACAATTCCGTCTCCGTCTACATCGTGGCGAACGGCGCGCAGAAGGTCCTTGATTTTCTCAAGCAGGCTTTCGGCGCCGATCCGCTGCGCCGATTTGACAATCCCGACGGCACCATCATGCACGCCGAGGCGAGGGTGGGCGACACGGTGGTGATGATTGCGGACGCCGGCGGCCCGTATCCCGCGTTCCCGGTCTGGCTGCACGTCTACGTGCCCGATGTAGACGCGACCTACAAGAACGCACTGGCCGCGGGAGGCATTTCCGCCCAGGAGCCCGTTCGGAAGCCCGGCGATCCCGATAAGCGAGGGGGCGTTAAAGACCCCTCCGGCAACACCTGGTGGATTTCCACGCAGCAGTCGTGACCTCCGCGGGCGCCTTGCGTTGACTTAGCTGCACGCTCTCTTTACAATGCGCGGGAATGCAGAACAGTCCTCCCCTCATCGGCCAGACCATATCCCACTACCGTATTCTGGAAAAGCTTGGTGGCGGCGGCATGGGCGTGGTCTATAAGGCGGAAGACACGCGCCTGCATCGCTTCGTTGCGCTCAAGTTCCTGCCGGAAAATGTCGCCAAGGACCCCCAGGCGCTCATTCGCTTTCAGCGCGAGGCGCAGGCCGCGTCGGCGCTGAACCATCCGAACATCTGCACAATTTACGACATTGGCGAAGAAAGCGGCCAGGCCTTTATCGCCATGGAATGCCTGGAAGGCAAGACGCTGAAGCACACCATCTTGGGCCGGCCGCTGGAGCTAGATACGCTCCTGGCCATCGCGATCGATATAGCCGATGCGCTGGATGCCGCACATGCGAAGGGCATCGTCCATCGGGATATCAAGCCCGCAAACATATTCATCACCAACCGCGGGCACGCCAAGATTCTCGACTTCGGCTTGGCCAAGGTGGGCTTTGAAACAGGCAGCCCGGCACATGCGGAAACGATGGCCACCGAGGGAGTGGCCAGCCCGGACTTGACCAGTCCGGGGAGCACGATCGGAACGGTTGCCTACATGTCGCCCGAGCAGGCCCGAGCCAAGGATCTGGACACGCGCACGGACCTGTTTTCCTTTGGCGCGGTGCTCTACGAGATGGCCACGGGGCAGCTTCCGTTCCGTGGCGAGAGCACCGCTACGATTTTCGACGCCATCCTGAATCGCGCTCCGATTCCGCCCGTGCGGCTGAATCCCGATCTCCCTCCGGATCTGGAGCGCATCATTGGGAAAGCGTTGGAGAAAGACCGCGCGTTGCGCTATCAGCATGCGGGCGACATTCGTGCCGATCTCAAGCGGCTGCAGCGCGACACGAGTTCGGCGCGGGTCCCCGTCGCAGACTCGGGGGAAACCAGCCTGTCGCCGCCCGGAAATTCAGGTGGGAGTTCCGGCCGCGTTCCGCAAGCGGGTTCCTCCGGCGGAGGAATGCCGCCGATTTCCTCGGGGCGCGTGCCTGCCGCCTCCGGTGAGGCCATGCCGGCGTCTGCCATCGGGACGGTTGTCGTGGACGGAAGCAAGAGCAAGAAAGGTCTGATTCTGGGATTGATGGGACTCGTGGTATTGCTTGCGGTAGGCGCGCTCTATTTCAAGTTCGGCGCTCGCCAAGCGCCGGTGAATCTTCAGGACCTGGAAATTTCCAAGCTCACGCAGAGCGGCAAGGCCACCGGCGTGGCTATTTCCCCCGACGGGCAATACGTGGTCTACGTTCTCCGCGAGGGTGAGAAGCAGAGCCTGAAGGTGCGGCAGGTGGCCACCGGCAGCGACGTGCAAATCCTCCCCCCCGATCTGGTGGTCTTTTACGGGCTCACCTTTTCGCCCGATGGCTCCTACATCTACTACACGGCCTCCAGCAAAGAGAACAATCTTTTCAGTTCCCTTTACAAGATGCCGGTCCTGGGCGGCCCTTCCACGGAGATTGTGCGCGACATTGATACCGGCATCAGCTTTTCGCCCGACGGAAAACGCTTCGCCTTTCTGCGCGGCGTTCCCGACAAGGGCGCCGTCGAACTCCACATCGCGAATTCCGACGGTACTGGAGAACACCTGCTGCTATCGAAGCCTGGCTTGCCGAATCCGTTTCTGATGCTACGCCCGGCGTGGTCGCCCGATGGCAAAACCATCGTTTACACCATGTACACCGGCGCAAATATGCAGAACCTCATCGCCGTTTCGCCCGACGACGCTTCCACGGCACACACGCTTTACACTACCCACGACGATATCGGGATACCGCACTGGCTGCCGGACGGCAACGCGCTGCTGATTCCCGTACGCGAGCAAGGTCCGCTGACGCACGGCCAGCTCTGGACGATTTCGTTTCCCTCCGGTGAAGCCCACCGGCTCTCCCGCGACCTGACGAATTACAGTCTTTCGTGGCTGGACCTTTCCAAAGACGCGACCTCGCTGGCGGCCATCGAAGCCTCGCGCACGTCCGACCTTTGGGCAATCCCTGGAGGAGATTCTTCGCGAGCGAAGCAGATTACTCCCGGGGGATCACCGATCGTCAATGTCACGTCGCTGGGGAAGGACCAATTGGTCTATCAGACCTATGGCGGAGGAATTTTTGCGATGCCGGTGGAGGGAGGAACTCCGGCCCAAGTGGGGTCGATCGAGAATAAGATTTTCTTCGCGTCGGGTTGCGGCGACGGCAAGTACATCGTTTATCAAAAATTTGAAAACAATGGGTCTAATATCTGGCGAATGGATGCGGATGGCACGAATTCCGTGCAACTCACTCACGAGACGGCGGCCGGCTTTCCCATCTGCTCGCCGGATGGCCACTGGATTACCTATTTCGGAAGCAGCGGTACAACAACGATGCTGCTGCCGATCAACGGCGGCACGCCGCAAGAACTGAAATTCCCCGGCGTCACCCTGGGAGACGCTTTCCTTTCCTCCAATTCGAAGGAATTCCTTCAGGTGGCGTCGGATCCCAACAACATGCAGGCGCGACCCCGCATTCTGGTCGTGCCGATTTCAGGCGGCCAGCCGATCTATTCGTTCGAACGCCCCGCCGGCACGGCGGGCTTCTTTCATTGGTCGCCCGACGGCCGCGGAATCGACTTTGGTATTACCCGGGGCGGCGTCACGAACGTTTGGCGCCAGCCGTTACCCAGCGGTGCGCTCAAGCAGTTGACTCACTTTGCTTCGGCTATGATCTTCTCGGGAACCTGGACGGGCGACGGCAAAACTCTGGTTTTGGCGCGCGGGACTGCCAGTGCGGATATCGTGCTCCTCAAGGCAGGGCAGAACTCCAAGTAAATCAGCTGCAGCGAAAGTCAGGCGTGCGCCTTGACGATGGTGTGGGGGCTCATCGGAATCGGGTGAAGCGTGGCTTCGCCAAATCCCGCCCGCCGGTGCATCTCCGCAAGTTCCTTGAAGGTGTAGGCGTCGCCGGCGCAGGTTGTAGCCAGCATCGTCAGGCTGAAGGCTGCAGGTAAGGGCGGAGAAACGCGATCTTCATTGGGCACGAACTCCAGCGTGGCCGCAACGCCGCCGGGTTTCAGCGCGGCGCGAGCTTTCTTCAGGAGTCCGACACAAGTATCCACATCGAAGTGGTGCAGGAAGTTCGTCAGCAGCACCGCGTCGTACGGTCCCCCGAATTCCACGTCAAACGCGCTTCCAGGCAGCATGTCGTAGCGATCCTGGACGCCTGCCTTGCGCGCATTCTCAAGAGCGACGCGAAGGACCGGTGCCCAATCGAGGCCTGTCACGCGTGCGTGGGGATTCTGCTTCGCGATTTCGATGCCGAAGAGGCCATGCCCGGCGGCAATGTCCAGCACGCGCATCGGTTTCTTGCGGCCCTGCAAGACCACCTCGCCCAGCGGGCCGGCCAGAGGCGCCATCATCGGCGCCATGCTTTCGGCAAAGACCACCCACACGGGATTTTCTGGCTCGACCGAGCCATCGCCCGGCATGATTGTCGAACCTTTTCGCACGACCTCCGCCAGGCGTTCGTAGGGCGCGCGCATCGCGGGATTCGACAAGAAGCGCGCGATCGAAGCCAGGCTGTGAGGAGAAGCGGGATCCAAAAACGCCGCGCTGGCGGGCGTGTGCGCGTATCGGCCGTCTATCTTCCGCAACAGGCCGGAGATCACCAGATAATCGCACAGAATGCGAATGCCACGTTCGGAAGCGGAAGCGTGAAGCGCGATCGTGGCCACGTCCGCGGGCCCCTGGCCCACCACGCGGAAAATGTCTAATTCAATGGCCGCTTGCAGTGCTGCCGTTTTCTGGTAGGCCTGTAGATTTTCGAAGACGACTGCGGGTGTTAGAGTGCCCGCTGGCTGTGGCTGCGTCATCAAGTTCCTCCGTTCTGAGATTTCCCTTGGGTTCGAGACTCGCACGAGTATACGCCCCGGAGACTGGATCGTTTGCACAACCCAGTTTGGGATTATTCAGGCGATGCGCTGGTATTTTCCACATCGCGGACGTGATCTCCAACTGCGGGTTCGCTTTCACCGGCGAACGCTGCAGTTGCGGAATCGTCGCTCACATCGGTTACGGTCGCGACTCCAATTCGCTCCGGCACCGGCGCCGGCGTGGTCTTCGGATCGAAGGCTGCGGGCGGTTCGCGGACCACTACGAGCCGCTCGCCAACTCGCACTCCGGCTTTCCTGCCGACGTTTAGCGTCAGGAGTTTGCCACTCACTTCCGCGACCAGCCCGTCCACCGCGATGTGCAATGGGGGAATTTGCCCCGCGAACGCATTGAGTTTCGCGGCGATACGATCCGCCGCGACGCGTGTGGCCTCGGGAAAAAGGGTGTCCACAAACTCGCCGCCCAGCATTTCGACGGAATCCGCCCCGTGCCTATGGCCGGCGATCACGGTGATGTCTCCCGTGCGTTCTGATTCCCCGGATTCCTGGAAGGCGCCCATGATCTTGCCCGTCGTGACGTCGAAAACCTGCGCCGTGATGTCCACATACGCCTTTGATTTTCGTCTGCTCACACCGCTGCTGAACGCTCCGCCCCCGCCCCTTGTATCGGCGCTTTTCCGTTCGACTCCGTAGCGCGTAACCGCGCCGATGATCATCGCGTCTAACCCCACCATCCGGCCGATACGCGCGGCCATGGCGTACACATCCATCCGGCCACGTTCCTCTTCGCTCTGTTCTTTCAGCAGCTTTTCCAGGGCGGAACGGTCCACCACGAGGAAATTTCCGCCTTGTACGAGCTTCTCGATCAGTAGGATGGAAACGCCCTTCCCGACATTTTCTCCGTCGGCGCCGAAGAGACCTTGCATGCCATCGGGCTCCGTTGGCGGATTGTCGAAGTTCAGGACGGCAATGCGCTTCCTGACCGCGGTATCTTGCGCGCTCAAGCACGAGCAGAAAAGTGCCAGCGCCATTGCCGGAATCCACCACGATCGTAGTTTTCTCGAGTCCATGGCAAGCGTGCCGTCAAACTGAAGAGATTGTAAGAGGGGTAATGGCCGCGGTCCAGAAACAAAACTCCAAAGTGCCGCTCGAATTGCAGGCGCGACATTTGGAGAATCCCGATTCGCACTATGCTTTTGCGAGATAATCCCCGAAAACCTTGGCGCAAGCTTCGGCGAACTCCTGCTCCGATTTCGGAAACGAGTCGGCGAAGTAGCTCTCAACATCCAGTTCGCCTGCAAGTTTCTTTTTCACGAAAATTGGGACCACAATCTCGGACTTTACCATGGAAGAGCCGGGCAGATAGCGGGGATCGGCGGTAACGTCCTGCACCACAACGATCTGGCCGCTGGTGGCAGCGGCGCCACAGAGGCCCGTGTTCAGCGGGATGCGGACGTTGGGCGTGAAACTGCCGGCGTAGGGCCCGACGATGAGGAAGCCCGAGTCGGCGGGATCGACGAGGTAAAAACCGACCCAGTTATACCGCGTGAATCTTTCGTGCAGGCGCTTTGCGACGCGTTCCATCACTGCTTCGGGCGAAGCCGCAGTCTGGGCAAAGCTCTGGAGTTCCTGCAGCACTTCTTTCTGCGCTGGGGTCATGGCACCTGCCTCGTACGAACCGGAGGGAAGCTCTGGCAAATCAGTGCATTGGGTCTCCGCATCAGTGTACACGAACGCCGGAGCGACCGGTTTTTCGGGAGCAGTGTCTCGAAACTGCAGGCATTTCATTCCTGACACACTGCGTCCGACCGGCCACATGGCAGGCACGTGGCCGCGAAACGCGCCGGCCACATCAGGCCGCAAAGCGTTGGTCCTGAACCAGTTATTCGGTGCCTGGCATTTGCGCCGTGTCCGCCGCGTGGTCCTCGGATTGCTTCTTCACCCTGTTGTCATTCTCGCGCGCCGCGATGCATCACGGCTTTTCGCCCGCACACACGAATGCCGTACACTAGTTCTTTCAGGAAAACCGATGGCTCGCTCCCAAAAAAATTCGAACCGCGCTGATTTCGTCGGACGTCCCGTATGGGCGGAGGTATCGCTCTCCGCTCTCACCGGGAATCTCCGTGCCATTCGTGAGTACGTGAATCCCCGCGAAGAAAAGCGCAAGACGCCGCGCAAGGTTCTTTCGATCGTCAAGGGCAATGGGTATGGGCACGGCGGCCCGGCGGTGGCCAAGACGCTGGAAAAGGCGGGTTCCGACTGGTTCGGCGTGGCATCGGCCGGGGAGGGTATCGAGATTCGCGACGCCGGAGTCCGAGGCCCCATTCTGGTTTTGGGCGGTTTCTGGCCCGGCGAAGAAAAAAATCTGCTGGGGCACCATTTGACTCCAGCAATCCACCGTTGTGAGCAGTTGCTGGCCTATGAGGCCGCAGCGGCAAAGCATCACCGGAGAAACGTACCCGTTCAGCTCAAGGTGGATACGGGAATGAATCGGCTGGGGATTCTTCCCAAGGATGCGGACTGCTTCGCACGGCAACTTGAAAAGTGCAAGCACTTGAAACTCGTCGGAACATTTACGCACCTCGCCTCTTCCGAAGTCCTTACGGAAACGGAACTCGGGCATCAAACACAACGGCAACTGGATCGCTTCCACGCGACACTCGACCGTTTGCGCACGCTAGGCGCCGATCCTGGGATCACGCATCTGGCCAACAGTGCTGCCATTGCCGCGCGGCCGGAAACCTGGGCCGACATGGTTCGCCCTGGCGCGCTTCTCTACGGGTATCACCCAGGCTTCGATCCGATGGAACGCCGCCTGGAATTTGAGAAGAAGCTGCCGCTGCGCCCGGTGATGAGCCTTCGCGCGCGCCTCATCAGCGTTCGCTGCATTGCTGCAGGCGAAGCCGTCGGATACGACGCCACCTGGATTGCGCAGCGTCCCTCGCGCATCGCGGTAATGTCCGCCGGATATGCGGACGGCATCCACCGGTCGCTCGGCAATCGCGGCGTGGTCTACATTCGCGGACACGTTGCGCCGATTCTCGGCATCATTTCGATGGACGTGATCATGCTAGACGTAACCGAGGTTCCCGAAGCGGCTATCGGCGATATCGCCACGCTTTACGGCACCGACGGTGACCGCGTCTACCCTGCCAATGTGGTCGCCCGCAGCATCGGCACGGTCACGTCCGATTTGATCAGTGGCGTTGGCCAGCGCGTGCCCCGCATCTACGTCCCCTAAACCAGCGGCGCCCTGCCTGCCAATCCTCCCGGGCGCTCCTCTTTTCTCTGTGAGCATAGCTGTCGCAGTAGGTGTATCGGACTTGACGTTACTCTAATTCAAGAGTATATCTTTCGTCCTAATCACCGCTCCGGCAGAATGGCGCTGCACCCGGCATTGGCTGCGCTTTTCTGTTATCGGGCGGAGCAACCACGTGGTAGACAGAGGTCCCATGAACGCGGCCATTTCTCAGCAAGGGGAGAGTTCGGTTTCGCGCAATAATTCCCTCAATGCAGCCTCGCGAGCCATGCGTCGGCCTTCGCTGGATGGATGGGTGTTGCGGCTGGCGTTTGTGAGCGTTTCGGTGGGCATGGGCTACGCGTTGCGTCCCTTCGAACTGGGCGCATTGCCCGCTGCCGGGCTGGGATTCTTCGTAGCGATGGTGGTATTGCTCGGCGAACTCAGGCTTCGTCACGCGGAGATCAGCGGGCTTGTGGGAGGAGCCGCGGGGATTGTCCTGGGCCTGTTTGCCTCCCTCCTGATTAGCCTCGTTGTTGCCCGCACTTCCGTTCCGGAATCTTCCAAGTCGTTTTTCGAAATTGCCGCCCTGCTATCGCTGGGCTATCTGGGGCTGTTGGTGGGAACGCGCCGAGGGAACGAGTTGCGCCAACTTGCGCGGTCCCAATCGGCCAAGGCGACGGTCGGAAGCGCCGCCTTGCAGATGAAGCTGCTCGACACCAGCGTGCTGATTGATGGCCGTATCGCAGACATCTGCGAGACCCACTTTCTGGATGGCTCGCTGGGCGTGCCACGCTTTGTTCTTCACGAGCTGCAACAGGTGGCAGATTCGAGCGACGCGCTCAGGCGGCAGCGCGGCCGCCGTGGCCTCGAGATCCTGCAGCGTCTGCAGAAAATGCCGGGACTGGACCTGCACGTCCTCGACGACGACGTGGCCACGGCCCCTACCGTGGATCAGAAACTCGTTGAACTCGCGCAGCGCACTGGCTCGAAAATTGTGACAAATGATTTCAACCTGAACAAGGTCGCGCGCGTGCAGAACATTGCAGTTTTGAACATCAACGAGCTGGCCAATGCCCTGAAGCCCGTAGTTCTCCCGGGCGAACACATGAACGTGCTGATACTGCGGGAAGGGAAAGAGCCCACGCAGGGCGTTGCGTATCTTGACGACGGCACCATGGTGGTCGTGGACGGCGCGCGCCGTCTGATCAACCGCACCGTGGATATCACCGTCACCTCCGTTCACCAGACCCCCGCGGGCAAGATGATCTTCGGGCGCCTCGATGAGCAGCGCACCGATTCGGGTGCGGTTCGTGCTGCCGCGGCCGCCGCGAGCGCTTCGGGCACGCGACCGGAAGTTTTGAATGGGGGGAACGGCAACGGCCATGCCAACGGACACAGTCAGCGCCCGCACCGGGCGGAGGCGGCCCCAGCGTCCTCAATGCCGCCGTATCCCGGCGTAGATCCAGATTAGCGCTCGATCAATCGGGATGTCGCGGACTCGCAAGCGCTTCGGAGCCTCCCGAGTGGCGCCGGGTTCAAGCGGCAACGGTTTGCCCGCCCTCGGATTCTCTTCCACCCCTATCTTGCGGTACACTCTCCCTTCTGCAACCCGCGCTTAGGCCCGCAAGGCTTCGCTTCAGCCGGTCTGCTACTACGTTATGGGTCAAATTACAGCAATTCTGCCTGCTGCAGGTCTCGGCACGCGTATGGGCGCGGAGACGCCGAAGCAGTTTCTCGAACTCGACGGCGTGCCCATTGCGATTCTCAGCCTGCGGCGGCTCGCCGGCTGTGCGCAGATTTCGCGGATCATCGTGGTTACGCGGCAGGAAGTCGTCGAGAAATTGCAGGCGCGCATCGCGCAGGAACATTTTCCGCAGCCGGTGATGGTCATCAAGGGTGGCGACTCGCGGCAGGAATCGGTGGCCCAGGCATTGAAACTCATTCCCGATGACGTGGAGCTTGTGCTGGTCCACGACGCCGTGCGGCCATTCGTCGCGCCGGAACATATTGCGCGTGTTATCGAAGAGGCGCGGCGGTGCAAGGCCGCGATCGTCGGCATTCCGGCGATGGACACGGTCAAGGAAGTGAAGCGCGCGAGCCTTCCCGAAGATGTCGCGCTGATCACCAACACGGTTCCCCGCGAGCGCATCGTCCTGGCGCAGACGCCGCAGGTCTTCGAAACGCGCCTCCTGAAGGAAGCGTTTGCCCGTGCCGAGGCCGACGGCGTGAATGCCTCCGACGAAGCGGGTCTCGTCGAACGCCTTGGCTATGACGTTCACGTTGTGCACGGCTCCGAACGCAACATCAAAATCACGAAGCCCGCCGACATAGCTCTGGCGAACTTCTATCTTCAGCTCGAGCAGAAAAAGGCATGAGCGTACGCTGCGGCATCGGCTACGATCTGCATAGGCTCGAGGAAGGCCGGAAACTTATCGTCGGCGGCATCGAAGTGCCATTTGACAAAGGGCCGGTGGGGCATTCGGATGGCGATGTCGTCGCGCACGCGATGTGCGACGCCCTACTTGGTGCCTCCGGACTCGGCGATATCGGCACGCACTTTCCCGACACCGATCCCAAGTGGAAAGGCGCCAACAGCCTGCTGTTTCTGGCGCACACGCGAAAACTACTGGACGAAAAACACCTCGTAATCGAACACGTGGACGTGGTCGTCGTCCTCGAGCGTCCGAAACTCGGTCCGCATTTTCCCAAAATGCGCGAGGCTTTGGCCAAGGCACTGGGCGTGCCACAGGACAAAATCCACCTTAAAGCGAAAACCAACGAAGGCGTGGACGCCGTCGGCCGCGGCGAGGCCATCGCCTGCCACGTGGTCGCCACGTTGTCCTTCTTGGTTTGATCTTTCGGATCTATCTTTACTTCTTCACTTCGGTACCTCGTTGGCTCCTTCCCAAGCTAAACTGATCCTTCCATGCCCGCTGACGATCACATCGCTGACCACCCGACCCACGTAAATCCGTTCACGGCCAGCGACGTGGTCGCAATTCTTCGCGAACATGGATGGATCGCGTCCGGTCCCTCCCCGGACCAGATTGCCTGGGCCGGCCGCGCCGCGCAGTTCCTGGGCCACTACGCGGAAACGCGCGACGGTCTGGCGAACTTGCTGCGCCTCGTGTTCCAATACGACGCTGCGCAAATCCTGCAGTCCACGGATGCTCACACCGCTCTTTCGCGGTTTGCCGCGCGCGACGTCGTACGCCATCTGGCCCTGTTGGTTCTTGATCCCGCTCCGTTCACCTCTGAACGCTTCAAGGAAATCGTCGCCGAATTGAAGGAAAAGCTCGAAGTCCGTAGCCGCGACCTCTTCCATCCGATCCGGCTTTCGCTTGCCGGCCGAATTGGAGAGGGAGAGCTTGACCGCATCATCCTGTTGCTCGACGAAGCCGCGGCGCTTCCGTTCGCCGTGCCGGTCAAATCCGTCCGCACCCGCGTCCTCGAATTCTGCTCTGCCCTCGACTGACACCTGACCGCCGCACGGTTTGTCATCCGGAACGCATCCCGCCGGAAATCGCGATGGATCTCCATTGCGGTAGCTTGCCTCCCTAAACCTCCGGGCTCTCCGTGCTCCTGTGCGGCCTCTCTGGCGAATCTTCCTATTTCTTCTTTCTCAGAAACTTCCAACTTTCCACCGTGAACTGTAAACTCTTTTCCCATGGATCGTTTCACCGGGATTCACGCCGTCCGCGAAGCCCTCGAAGCCGGCTCCCCCTTCGATCACATCCTGATCGCCAAGGGACGCCAGGACACGCGCGTCGAAGAAATCGTGCAACTCGCCCGCGCCCGGAACATCCCGGTTCGTTTTGAGGACCGCGCGAATCTTGATCGGCTCGCTAATTCCCGCGACCATCAGGGCGTCGTCGCGCTTGCTGCCGCGCGCCCCGCTGCCACACTGGAAGACATTCTCGACCGTGCCAACCATTCCAGGGGGCAAATGGGCTTGATCGTTCTGCTTGACGGTGTCGAAGATCCCCACAACCTCGGCGCAATCATCCGCACGGCCCTCGCCGCGGGGGCTCACGGCATCGTCATTCCCGAACGCCGCGCCGCCGGTATCACGGACACCGTTGCGCGCGCCTCTGCGGGCGCCCTGGCGCACCTTCCCGTTGCCAAGGTCACAAACCTTGCGCGGACCATGGAGGAACTGAAGGAGGCGGGCTATTGGCTGGTCGGTCTGGATGAAAACGCGCAGAAGAACTACACCGAAGTGGACTACACCTCACCAACCGGTATTGTCATGGGTGGCGAAGGCGGCGGCCTCCATGAGCTTACCCGCAAACGCTGCGATTTTGTGGTCGCTCTTCCGACCACCGGCCCCGTAAAGTCCCTCAACGTCAGCGTCGCCACCGGCGTCGTCCTCTTCGAAGCCCTCCGTCAGCGCCACCAGCAGCCGAATCCGTGATCCGAAACAAACAACCACGATTTGGAATGAGCTGGAGTTTCGGAACCAAGTGGGCCAGAGACAGGGGACTCTTCGACACGAGGGTACTCGTGCTGCGTCCCAGAACTTCCTGGCATTTCTCTTTCCGAGGTGGCGGCTTCTCAGGCACTTGCGGACTGCTTCCTATTTAAGAGCCTCGACTAACGCATGCCCGAGATTGCTGGACGCCAACGGAATCGTCACCCCGACCGCTACAACGTACAAAGCGACGCCCCAAACCGTCGCCGGATGCACTCGTCCCCGTGATAAAACGTCGTACAGGATCAGAGCCCCATAGAGTAAGAGTTGTGGCCCTACTACAGAAACAGGCAACATCGACTGAGCGCCGGGCCAACGGGCTAGTGCCGGAGCCACAATGCTTATTGAGGCGATAAGCATCAGTCGTTTATGTACGTCTGATTTTTGACGAAACCAGATGCCTCCTGTTACTAAGATGGCGAATAGAAACAGAATGACTATGTCTCCAAGGACTACGAGCGACGTCTCTCGAACCACCGAACGAACTACCACCAGCAGAGACAGTGCAAACACTACGGTTGCGAGCGCCGCACCAGCGACCCCGAATGCGCGATGGAGGCGAACACTCCCGTATGCGACCAGCGAGGTTTGCCCCAGGAAAAGCAGAAACCAAGATGTAAGCACAATGCCATGCAAGACGATGTAGACAGGCAAACTCGAGACTGCATGGCTCTTATGAATAATGTTTCTAAGATAGAAAGACTTCGCAAAACCCACGGCGACGATGACGAGCAGGATAGAAGCCATGCAAACAAAAAACCAACTCCTACTATCGCGGCGTGCATGTGGTTTGCTTTCAGTGACTCCAGCCGGTCTCTGGTCTGCTTCGGAATATCGCATTTAGGCTCCTCAAAATCTTGCCCCCCGATAGGTCGCGAATCGTTGCCATCTAATCGGAATCCCGCTAAATCGGCTTGCGACTGGCCGAGAAAACCGGCAAGAACCGAACACCTCATTTCAAATACGCGGCCATGCTAGGGATCGCCTAAGTCCCTATAAACGCTGCCAGTTCGGCCGGTCGATGCAACACCATCCAGTGCGTTGATTCGACGATCCGTCAGCAGGAGAGCTATTTATCTCGCTGCACTCGGTGAATGCCTGGCCCGGGCAAATGGGACTGTCAGGAAATCCTCTGAGTTTGCTAAGTGCCTGTTACTTGTCGTAACTCATCAAGGAAAACACATCAACGCCCGGCAGCTTCATTCGCCCATGCAGGAAATTCAACTCCACCGCGAACGCCGCGCCTTCCACCACTCCGCCGAGCGACCGGATCAGCTTCACGGCGGCAGCCGCCGTGCCGCCGGTGGCCAGCAGGTCGTCGCACAGCAGCACTCGCTGGCCTTTTTTCACCGCATCTTCGTGCATTTCCATCGAGTCCGTGCCGTACTCCAGTTCATAGGAAATCTTCGCCGTTTTCGAGGGCAGCTTGTTTGGCTTGCGCACCGGAACAAATCCCGCGTTCAAGCGGTAGGCCAGGGCCGGCGCAAAAATGAAGCCACGGGCTTCGATCCCCGCCACAAGGTCGATGGTGTGGCCGGTATAATGCCCGCACAGCCGGTCGATCATTTGGTTGAAGCCCTTCTTGTCCTTCAGAAGTGTCGTGATGTCATAGAACAAAATTCCTGGCTTTGGGTAGTCGGGAATCTCCCGGATCAATTTTTTCAGATCGTCCATTCGATTGGCTCCTGATCAGTCCGTGAATTCGATGGTGAAGCTTCCCTGGTGGCGGGATTCCACTGCGCTGGGTTCTTCGGCAACACCGGAAACCCGCGCCATCATCGGCCCCTTTTCGAGGCCTTTGCGCAGCTTGTAGAGATTCTCGGGCGTTCCCATGGCGAAAACCTCCACACTCCCGTCGCGCAGATTTCTCACGTACCCGTCAATCCCGTTTTTGTTGGCAAGGTGTTCCACGAAATCGCGGTAACCTACGCCCTGCACGCGACCCGTCACCACAAAACGCCGAGCAACAATCCCCTCACTCACGATATTTCGAGTGTACCAGAGCCTCCCGCTTACCCTCCAAACGGCACGTCGCGCCCGCCGCCATTGCGTTACACTGGTGCACGCCGCCAGGTGGCTCAAATCCTCGCCGGCCGCATCCTACTCTGCATGGAACGCACTTCCGCCATTCCCGCCCGCCCGATATTTGGCATTCCTTCTCTGCTGTTCCTGCTGGTCGTGTTTGGGTGTTGCGCGCCTCGCGTGTGGGCCCAGGACGACGCGCCGGGCCCACTGACACCGCCGCCCGAACATGAGGTGAAACGCATCGTCGGCGTACCGAAGGCCGAGGCTCCTCCTTCGTTGCCGCCGGCCGAGATCATCGCCGCCTTCACGAAGAAGGAGGATCTCTACTTCACGGAGCGGCCGCTCTTCTCCTACCGCCGGACCGTCAAGATTCAGGAATTCGGCCCTGACGGGCATCCCAGCGGGGAATACGACGCCACCTATCAGGCGGTACGTGCCGCCGACGGCCAGCTTTACGAGCGGGCCCTCGCTGCCCCGGAAACCTCTCTGCAGTACCTCCAGTTCGAGCCGGAGGATGCCCATTATTTCACCAGCATTCCCGCGTTCCCTCTCACCACAAGCCAGCTCAACAAGTACAATGTGCAGTTTCTGGGGACGGAAAAAGTGGACGAGATCGATTGCTATATCTTCCAGATTCATCCGAAGACGCTGGAGCGCCAGCACGCGCTCTTTGACGGCGTGATCTGGGTGGACCAAAAATATTTGGAGACGGTGAAGACTTACGGGCAGTGGATCACGGATCTGGGACCGATGCATCCGGCCAGCTTGCCCTTCAGTCTGTTCGAAACGTATCGCGAGAACGTGGAAGGGAAATACTGGTTTCCCGATTACTCGCGGTCGGATGGCATCTATAAACTGAAAGATCGCGAAATTCCCATTCGCGTGACGATCAAATGGACCGACTTCAAGCCCTTCCCCCCGGTCGTCGCCAGCGATCCTTCGTCTACGGCTCCGCCAGCCCCGGCCCCCACCAAGCCTTAGGATTCAACGCAAGGCAATTTGCCTCGGTCATTTCAAGGGCGATGATGGTCCGAAGAATCTGTTTATTATCGAAGGTGGGGGAAACGCAAAGCTTCGGCTCCCCCGGAACACGCAGGCTAATGCCTCTTATGCCCAAACCGCTCGCGCAAGAAACTTGGAAGCTCTTGCAATCCATTTAGAAGGATCTCCGGGCGGGCGGCCCGCAGGCGCTTCTCGGTGGGGAATGGCCCCAGAATGGCGATCGCCAGCACACCCGCCGCCCGCGCCATCTCAACATCCTCGGGCGTGTCTCCTACGTAGACGCAATCCCTCGCATCCGACTTCATTTCGCGCAGAGCTTTTAGCAGCGGTGCTGGGTGCGGCTTTTTCTCGGGGGTGTCGCCGCCCAGAACGCGCGTTCGAAACACCCGCGTCAAGCGAAACTCGCGCAATTGGCGGCTTACCCGGACGCGATCGCCGCTGCTGACCAACCCCAATCGGTGCCTGCGACTCAGCTGTGCCAGGACGCGTCGCGTCGCGGCCATCAATTTGGAGGGGTGCTTTGCGTAGTGGGTGCGCCAGGCACGGTCCGCGTCGTCCCATCGATGCTCCGGGATCCGCGCCGCGCGATAGACAGTGTACCAATCGGGAGAATAATGCTCTTCGAGTTCCGCCAATCCCCAATTTACTCCCAGGTCGTGAAACATCGCCAGGTACGCCTGGGAATCGGCCTGGTACGAATCGAGCAGCGTGCCATCCCAATCGAACAGCACGCCTTGCAAGCCATTCCGCGGAGCCATGTGCTTCAGAGTAGCAGAAACACGTCCCCTCCCGTGGACAGGCTCCTCGCACGGGGCGGCTCCGTTTGGCTCTTCGCTGATAACTGGTTTCTGATATCCGACGCTGGTCGGGCCGGGCTAAGAAAAGAAACTCCGCATTAACGACGACTAAGTTCAATCCGCCGAGAATCGTCCCGGAATGTGATCATCCCGGTCGAACGCAAAATCATCGAAACTCGCCGCTATCCCGTACCATCCGCGCATGTTGGCGCGTTCCACCCGCCGGATACGCGCCTTGGAGGAGACCACCACGTTTCCGTAGCCGAGCGGCCGGCTGACCAGCACGATGTCCAGTTCGATTTCCGCATCTGTTGTTAGCGGCTTGGGGCAGAGGAAAAAAACGCCTGAAGAACTGATGTCCCGGGTGACCAGGGTGACCGGGTACTCTTCCAGGACGCTATTCACGCTGCGCAGCTTCAGGGGCAGCTTCAGGGCAGCGCGTGGACATTCCCGCTGTTCCTGGTGCACTCCCACGGCATGGGTAGGGACTCGAACGAAGCGTCGCGGCTGAGGCACTCGCAAAAGTGGCATCACCCGCAGGGCAGGCGTTCGCAGCGGAGCGGGCGGTTCCGGGAGCGCCGGTACAGGCGCGGGAGCAGCGGCCCTCTCAGCCGTTCCTTCCTTTCTTGCTGGAAAATTGTCCCAAGCTAACGCGTGATTACCAGCGCTCATCTCACCCCTCAGAGAGATGAAGGTAGACAGCCCTACACCACGTACGTCCCATTACTTGGTCTTGCTGGACACTTGCCCCAACAGGAAGTTGGGCTGCCAAAATGCCATCTTGCGGAGGAAGTGTCAACCTGAGGAAAACTCTCGAAGTGCCCTAAACTGAAACACTTCGGACTAGTACTCGATTCTATTCCGGCGGAATTTTCGACCCTTCTTCGCCATTTTCCGAAATGCTCCAAAATGGCCGCTCTCTTGCCGACCATTTCAAGCTATCTTTGCTTTTTGACCCTTTGATGCGCTCACAGCCAACTTCTTCAGTTCCCATCGCAAGTCCCGCACATTTGAACCCCGGCGGATCGCCCACTTTGCTATTAATCTGCTTTTCCGCAGTCTATCTTCTTTGGGGCTCTACGTTCCTCTTTATCCGCATCGGCTTGCAGTCGTTTCCGCCATTCGTTTTATCCGCAATGCGTCATACGACCATGGGGTTGCTCTTCTTCCCGTTTTTCCGGATCGTGACGAAGGAAAAGCCGACGCTGCCACAATGGGGTACAGCGATTCTCACCGGTCTGCTGCTCCTGCTCTGCGGGAATGGGGCGGTCTGCTGGGCGGAAACCCGATTGCCCACGGGCATCACCGCGCTTATCGTCGCCACGGTTTCCCTCTGGATGGTGACGTTGGATTGGTTGCGTCCGGGCGGCGTGCGGCCTTCTCCCCAGGTGCTGGCGGGCTTTGCTTTGGGTTTTCTGGGTATCGCCCTATTGGTGGGACCCGCGCACCTTGCGGGATCGGCGCGAATCAATCCGGTCGGGGCGGTCGTGCTGATGCTGGGTTCGCTGGCGTGGGCGGCGGGCTCCATCTATTCGCGGCATCACCCGCTGCCGCATTCCGCGCAGCTTGGCGTGGGCATGCAGTCGCTAGCCGGGGGAGCAGGCCTCTGGATCGTGGCGCTGTGCACAGGACAACTGCGGGACTTCCATCCCAGCCGGGTCTCGCTGCATTCCTGGCTCGCGGTTGCCTACCTGGTGGTGTTTGGCTCCGCGATCGGCTTTTCGGCCTACGTGTATATCTTGCGCCACAGCACCGCGACGCGCGTGGCAACCTACGCCTTCGTGAATCCAATGGTGGCGTTGTTCCTGGGCTGGTTGCTGGTTGGCGAACCGCTCACTCTGCGAACGCTGCTCGCTAGCGGCACCATCCTCGCCGCGGTGCTGCTCGTCATCACGGCGCCGCACCAGCCACCTGCCCCGGTGGAAGAAGAAGCCGTCCCTGTCCCCGGCGAAGCCTGACTCCCGTTAGTTTTCGAAGCGAGACGCCCTTGCCCTACGCGAGTTGGCCGGCGCTCGCCAGAAACCGCTTGCGCATCACGAATAAGAAGCCCAGTCCGGCGAAAGTGAGGGCGATGGTGCCCGGTTCCGGCGCGTCAATGTCCTGGCTCTCGACGGCTACGGCTTCAATCGGTGACGGGTCCGAATTCTGGATCGCAAAGGTGGCGTCGAATCCGGTCACACTGAATCCCCCGTTTGGTCCCAGCACATAGGAATACGCCACATAAAAGCCTGGTTCCGCAAAGTTATTGCCCGTCGTAATGGAAGGCCCGCTGTATCCCGGAAGCGTCTCGGTCGAAACGGAGCTATCCGACAGCAACGGAGCGCAGCTTGGAAGCCCCTCCGCGCAGTTGAAGTAGTTGGTGTCCAGGACTGCCCCATAGATGGCGCTCTGTCCCGTTGCGCCCGGCACCGAAAAGGGCGACGTGAAAGTCACATCCAGATTGACCACGTCCCCCGAATTCAACGTGATACCCGTGTCGAACGCGATAATGAATAAGCAATTGCCAGGTGTACCGCACGTCCCGCTCGTCGGATCGAGAGCAGTATTCGTAAACATGTACGTATTCGCCGCCGCTTGAGGCGGCCAAAACAGGGACCCTGCCACCAAGCACCATCGCAATGACTGCGGCATACCTCGCCACCGAACCTCCCATTTGCCCTCCTCCAGTTCTGCTTTTTCTATCTTCCGGCTCGCCCGCGCTTCCAGGATTTGCACGGACCAGACGTAGCCGGTGAGCCTTGCGCGAAGCTACTGTCTCGAGCCCAGGCGCAAAACTCGGCCACCGGAAACTGCAGGTTACAGGTCCGAAATGAGGCGCTCAACTCCGGGAAGACTAGCGAGACCCCTCGCGTCCTGAGATGTCTGTCCCTGTCCGTTCATGCCCGCGCCCAAAACGTTGAAACACCGCCGGAACTCGTGGCTTCGGCCCCAACTCTTGGCAATCTCCAGGCGCAGGAAGGGAACTCGTTTGTGCACAATAGGCAAGCCGCCTCCCGATTTGTGCGCGGGCTTTGTTTCCTCTCTCGAGCGCATCACCGCTACGCCGATGTCTCTTGGGTTCGTTCTGCGGTATTATCTGCCATCGTACACTCCCTCGTTTGGGCCCCTGTTTTTGACGTATTCCGCGGGTTTCGGCAGAGTCCGAGACTGTCGTTTCAGGCGCATGTGCATCGGTGGGCATCCAGCCGTCTACTCCGTGATCAAGAGTCGCTCGATATGGATTCGCTTCAGAACCAAAACCCTTCCGAACCGCTTCTCTCCAACCGGAGAATAAACTCCCGGAAGGCCATCGG
The DNA here is from genome assembly GCA_035518915.1 of Candidatus Eiseniibacteriota bacterium. Lineage (GTDB taxonomy): Bacteria > Acidobacteriota > Terriglobia > Acidiferrales > UBA7541 > Acidiferrum. Next base: position 199,236 of record DATIXE010000026.1, read on the forward strand.
GGCGTTTTTCGAGCCCGACGAGCGCACCGTGCGGCGTTGGGAAATGGAAAGGGGGCTTCCCGTCCACCGTGTTCCCGGCGCGGGCCGTTCCAGCGTCTATGCGTATACCCACGAACTTGCCCAGTGGCTCAGAACAGCGGAAGTCCTCGAGCCGGAGAATCAACCTCGGAACCTGTCCGCCGGACCAGCCTCCTTCCCGGCGGAACCATCGTCCCCCCTTCCCTGTCCATGGAAGGCTCCCCGCAAGCTCGGGATCGCGCTCCTCATTTTCACTGGTCTGTTTCTGTTGGCCGCAACGCCTTCGGCGTACCGGCAGCTTTTTGCTTCGCGCAAGACTCCTACCATGAACGCGCCTCTCGCCCTCCGGCCAGCCGCCAGCCACGAAGCGCAGGAGTTTTATCTTCAAGGCATGTATCACTGGAACAAGCGAACGCCTGAAGACCTTCGTGATGCGGTCGACGATTTCACGCAAGCCATCGTCCACGATCCCAACTACGCCCCCCCTATGTTGGGCTGCCCAACTGCTACAACCTCCTCCGCGAATACACCCCAATGCCGGCCAAAGAAGCCTATCCGAGAGCCATTGCTGCGGCCCAGCGTGCCATCAGCCTGGACGACTCTCTCGCTGAAGCTCACAACTCGCTCGCCTTTGCCGATTTTTACTGGTCCTGGGACGTTGCCGCCGCAGAACGCGAGTTTCAACGGGCCATCGCGCTGGATCCGAACTCGATCGTTGGGCACCACTGCTACGCCACTTTCTTGATGGTCCTCGGACGTTCGGACGACTCGCTCGCCGAAATCGAAAAAGCCCGCGACCTTGATCCTAGCTCTTCCGCCATCCTGGCCGACAAAGGCTTGGTCCTCTTTCTGGCCGGTCGCAAGGAAGAGGCGCTCACTCTCTTGCATCAGCTCGAGTCGTCCGCGCCCGACTTTCTCTCTCCGCAAAGCTACCTTGCCGTGATTGCCCTTGCCACCTCGGATTCCGCCAGCTATCTCCTGGAATCCAGAAAATGCGCGCAACTTCTTCACGACTCCGATCGACTTGCGGTTGCCGAAGCCGGCGAACGAGGCTTCACCGCGGCCGGCAACGCGGGAATGTTTCGGGCGATCTTGCATGCCCAGCAGCGCCTGTATGCCGCCCGAAGAATTAACGCCTATGAGCTTGCCACCACCTACTGCCTCCTTGGCGGCCGGCAAAAGGCGCTGGCCCTGCTTCAACTCTCCGTCCAACGCCACGAGCCCAATGACGTGGCCCTCCGTGTGGACCGCGATTTCCAGTCGCTGCATGGCGACCCCGCATTTCGAAAATTGGTCCTGCAAGTGGGACTCCCGCCGCTTAGCTGAGTGCCGATCCACTTCGCCGCAACGCTCGCCGCCTGGAACCCGTCCTCATTTTGAAGGTACAATTCGGATAGATTGCGATTGTTGGCTCCGGTAGTCTTGGCGCATGATTTCTGAGGCTAGTTTCGTTCCCACCCAAAAAATCTCGCCGCGGGCCGCTGCAGAGTTCTGGAAGGCTACGCTGCAGCGCGACCCCCGCGCCGAAGGCAAGTTTTTCTTCGCCGTGCGCTCAACGCACATCTATTGCCGGCCCACCTGCCCGGCCCGCCGGCCACGCCGGGAAAATGCTGTGTTTTTCCGCACGTCACAGGATGCCGAACGAAGCGGCTATCGCCCCTGCCGCCGCTGCCGTCCGCGGCAACCGCAGGAGTCTCTCTCGCTCGTTAAGTCCGCAGCCAGACTCCTGGGCGCGGCAAATGAGCCGGATGACGCACGGTTGGATTCCATCGCGGCCCAGCTCCATTCATCTCCCGCCAAGCTGCGCCGCGCTTTTCGCCGCTTGACCGGTTTGTCTCCTCGTGAATTCGCCCATGCCGCGCGCCTCGCAAAATTCAAAATGCTGCTCCGCGAGGGAGCGGAGATCGCAGACGCGCTTTACGAATGCGGTTATGGCTCGCCCAGCCGCGTTTACGAAAAAACCAACGCGAATTTGGGGATGACTCCAGCTTCGTATCGAAAGGGAGGGGTAGGCATGAAAATCAACTACACGGTGGCGCCCAGCTCGCTGGGCAAGGTTCTCGTGGCTGGCACGGACAGGGGCGTCTCTGCCGTGTACCTCGGCGATGATGAGCGCGGGCTGGTTTTGGCGCTGCAGAAAGAATATCCCCGCGCGGAGATTTCGCGATCGCACGATTCCAAGCCGGGTTGGCTGAAAGAGATTCTCAGCCGCATCGAAGGGCAGCCGCCCAGCACGGACCTACCCCTCGACGTGCGAGCCACGGCTTTCCAGCGCCGCGTCTGGCAGGAACTGCAGAAAATTCCACGCGGCGTCACACGTACCTATACGCAGATCGCTCGTGCGCTAGGGAAGCCGAACTCTGTTCGCGCCGTCGCGCGCGCCTGCGCCACGAATCCCACATCCATCGTGGTGCCCTGCCATCGCGTGATTCGCAAGGGTGGCGCGCTGGCGGGATACCGCTGGGGCCTGCAGCGCAAGGAAAAGCTTCTGCAGCGCGAAACCGCGCCCGCATAGCTGCCATCTTCCGGTCCCAGCGTTGCCCATCGCAATCGTCGGGAAAAACAATAAGGGGCGGGAACTTCTACTCGTGCGGCTTCTCGATCTTCGTGCCCTTCGGCCAATCGGGCTTGAACTTTCCGTCCCCAATTTTCAGGTTCTTCATCACTTTGCGGTAACGCGACAAAAAGTAATCGCCCGAACCGGCCTCGAAGAACTTCTGCTGAACGGGTAGCCACGACGCTTCATCGACCCACATGCGGATCTTGGTGATCTGCCTGCGCACTTCGTCCGACTTCGGCACCAGGTCCACCACGGCCATTTTTTGGCCGTCCAATTCCTCTTCACCGGCCACGGAAACTTCGTAATTCTTTTTCAGGCTTTCCATTCGGGTGCCGAACCCCAGCGCCAGATACTCGTCCGCCAGCGCGCGGTTTTTCCCGATGTTGTATTGTTCCACGCGATTGATCTTCGGCGTGTAGATATAAAGGTTGTCGCCGTTGCGCAGGATCGTGCGCGGATCCGGATTGATGAAATCAATGCGCATCTTGGAGTCCTTGCGCACATAAATTTCGCCGGATTCCGTAGAGGTATCTTTTACCAGCGCGGTATAGGTGACATGTTCGAGCGCGGCCGTCAGGCTGCGAAAATCCTGCGCCGAGCGATCCATCATGCTCAGGACATATTCCTGCGACATTTTAGCCGGGCTTTGGCGATTTCTGGCGGCGAAGGCACTTCCGGGTAATCCAAGCAGTATGGTCAGTGCGAAGAGGGCGGTTCGTCTCAAAGCTTCCTCGATTTCGAATGAGGGTGGGTACCCTTTGAAATCGTAGCATAAGGCGGCCCCCGCCGACTCCCATGCAGCCTTCGGCGCGCGACCGATTTAGTGCTTGATTTCCACCTGGTAGGCAATCACGTTGCCCTGGTCGTCACGCAAGGCCTCGATTTTTCCGATGGAGAAGCGGCCGTCCTGCAGTCCCTGGCCGGCCTTTTGGAGCACATTGTGAAGGTCGTTCTGGAGCGAGGGAGTGCGCTCCGGCGGCGCGAGGACGCGGGAATCGATCTTGTAGAGTTGCGTCTCTCCCGATTGCCGGAGAAGCTCCACCTGAGCGGAGCTTACCGGCAAGCCCACCTGGGGTTGGTCGTGAAACCAGCTCTTGGGAGTAAACACGAACATGAGGATCAGCGCCACCGCGACGTCGTATTGCCACGAGCCGCGCTCGTACGACCAGAAGAACATGCGATTCAGGATTTGCCCAATGCCTGCCATGGCTCAGTCTGCTGGGATGCCGTCGACTATTACGCCGTCGCGCATGTGGACGACACGGTCGAAATAGGTGGTCGCTTCGGGGTTGTGTGTAATCATCACGATCGTCTGCCCCAGGTCCTTGTTCAGGCGCCGCAACATCTCCAGCACGATTTCGGAGTTCTTTGTGTCCAGGTTGCCGGTCGGCTCGTCGGCCAGGAGAATTTTCGGCTCGTTGATGATCGCCCGCGCGATGGCCACCCGCTGCTGCTCGCCGCCGGACATTTCCGCGGGCCGGTGATTCAAGCGGCCATCCAGCCCCAGCATTTTCGTGACGACTTCAAAACGGTGGGGATCAAAGCCGTCCCCGTGAATGTATTGTGCGATGGCGATGTTTCCCTTGGCGGTCAGCGCCGGCAAAAGATTGAAGCGCTGGAAGACAAAGCCGATCTTGCTGCGCCGCAGTTTGGTGCGCTCCGCGTCGGTCATGGTCACCAGGTCGTTGCCGTCCACCAGCACCCTGCCGCGCGAGGCCTTCGCCAGCCCGCCAATTACGTACAGGAGCGAGGATTTTCCGCAGCCGGACGGCCCCATGACGGCCACCGCTTCGCCGGGAAGGACGTCGAGATTCACGCCGCGCAGCGCCGGCACTTCCACTTTGCCGGCATGATAGAGCTTCCAGACGTTCTCGACCTTGAGTATCGGCTCCAATGTCTTTATTTCCGACTCCGTATTTTCCGCGGAATTCGTTCGTATTGTAACTGTGATTCCCATCTCTGCCTAGTTTCCGCTGTGCCCTTAATCGTATGCGAGCGCTTCCACGGCGTCTTTCCGGCTGGCCTGCCACGCGGGATAGCTGGCGCCGACCAGCGCGCCCAGAATGGCGATCAAAGCCGCGCGCAAAACCCATCCGGGAGTAATCAAAATCGAGAGCGTCGGAAAAAGTTTCAGAAAGGCGGCACGCACCGTGTAGCTGAGCCCGACTCCCGAAAGAATTCCCAGGAAGCAGAGCAGCGTGGTTTCCGCCAGGAGGGCGCGCACTATCATGAATTTGCTGGCTCCCAATGATTTTAGCACGCCAATGTCCCGGGTCCGTTCCAGCACCGTCGTGTACATCGAGAGGAAAATCACCAGCAAGCCGATCGAAACCGCGAGGGCGATGATGGAATTAATAAATGTCTGCAGCGCGGGAATGTTCGTCGAGGTCATCAGGGACATGTATTCCTTCACCGGCTGCACTTTGTTACTCGGCAGGATTTGCTTGATCTCCTCCATGACATCGGCGGTGTGTTCCGCGCGCGTGCACTTCACAAGGAAGATCGTCGCCTTGTCGTGCGCGCCCACCAACTCCTGAAGCGTCGTGATGGGCACGAAAATTCGTCCGGCCTTACCGTGCTCCACAATGCCGACCACTTTCCAGGCGTGATTCAACACCGTGTAGGTGTCCCCTACCTTTACGTGCTTCGCCTTCGCCTGCCAGTCGTCAACCAGCATGTCGTCCGGGCCTTGCAGGCCGTGGCCCTGCAGGAAGACGAAGCCGTTGGAAACCTGGCGGAAACTGATCGGATCGATGCCCCAGATGGTCTCCACGCCGCCCGCGGTGTTGAACTGCAGAAGCGCCGGGGTGACGTACTGCACGTACTTGAGCTCCGCTATCTTGTCCGCAATCTTGATGGGCATCGGCGCGCCGGTAAATCCGATGAACATCGTTGATGAGTTTGGCTGCACCATGATGTCCGCGCCGATTCCCTCGATGCGCTTGGCCGTTTCCTGCAACATCCCGGAGGTCAGGCCGACGATCGTAATCACCAGCATTACTTCCACGGCGATGGCCAGCATCCCGATCAATGTGCGCACGGGCCGATGAAACAGGTTACGCCACACGAACTGACCCATCATGGCTGTTTCCCTTCGGCATTTTCGCCCACGTGCACAATCTCCACTCCCGGTGGCGGCTCGAGCTTGAACTGCTCGGGCGTCAGTGCCTCGTTCAGGGTGATTTTCCTAATGGCCAGGTCTAGCCGGTATTCGTCGTGCGTCCGGTCAATCTGAATCTGCATCGGATATTCCGTGGTGCTTTCGGGTGCCACGGGCTGCCAGTTGCTGTAGTGCACGTCAGAGAGCAATACACCCTTCGGCCCATAGGTTTCAATCCGCACGACGCGCAAGTCCGCCCTGTCGAACCAGATCTTGCGCAAAATTTCCGTCTGGTATCCTCCACGCAGCACCGTCAGCACGTAATATCTCGCGTTTTCGTCGTTGGACTCCTCGATCAGGACCACTTCTTCTTTGCGCACTTCCGGCCATAGCACGGCTTCCAGCAGATGCTGCGGCCGCATATTTTCGATCGGCTTGCTGCCCGGCCTTTCCAGCGACACAGGCCCGATCAGGAACTTGTTCTTCGAAGGGATATACACTTCGAAATTCTGCGCGTCGCTGGCCATGTCGAAAACCGTTTTGCCCACCACCGGCACTTGCCCGACCATGCGCACGTTGTAGGGCCGCGAAGCCAGCAAGAACGCCTTCACATCGTGATACTCGTCAATCACACCGCTGTATTTCGATCCGGCCGTCGGCTTGAGTTCCAGTGTCGCGTCAATGGTCTGCAGGCCGTTTGCGAACGCGTTGTAGCGATCCAGCAATTCTTCCTTGCTGGCCTCCTTCGCCACCGGACGTTCCGCCACCGGCACCTGCGTGGTCTTCGTGACCGCGTGGCCGCAACCGCAGGCCGCCGCCGACACTGTCAGCAAAACCATGCGCTTCCAGCCGAGTTTCATCCGTAAAATCCGTCTCTTTTTGCTGTTATATGCAATCTAGCAACCATTGGAACAGGCGTCAAACGCGTCTCTATTGCGGTCGTGCGATGTGCACGTCGAACTCTTTCAGCGCCGGCCGCACGCGCCGGATGATCTCGCTCGCCCACAGCGTCTCGCTGAGTAGCGTCACCCAGCCATCCGCCGGTTCGCAGATGCCGCAATAGGTGTATCGCTTGTACGCGGCTTGATAGGCATCCAGGCCGCGCTGCGAAAGCTCACCTTCCAACTCTGCATCCGCTGCTTGCGCCGCGGCGCCGCAGCGCACTCCAAACGTTTCCGGTGCAAACCGTCCCACAAGTTCGCGCAATTTGCTTGCCGGGGGTTGCGGAATCACGATGCAGCGACCAGCTGCGTCGCGGAATTCCACTTCATGGTTCTTGCAATATTCCCGCACGCGGTCCAGGTGGCTGAAAAAATCCAGCACCCAAGCTTCTTGGTTCGCCAGCGCCGGAAACGCAGCGGCCCAGATCACCGCCGCTTCCTCGCCCTGCAGCGGTTCACGGCTCTCGGTTTCAATCAACTCCAGCCCCACGGCTTTGGTTTCCGCGCCCAGGTCCATGGCTTGTACGTCCAGGGAATACGGCGGGAGGTCCGGCAGGTCGTTTTCCGTTGGCAAGTTTACTCTTCCTCGATTTCGCCGAACGCCGCCCGGAATTCCGGCGAGCCTTTACGCACGTCCAACCAGCCAAAAAATGCGTCCGGCGTCTCCAGCCAGATACGGAACCACTCGGCAATCTCGCGTTTCTCGCGGCGTTTGGCGTCGTCCACCTTGCGATTGTGCGAAATCATTTCCGCGCGGCGCTTCCCCAAGCGGGCGATTTCCAGCACCCGGCCCACCGCGGCCTTTTCTCCATGCGCCTGGAATCTGCGGAGCAGTTCGTCCAGCCGCGTCAGGCTCACTTCCGCGTCCTGGAGCGTCCGGAAATGCAGGATATCCTCGAACTCTTCCTCGAAGCGCTCTTCCGCTTCCTCGCGCTCCGTCAATTGGATCTTCCAGCCCGCGCCCTTCAGCACTTCGGCGATGTACTCGTTTCCCGTTTTTCCCGCTTCGCCGAAATCCGCCAGGAGCTTCCGGCGCAATTGGTCAATTTCCGCCACGGACCAGTTCTGCGCGCCAATTTCCCGCGCCGCGTCCAGAATCAGTTCCCTTTTGTGCCGCTGCGTCTCGCTCATTATTTGCCTTTGCGCGATTTCCGGTTCGTATGAGTATGATGCGCCTCAACCGGCGGAGGCTCCGCGGGCTCGCCGTTCAGCAACCGGTGATATTTGGCCACATTTTTGTTGTGTTCTTCCAGCGTGGAAGAGAAAAAATGTCCTCCCTGGGTGTTGGCCACGAAATAAAGGTACGTCGTTTCGGCCGGGTGCATGGCGGCCTCCAGCGCCACTTCGCCCGGATTGCCGATCGGCCCCGGCGGCAGCCCCTTATAGACATACGTATTGTATGGCGAATCAATTCGCAGATCCTTCAGCATCAGCGTGCCGTGGTATTGGCCGTCCTGTTGCAGAGCGTAGATCACTGTCGGGTCGCATTGCAGCAGCATGTGTTTGGCCAGCCGGTTCGTGAACACGCCGGCCACCAGTGGCCGCTCTTCGGGTTTCGGAGTTTCGCGTTCCACCAGCGACGCCAGCGTTACCACCGAGCCGAGCGGTGGCGGTGGATCGCTGCTGTCCGGGGGCACCGGCGAAAGGCGCGTCAGGGCTTCCCGAAATTTTCGCACCATCATTTCCGTTAACTCGGCCGGCTTGACGTGCCTTGGCAGCTTGTACGTCGCCGGATACAAGAACCCTTCCAGAGTCTTTGCTTCGGGGAAGAGATCCTTAATTTGGCTGGGATCCTCGGCAGCCCTCAGAAAATCGTCCGAGGAGATAAACTTCTCGGCTTCCAGATCGTGGGCGATGTCGTACATCGTTTCGCCTTCGCGCACCGTGAATTGCCGCTCAAATATGTCGCCGTTAGCCAGCTTCCAAAAGACGTCCCTTCCGCTCACGGGATGATCGAAGAAATAGTCCCCAGCTTCCAGCGTGCGTTTCGGATGGCGCCGAGCGTAGATCTCAAAAGCCAACGCGCTGCGAATCACGCCGCCTTGTTCGAGCAGGCGCCCCGCCGTGCGCCCCGAAGCGCCGTGCGGGATAGTCACGTACACCCCGCTCGAAGAAATAGCTCCATAAGGTTTTTCGATGGAGTACCACAAGTAGCCGGCCGCGGCTCCGGCGGCCAGCGCGGCGATCAGCAGCAGGGCGGCAAAGATCTTCACGTCAAGGCCTCCCTTTGGGCAGGGCGGTCCGCGCCAGAAATTCCCGCAAAATCACCATCGCCGCAACGGCGTCCACGGTGTACTTCCCATCCGCCGCGCGAATCGACTTGCGTTTGCCGTGCACGTCTTCGTGGGTGATGCGCCGGCCAAGCTCCTCTTCCAAGATGCGTTCGGCTTCCCAGCTGGTCAGCCGTTCGTCGACCATTTCTACCGGTACGCCTACCTGCTTGCGCACGCGCTGCGCAAAGCGTGCCGCTTCTTCGGCCATTTCGCCGCTCGTCCCGTCGAGCCGCAAGGGAAGTCCCACGAGGATCTGGCGCACTCTCAATTCTCCGGCCAGTTCGCGCAACCTCCGCATATCTTCATTGCGATTGATACGCTGCAGCGTGTTGTAAGGCTGCGCGATGCCTACTTCGCTGTCGGCCACAGCCATCCCGATCTTGGTCCGGCCGTAGTCCAGCGCCAGAATCTTGAACGCCCCCACAGGGCGGTCCCCTTCGACCCCCCGGTTTTTTGTTGGATTAGGCCTCACTACATAATTATATCGTGAACAGCTTGGCACTCGCTCGCGAGTGCGCCGGAATTTTCCATTCAGCACACGGCGCCGCTGTGCTGGCCGGGCCCAGGCGCCCTAACGCTGTGCGATTATCCCAACGGCCTCACGGCTTCCTTCCACGCTTGCCGCTTTCCCAATCCGTCCAGAGCCCTTGCGTTTTCAAATCCTGCTCCAGACCCGAATCCCGCAGGACCTTTTCGATCTCCGCCCGCGAGAGGCGCGGCCCGATGGGCTCCGCGTGATCCGCGATGCCCCACGCTGTCGTCGCCGCAATCACCGTATTCAACTTCAATTCCCGGATATCCACCTTGTCGAACGTGTCCGAAGCCGCGTGATAATTCTGCAGATAATTCGCCACTTCTTGATTCGCCACCAGGTTCGGCACGCCCTCCAACATAAAATCGAAATGATCTGTTCCCCAGCTCGCGTCGTACGTGAGGTCATCCACGCCCCAGCCCGCGAACGGCCTTAAGATTTCGCGCACCGCCGGCTCAATATCGCGGCGCCCGCCAAGCGAAAAGCCCGTCACGCGTCCGATCCCCGAATCGAAAATTACCACTCCGCGGTACTTGTCCATTTCGGCGCGGTGCTCTCTCACGTACGCCCACGAACCCAGTAGCCCCTCTTCTTCGCCGCTGAACAAAATGAACCGGATCGTGCGCCGCGGCAGCAGCCCGCTTGCCTTGATGGCTCGCGCCGCCTCGACCACCAGCGCCGCGTTGCACCCGTTGTCCAACGCGCCGGTGCCGAGTTCCCAGGAATCCAGGTGCGCGCCCAGCACCACAATCTCGTCGGGCTTTTCGTGCCCGCGAATCTCTCCGACCACGTTTTCCTGCTCCGCCGGGCCGCCGATCTGGTTCGGCATCGTCAGCCGCACGCGCATTTTCCCGGGATAGGAAAGCGCCGCGCGCTCCAGCCGCAACCCGTCTTCGCGCGCTACCACCGCCTGCGGAATTTTTTCCAGCGAGCCGTCCGGAGAATTGGTGTGCCGGTAGAGCAGCTTCCGCTCGCGCTCCCCTGTCCAGAGAATCGCCAGCGCGCCTCCCTGCAACGCGCGCGCAATCACCGCCGGCGGCTTTCTGTACTCGTTAAAGAGATCGTTCCACGTGTAGCTGACCTCGGTATGCACGATCAAGATCGCGGCTTTCACGGCGCCCCCTGCGTGCGCAAAATCCGCCTCGCTGCCCTCGCCGATGTTCACCAGCGGGCCTTCCAGCCCGCCCGGCGGCGTTGCCGGCGAAAGACCCAAGGACACGAGCGACACCGGAAAAGTCTCCGGGCCGGTCACCTCCAGGCGCGTCGTTCCTTCTCTCCACGTGACCGGAATGGTGTACTTTTCCGTGTGCACATCCACGCCGGCGGCGCGGAATCCCGCCACGCCCCATTCCACGGCTTTCGCCATTTCCGGCGAACCGGTCACGCGCCCACCGATGCCATCCGTCAGCCGCCGCAGATTCGCCTCCAGCGGCGATTCACCCATTATGATCGGAGTAATCTTTGCCGCCGCCTGGGCGCACGACGAAGCTTCCGTCGCCGAACACCCTGCCGCGCCCTGCGTCATCTGCCCGGCCCGCAATGGTGCCGTCTTCACGGGCGGCAGTTGCGCGAAGGAAGTGAAAGCAACGAGGAAAGGAAGTAAGGAAGCAAAGAAAATCGATCGGATTCGCATGCGGTGTTTCCTCGCAATAAAAATTGTCGCGGCGATTATATCCAAATCAAAGGGCCGCCGGCGTGACATTAGGGCCGCAGCTTGGAATGCAAAACGCAATCCGCCACTTTCGCCACCTGCGCCATCTCTTCCACATCGTGGACACGCACGATATGCGCGCCATTCAGTATGCTGGCCGTCACGCTGGCAGCTGTCCCCCAGAGGCGCTGTTCGGGCGGTAGAGGCTTTCCGCCGCGCGCCAGGGTGGCTCCCAAAAACCCCTTACGCGACGTGCCAACCAGCACCGGATAGCCGATCTTTGCGATTTCCGGCAACCGGGCCAGCAACTCGTAGTTTTGCGCGAAGCTTTTGCCAAACCCGACGCCAGGATCGACGATGAGCTGCGATTTTCGTACGCCCGCCCGCCGCGCCATCACCAGCGACTTCCGCAGTTCTCCAATTACTTCGCGCATCACATTCTTGGCGAACGGCGACTTCTGCATGGTCCGCGGCGTCCCCCGCATGTGCATCAGGATCAGCGGCGCGCCGAATCGCGCGGCGACTTCCGCAATGCGGGGATCATTCTTCAGTCCCGAAATATCGTTCAATATCGCCGCGCCCGCTCCCAGCGCCATTGTCGCCACGCTGGCCTTCTGCGTGTCCACGGAAATCGGAATCCTCAGCCGTTTGTGGAGCGCTTCCAGTACCGGCAGCAGCCTGCCCAATTCCTCCGCAACCGAAATTCCCTTGGATCCCGGCCGTGTGGACTCCGCGCCAATGTCCAGAAGGTCGGCCCCCGCCCGCTCCATGGCCAGCGCGGCTTTCACCGCATCCGCAACGCGGAAAAACTTTCCCCCATCCGAGAAGCTGTCCGGAGTCACGTTCAACACACCCATCACCAGCGTGCGTTCGCCCAGTACCAGCGTCCGCTTTCCGACCTTCAGGTGATAAATTTTGCGGGATTTCATTGAAGCAAGTCTATCGCGGGTGGTCGCTGAAAGGGTGAGGCAAACGAGCGCCAGAGGCGCGAAACAAGCTAGCCCAGCGCGCAAGTGCTGGGTCAATACAACCAACGCGGCGGCCCCGGAGGGGCGACACACGTTTTTTCGTTCGTGAATGGAATCAATCCAGGTCAAAATCCCGGATCGGTTTGCCCGCCGGCGCGTCTTTCGCCTTCTTCATCGCCTCTTCGAATTTTTTCGTCAGGATGTCTTCCTTGTGCGTTTCCTGGAAAAACGAATCGGCGAACTTGTCCTCGCGGTTCTTCTTCTGCTGTTCCAGGATGTTGTGCGCTTGCGTCAGGTCCACGTCCGGACCCGGCTTTGCGTGTGCCTCATGCGAAAGCACGGCCCCAAAAATCGGGTCGATCACCAGCTTTGCCTGGCAGCACGGGCAAACCACGTTCAGATTTTCGCCGTCTTTGCGTCCCATGTGCGTATTGTACGCCCAGCGACGAAGCGGAGGCAAAGGTACTGAAGGAAATAGCGAAGATAAAAAACCTGAAGCAACAGAACGCCGGATCGTGCTCTCTTCACCAACAGAAACGCCGCCCAAACGGGCGGCGTTTCTGTTTCTTGACTGAGAACCGAATACGTAAAATTGAAAAGTGCCCTAGGCCTTTGCTGGCGAATCCCCATGTGTGAATCCCGGCGCCGGGCGCATCTCCGGCCGGACCACCTTGGGGTCCGCCGCGGGAGCCGATGCGGTCGGAGGCGTCGTGGGAGGCGTCCGCGGCTTTTCCGGCAGCGGCTTGCCTTCCAACAGCAACTTCACTTCATTGGCATCGAGCACTTCGCGCTCCAGCAGCGCCTGCGCGACGCGGTCCAGCGTCTCCTTGTGGGTGCTGAGAATGCGCTTCGCGTTCTCGTAGCCCGCGCTCACAATCCGCTTCACTTCGCGGTCGATCTGTAGCGCAGTATCTTCACTGAAGTCGCGGTGCTGCGCGATCTCGCGGCCCAGGAAAATGGCTTCTTCCTTCTTGCCAAACGCCAGCGGGCCGAGTTCGCTCATGCCCCACTCGCAAACCATGTTGCGCGCGATATCGGTGGCGCGTTCGATGTCGTTGCCGGCGCCCGTGGTGATGTGGCCCAGGAAAATCTCTTCCGCGGTGCGGCCGCCCATCAGCACGGCCAGCATGCCTTCCAGGTATTCCTTGGTGTAGGTGTGCTTGTCCGCTTCGGGCAACTGCATGGTCAGCCCAAGCGCCATGCCGCGCGGAATAATGGTCACCTTGTGCACCGGATCCGTGCCTGGCGTCATCGCCGCCACCAGCGCGTGGCCCGCTTCGTGATACGCGGTGTTCTTCTTCTCTTCGTCGGACAGGATCATGGACTTGCGCTCCACGCCCATCAATACCTTGTCCTTGGACATCTCGAAATCGTCCATCATCACGAACTTGCGGTTCTGCCGTGCCGCCCAGAGCGCCGCTTCGTTCACCAGGTTCGCCAAATCGGCGCCGGAAAAGCCCGGTGTGCCGCGCGCGATGATCGAAAGATCCACGTCGTCCGAGAGAGGCACCTTCCGTGTGTGCACGCGCAGGATTTCTTCGCGGCCCTTCACGTCGGGACGCGCCACTACCACGCGGCGGTCAAAACGCCCCGGCCGCAGCAGCGCCGGGTCGAGCACGTCGGGCCGGTTGGTCGCGGCGATCAGGATCACACCTTCGTTCGACTCGAACCCGTCCATTTCCACGAGCAACGCGTTCAACGTCTGTTCGCGCTCGTCGTGGCCGCCGCCAAGGCCCGCTCCACGGTGCCGGCCGACCGCGTCAATTTCGTCTATGAAGATGATGCAAGGCGCGTTCTTCTTGCCCTGCTCAAAAAGGTCCCGCACGCGGCTGGCGCCCACGCCCACGAACATCTCCACGAAGTCCGACCCGGAAATCGAGAAAAACGGCACGTTCGCTTCGCCCGCAATCGCGCGCGCCAGCAGGGTCTTGCCCGTTCCCGGGGGTCCGACGAGCAGCACGCCCTTGGGAATGCGCCCGCCCAGCTTCTGGAATTTCTGCGGGTCCTTCAAGAATTCGATGATTTCCTGCAGCTCTTCCTTGGCCTCGTCGCTGCCCGCAACATCCTTAAAAGTGGCTTTCTTCTGCTGCGCCGAAAGCAATCGGGCCCGCGACTTCCCGAAGCTCAGCGCCTTGTTTCCGCCCGCCTGCATCTGCCGCATCAGGAAGAACACAAACCCGGCCAGCAAGAGTAAGGGCAGGGCATTCAGCAGAATCAAAACCCAGTCGCTGCTTCGCACTTCTTTTACGCTCAGCTGCACTGCCTTGTCTTGCAGGGTCTTGGTGATTGCGGGAGCGTTTTCCTTGGGAATCGTCACCCGAAACTTGTGGTTCGCCGGCCGCACGTATTCGCCCTGCAATTCATAGCTGTTCGGCGAGAGGTACATCGTCACTTCCTTGACGTCGCCCTCATCCACTTTGGCCATGAACTCGCTGTAGCTCGGGGTGTCTTCCCGCGCTTGCTGTCCGTTTGCCGATACGAGTTTCCAGAGCATCACGCCCAGAAACACGATCGAGATCCAGAACAATATTGTTTTTGCCGTCGAATTCACATTGCCCTCACAATCCAGCCCCTGACCCGAACTTCAAAAACTCGATGCGCTCCTAGCGCTAGCTCTTCGCTTTCTTACCGGCGATCTTTCGCGGCCCTTTGCTGCTCACCAGGGCTCTCCCGTTTCTCCCCAGCCCGTTCATCTCTGCCAGACCGTATCCAGACCACACTAGGTTAGATGCGGTCCGGAACCCAAAGTAATCGGGCTCCAGCTGCACGTGCCGCTTGGAAACCTTGTCCAGCAGCACCGCCATCCGCAGCGACCTTGGCTTGCTTTCGCCGATCCGCCGCAGCAGAAACTCCTGCGTCACGCCGCTTTCCAGCACCGCATCTACCAGCAAAACGTCTCGTCCCTTGAAGCCGGCGGACCCTTTCTCGCCACTGGTGGTCGCGCGATTCGCGAAAAAAACCTCGCGGCGCTCGCGCCCACCCCATTCGATGTCCCGCACGTCTTCGTTGACGAAGTGCAGCGCCACGGGACTTGCAATCTCTCTCACCAGGTCGGCCGCGAACACGAACGACCGGTCCATGGTCACAACGATATCCAAGCGCCGCCCCTGGTACGCCTTCGAGATGGCGCGACCCAATTCTTTCACGCGGCTGGCGATTCTTGCTGCGGAATACGTCACCGCGTTTCCGCGGCTCACGTTCCGGATTCCTCAGTGATCACCACTCCCGTCCGGCTCCCTTCGGTAACCGCAAACTCTTCCGCAGCCGGCAGCCCCAACGCCCAGACGACTTTGCCTGCGCTTTCCAGCACCGGCCAGGACTCCTTCTCCCAGCGCGCCCGGCCAAGTTCATTCAAAAGTCGCGCCAGTGTATGGTGCTTTCGGTGTCCCGCGGGCCGCATTGCATCTCCTGCCCTCCAATGCCGCAGCACCAGGGGTACACCCAGCCTCTCGCGGTCCAAGACCGCCCTGCCCTTTGTAGTTTCTCGCCCTTCTCCGGGCCAGTCAATCACCCGCAGGCACAGGATGCGAGAAAGTGCATCAAGGCGCAACGCTTGCCCGATGGCAGGAAGTCTTACTTCGGTCGAGAATTCTTTCTTGGGCTTACTTCGCTTTCCTTCCTCCACTGCCCGAAACAGCAACGCTTCGCGTTCCCGCCGCACTTCGACGCGGCCCGGCAGCTGCAAAATCTGCCCCGAATGCCCCTTCGCCGCCAGGTGCAGCACCGCCTCCACATGCCGCGCACCAAGCTCTCCCGTTTGCCACTTCACCCGCTTCACCAACTGCCGGATCATCCGCCTCGCCAGTGGCACAGGCACGCCTGCCTGAGCTCCTGTTGTGCTTGCTACCCTGGTGACCGCTTTCAGGAGGCCCTGCTTTTCCGGAGACATGAATTCAATTAAAGAAATCGAAATCCCTCCTGCGCTTTGTCTGCAAACTGCCTGAATTCGCCGCTCCGTTTCCTCTTCCAGGTGCGCATTGTCTTCTCTCGCCAATTCCGCCAACTGGCAAAGATGTTCGACCACCGCCGGATTGAATCGCCTCTCCAGAACCGGCAGGAGTTGCGCGCGAATTCGCGCCCGCGTTCGGGTTACATCTCTGTTCGTCGCGTCTTCGCGCCACGTCTGCCGCTTGTCCCGCAAATAGGCCCGCAACTCGGCACGTCGCACACCAAGCAGAGGCCGAAACACAGTTCCCGCAACCGGATGAATCCCTCCGAGGCCCGCGATTCCCGTGCCCCGCAGAATGTGCGCCACCACTGTCTCTGCCTGATCGTCCGCCGTGTGTGCCACCGCGACGCGCGCCAGTCGGCCTTCCTTCACCAGTCGCTCGAAATACGCATAGCGCGCCCGCCGCGCTGCGTCCTCCATGTTGCATTTCTGCCGCTTCGCCAGCGCCGCCACATTTTCCCGCGCCACGAAAAACTCCAACCCATGCTCCGCCGCCAGCTTCGCCACGAACTTTTCATCCGCATCCGCGGCCTTGCCCCGCAGCCTGTGATTAAGGTGCACCGCACACGGCACAATGCCCATCTCTTCGCGCAATTCCACAAGGAGCCACAGTAGCGCCACCGAATCCGCCCCGCCCGAAACACCAATCCCGACGCGCGCACCCGCCGTCACACCAAACCGCTTGCGCAGCACGTCCCGCAGCGCCTCCGCCAGCGCACTCCGTCTTGGTTGCGCGGCTTTTTCCTGTTGTTTTTTCACGGGCATGACCCCGCGTCGTATCGTAACAACGCAGGGAGTTGCGGTCGAGCCTCCGTCCGCTCTCGATCGCCGGTTTTACTTGGCTTCGCTGCCGACCAACTTTTCCACGTCGGCCATTTCCTTGGGAATCGCCGAACTCAAAATCTCCGGCTCGCCGTCTGTGATCAGCACGGTGTCTTCCACGCGATAGTGCATCTGCTTCTCCGGAAACTCCACGATAGGCTCGACGGTTACCACTTGCCCGGCCTTGATCGGCCCACTCGGGTGCATCACGTCGTGCGTTGCCAGCCCCAGGAAATGCCCGGGGTAGCCGTACCACTGCGCGCCAATCCCCGCTTTATCAAACACGGCTTTGCCCGCGGCCTCGGCTTCCTCATACGTGTGCCCGGGCTTCAGCAGCGCGATTGTAGCTTTCTGCGACTCCAGGTCCACCGCATACCACTTCGCCTGCTCCGGCGTGAATTTGCCGCTGATGTTAAAGGTGCGCGTGATATCCATCGTCATGTGGTCCAGCGAAGCGCCGTAATCGAAGACCACCAGTTGGTTCGGTTCGATCACGTCGCGGTTATTGAAGTAGTGCCACGTGTTGATGTCCTTGCCCGAGCCGACAATCGCGAGATACGCCACGCCTTGCGCGCCATGGCTGTAGAAATAGTCGTATGCCGTCGCTTCGATCTGGTATTGGTACATCCCCGGCCGCGCATGCGCGATGGCCTCGCGGTCGCCCTCGGCGCTGAGCTTTCCGTTGCGCCGCAGCACGGCAATCTCCGTCGGCCGCTTGATGTTGCGCATCGCGTCCAGCAGCGGCGTCACGTCTTCGAACTTCGCCATCGGATAGCGCTGCTTCAGCAGCATGGCCGGCGCCAGGTCCGCGGGCATCGGCTCGTGGTACGGATGCGCGAACTTCCACGCGTTATCGCGCCCGACTTCCGGCCTCGCGCCGTCGGCCTTGTCGGGAAAGCCGAGCCGCACCCACAATTCCACGCCGGACTTCACGCCCAGCACGTACGACAGCCAGATGTCCAGGTTGCCAATCGGCTGCACGCTGTCGAAGCCCAGAGTTTTCGCCGCCTCCGGCTGCGAGAGCATGTTCGCGCCATAGACCTGCGCCGTGCGGCCCACCTGCTGCGGCTCAAACAGAGTGGTCTTGCCGCTGGCGTTATCGATCGCCAGCACCGCGCCGGGATCCTGCACGCCCGTGTAGTAGTAAAAGTCGTTGTCCTCACGGTAGTGCGATGCCTCGGGAATTTCATTGCGCGCGAACAGCAGCGTGTAGCCGATCTTCGCCTGCGCCGCAAGCTCCGCGCGCCGGGCCATGAACTCCTTCGGCCCGCCCAGATCCTCGATCGCCTGCCAGTCCGTGTACTGCGCGCTGGCCGCCGCCGCACATCCCATACAAATCAATGCCGCAACGCAAAGTTTCCGCATGCCCTTGGCCCCCTGTGAGACTCTTGCCGGACTTGTCTCCAACGTGCGGGCACATTGTAGGCCGCGCATCGCGAAAAGGGAATTGCCGGCGGCGACGGCGGAAATCACGCTAAACTTTCACCGCGCTTGGAGCCGTTTCGCATC
>DATIXE010000027.1:0-70923 GCA_035518915.1 Candidatus Eiseniibacteriota bacterium
CGTCTGCCCCGCCCTCCAACGTCGCCACACGTCGGTCTTCTGCTCCGCGGAAAGCCCAAATCGTATCCCTGGCCTCATAAACACCACCTTTGAAAACTGCTTTATACCAGATGGTGTTGCATCCACCGTTTGAACCGGCACAACTAAGTAGAATTTTCCATCTTTCCCTCGCATCGCGCTTCGGCCATCTTTTTTAGAGATAGTGAACCCGCTCTCATTCAATGCATGGCTCATGCGCAACGCACTTGTGTCAACCACTTCTACGCCTGTCAACTCCTGGATCGATTTTCCTGAGGCGCATGGGGCAGAGAATTCTCTACTAGTTTGAATACACTGGCAAAGTACATCATTCGACCAGTATTGGCCAAAGGAACCAGGCGTGGGTGGGCACCCACACCTCACGTCGCCATCGTAAAGCGTGCCCCACCCAGAAGAAAAGGCAACCCCAAGCGGGGGTCCTCCGTGTTTTTATGGCCCGCGTGGGCGGAACATTGAGCTCGTTCGATCAACAGCGAGTGGACACAACTCCGAGAATTTTGTCCGGGCCACCTGCTCTCAGCAGTTTTCGTATTTCCAGTTGCGGGACTTGCCCTGGGCGATCCATTTCATGGCTTGGGCGAGGCGTTTTTCGCGGGTTTCGGGGCGCTTGGCGTCGGCGATCCATTCGGCGTATTCGCGGCGATTGGTGGTGCTGAAGCCTTCGAAGGCCTTGGCGGCGAGCTTGTTCTTTTTCAGGGCAGCAGCGAGTTCCGGCGGAATGCGCACGGGGCGCTTGGCGGCTGTCTTTGGGCGATCAATAGATTTCTTGCGCTGTCCGCTTTCGACGAGATCCGCGGCCTGGACCATGTAGCGGAGCAGGACATCGTCGGGCGGGAGGTCTTGCACGCAGGTGATGCGGCCGAGGGAACCCATGACATTGCTTGCTTTGAGACCGTCGGCGGCGAGGAACTTGTTCATCTGCGAGCCCCAAAAGCCGAAGGAGCAATGCTGTTTGAAGGCGGCCATGTTGCCGAGAATGATGCCCTGGTGGATGAAGAAAGGCATGCCCCATTTCACGGACTCGGACACGCGAGGGCAGGCCTGGTGCATGAGCTTGCGAAGATGCTTGAGCACGGGCTGCGCAAAAGGCGCGGATTTTTCGATGTAGGCGTCTACGCGAGGATCTTTCTGCGCTTCCGGCATTGAGCCCTCCCCGGGCGGCAGGGCAGCACTATACACAGAAGCCGGAACGAATGCAGCAGCGAGAATGGGGTGCGGGACACGCGAGCAGTGTGCCCCGCAAAAATGTGAAGCGCCGGCCGAGGAGTTCGGCCGGCAAAGTCAGGCGTAGGTGTTCAGCAGACCGCCGGGCGCCTCCGGAGCGCCACCGCCGATGACGGAAGCTTCGCTGAGTTGGGTTTCGGCCTTGGCGGTTTGCAGGGCGGCTGCGGTGTTCTTTGGCGGCGCGGTGGCCTTGGACTGGCCGGTTTGATCGAGAAAACGCTGAAGGATGTCGGCTCCGTTTGCAGCAGAAATGGCATTCACGGGTAGGGGTCTCCTTGGGCACACAGGAGTGTGCAAACGTGTTATCGGCAGGGGTGGAAGAAAGTTTAGGCGGATTGGAAAAATTTTAGGAACGTCTGCGCGACAGGAAGAGAAGAGCGGGACGCCGAGGAATGGGGGAGCCACGTTTGTCGGGTGGAACCCGGCGCTACCGGAAGAGGAGGCGGCGTAAATCGCCCCCATGAGTGAAGTACGCGGGCTACGGAGGCGGGGCGTCTGTGCCTATAATAGCGGGTAATGCCTAGCCAACGGGGTTTCCTTTCGCGGATCTGGCGCGCTCTGGGGCGGGTCTTTCCGCGCTGCGGCACGATTTCCCAGGCCATTGCCTACAACGTGTTTCTGGCGTTTTTCCCGACGATGCTGCTGGTGGTGGGGCTGGCGTCGAGCTGGATTGGCACGCGCGTGGCGCTGATGGATACCATCCGTGATTTCACGGAATTTCTGCCGCCGGGCAGCCAGAGCATCGTGGCCGAATTTCTGGGGCGCCGCGGCCCGGAGGTGTGGAGATTCGCGCTGCTTGGCTGGGTGGGGACGCTGCTGGTGGGCTCGCAAGTGATGAAACTGCTGATGCAGGCCATCCACTTGATTTACGGCGACGAAGAACGCATGGGATTCCTGCAGCGGCAATTTCGCGGGCTGGTGCTGCTGCTGATCACGATCGCGCCGATCGTTGGGGCGGGAATCCTGGGTGTATTCGGGCGGCCGTTGCGGCACTGGATCGCGCGGATGATCGGGAAGCACAGCGGCGTGGGCGGATTGTGGGTAGTATTTTTTCCGCTGGTGGCAATGGTGCTGGCGATGCTGGCATTGACGGTGATTTATCGCGTGGCGCGGCCGGCCGGAGGGGGATTGCGGCAGGTATTGCCCGGCGCGATGCTGGCGACGCTGTTGTGGTGGTTGAGCAACGTTGGGTTTGGCTATTACGTGCGGCGGGTTCCGTACAGCTTGCTTTATGGCGGATTGGCGGCAACGATCGGGTTGTTGATCTGGATGCAGATTTCCGCGTTCATCGTGCTGCTGGGCGCGGCGTGGAATGCGGAATCGGCGGGCGGCGGGCAAAGCTGATAAGATGGGCTGCGAGGAAGCGATGAAAACCGTCGAGGTGATTTCCTACGCGGGGTACAAAGCGGACGAGGCTCTGCGGTATTTGAAACTCGGTGAGAACACGATTCCGATCAATTCCATTGAAAACCGCTGGTATTCCCCCGGGGAAACGTTTTTTCGGGTACTGGTCGAATCCGGGGACCGATATTTGCTGCGGCATACCGAAGCGCAGGACTCGTGGACACTGGAAGGATTTCGCAGCAGCCGCGTTGACACGCTAAAAACACGCGGCGTATAGTCGGGGCATCCCACCCGCGCGAGGCGCTCCAGAGTGTGTCCGCAAGCGAAGAAGACTCAGGGTGCGAATGGGGGCAAGGGAAGGGATGAACCCGGAATTGCGTTTACGGAACCCGTTTCACCCTCGCTCAGTTTGGCTAATTCTGCCTACATACTTACTGTTCGCGATCTTCGCAGGGGGGCGCGTGTGTGCGCAGAGCCCGGCGACCCCCGCGGACGCGGGCCAAGCGCAAGAAAAACCGGCGAACCCGGCAAATTCGGCGGAGTCCGCCACTAAAGCCAAGTCCGATAATGCCTCGGAATTATCGCAGACGGAGTCCGCGGCTACGTTCAAGGTGCGCGTAAATCTGGTGCAGGTGCGCGTGACGGTGCGGGATTCGCACGGGAAGGCAATCGGGAACCTGACGAAACAGGATTTTCTGCTCTACGATCAGGGAAAACTTCAGGCCGTCACCAATTTTTCCGTGGAGACTCCGGAGAGCCGGCAACAGCGGAGCGAGGCGGCGGCACAGACTCAAGGAGGGCACGCGGAAGCCTCGGAGAAGCCGGTGACGCTGCCGGAGCGGTTCGTGGCGCTGGTGTTCGACGACATTCACCTTTCGCTTCAGGACGCGACGTTTGTCAGGACGGAGGCGGATCGCTTTCTGGATTCGATCGGCCCGAATGACCGTGTGGGCATTTTCAGCACTTCGGGCCAAGTCACGGTGGATTTCACGGCGGACCGCGAGGCGCTGCACCGCGCTATTCTGGGCGTTATCCCGCGCTCGCTCACGCCACAGCCGATGGGCGCGGAGTGCCCGGAGATCACGTATTACATGGCGGATCAGATCGAGAACAAGAACGACTCGATCGTAAGAAGCGTTGCGGTGGAAGAGACGATCCAGTGCGCGTTCAACGGAGACGAAAGCAAACAGGCGCAAGCGTTGCAGTTGGTGGAGAGCGCAGCCATCCGGTCGCTGAACATGGGCGACACAGACAATAATTACACCTACCGGCACCTGGAAGACGTATTGCGGCGAATGACCAGCGTGCCGGGACAGCGGATTATGGTGCTGGTTTCGCCGGGGTTTATTCTGGCGAGTTCGTATCTGGACGAATCGGGAATCATTGACCGGGCGAACCGCGCGGGCGTGGTGATGCACACACTGGACGCCCGCGGGCTGTACACGCCGGACGTGATGGGAGACGTTTCGCGGCCGTCCTCGGACTCCTTTCGGACCGGCGGGTTCAAGACGATGTACCGGGTGGAATCACAGTTTGAGAACGAGTTTGTGCTGCGGGATTTTGCGTACGGAACCGGCGGAACATTTTTTCATAATTCAAACGATCTGCAGGGCGGGCTTAAACTTGCCGCGCTGGCGCCGGAGGTTTCCTACGTGCTGGGATTTTCGCCGCAGCTGAAGAAGTTGGATGGGAAATACCACCTGCTGAGCGTGAAACTGGCCAGCAAGAACAAGTATACGATCGAGGCGCGGCACGGATATTTCGCGCCAAACAAGATGAACGACCCGCAGGAGCAGGCGCGGGAGGAGATCCAGGAAGCCATCTTCTCGCAGGACGAGATCAGCGAATTGCCGCTGGATTTGCAGACACAGTATTTCAAGAGCGATGCGGAAAACGCGAGGTTGAGCGTGGTTTCGCGGCTGGATTTGCGAAACGTGCATTTCCGGAAAGCGGACGGACGGAACTTCGACAACCTGACGCTGGCGACGGCGATATTCGATGAGAACGGAAATTTTGTGACCGGCGGACAGAAGATTGTGGAGATGCGGCTGCGCGATAACACTTACGAGCGGATGTCGCACAGCGGGCTGACGGTGAAGTCGAGTTTCGAGGTGAAGCCGGGGCGGTATATGGTGCGGCAGGTGGTGCGGGATTCGGAAGGCGCGCAGATGGCCGCGCGAAACGGCGCGGTGGAGATTCCGTTTTAGGGAGGCTGCCATGGCATGGGGAAAATTGCGGAGCGCAGGTTGGTTGGAGTGGGCAGCGGCAGCTGCTTTGGTGACCGCATGGCCGGCGGCAGTGTTCGCGCAGGCGCAGGAGGCTGCAAAACCCCCAGCGCAGGCGCCGCAGCAGGCGATGGCCACGGTGCCGACGATTCACATGGAATCGCGAATCGTGCTGGTGGATGCGGTGGTGACGGACAAAAAAGGGAATTACCTGCACGACCTGACGAAGGATGATTTCAAGGTATACGAGGACAACAAAGAGCAGGCCATTACGAGCTTCACATTCGGGAGCGATCCGGCGTCCCCGGCAAGCGCGCAGAAGCGCTACCTGGTTCTTTTTTTTGACAACTCCTCGATGGCGGCGCCGGATCAGATCCAGGCGCGGGCGGCGGCGGCGAAATTCGTGGAAAAAGGCGCTGGTCCGGGAAGCGTGATGGCGGTGGTAGATTTCGGGGGCACGCTGATCGTGCGGCAAAACTTCACGGCGGACACCGATGCGCTGACCAAGGCGGTGAACGGGGTGAAATTCGCCGAGGTGGCAAGCAACGCGCCGAGTTCGCAGATGTCGCCGTCGATAGGAGCTTCGCCGGCATTTTCCCCGCTGAGCAAGTCGGAGTCCGATTACGGGGCGCGAACGATGCTGCTGGCCATTCGCAGCCTGGCAAAAAATCTGCGAGCGGTGCCCGGGCGGAAGATGCTGATTCTGTTTTCGGCTGGGTTTCCGACTGATGATCCCGAACGCATCTCGGAACTGACGGCGACGATCGACGCCTGCAATAAAGCGAACGTTTCGATTTATCCCCTGGATGTGCGCGGGCTGAAAGCGCCGGGGAGTTCGCGGCTGGAGGAGGAGGGAAACTCGCCTCGGTTGGTGGCCGCGAACTGGATTGCAGATTCTTCCGAGACGGCGCGGCCTCGGCTGGTGCTGGCATCGTACTCGCCCGCGGAAGCCGCAGAGCCACAAAAGCCGGGCGGTGGCGGCGGAGCTGGCGGGGGAGGCGGACATCCAACGGGTGGTGCTCCAAGCGGCGCCGGAGGCGGGAGAACCGGAGGTCCTGTTGGAACGACGGGCGGAGCCGGAGGAAAAGGGGGCGCGCCCGGTGCGGGCGGCGGGAAGAGCGGCACGCCGGGAGCCGCAGGCGGCGGCACACGGGGATATCCCGGTGGCGGAACGCCCGTAGGGACGCGGCCGACGTATTCGCCGTACAGCAATTACTACAACAATCCGAATAATGCGCCACGTTCGATACTACCCCAATTACCGGATTCAACGGCGACGAATCAGCAGGTTCTGTTAGCACTGGCGGAGGGCACGGGCGGGTTCGCGATCATTAACACCAACGATCTGCTCGGTGGGCTGGACCGAATCGCGCGCGAGCAGAATGAGTTTTACCTGCTGGGTTACGTTCCCGCGGAGAGCCCCGATGGAAGCTGCCATACGATCAAAGTGAAGATGGAACATGGCGGGATGCACGTGCGCTCGCGCAGCGGGTATTGCAACGTGCGCCCGGCGAATCCCCTGGACGGCAAGCCGATCGAGAAGCAACTGGAACTGCAGGCGGCGGGGAGCAAGCCGGGAACCATTCAGGGATCCTTGAAAGCGCCGTTTTTCTACTCGGCGCCGAACGTCGCGCAGGTCAACCTGGCGCTGGAGATTCCGGGTGAATCGGTGAACTTCGAGAAGGAAAAAGGGAAGTATCACGCGACGGTGAACGTCCTGGGAATCGCATACAATCCGGACGGCTCGGTGGGGGCGCGGTTCAACGACACGCTGGACTTCGATCTGGAAAAGGGCGAGTGGAAAGACTTCACCAAACACCCATATCAGTATCAGAACCAGTTCGACGCGGCCCCGGGCACTTACAAACTTTCCGTGGTGCTGAGTTCGGGAGGCGACGATTTCGCGAAGTTCGAAACGCCACTGCATATTGATCCCTACGATGGCCGGAAATTCACGCTGGGGGGGTTGGTGCTTTCCAACACGCTGCAGCCTGTAGACCAAATTTCGACGGACGTGGACGCGACCATGCTCGAGGACCGCACGCCGTTGATCATTAAGGGTATGCAGATCACGCCCGCGGCGAAGTATGCGTTCAAGAAGTCGGATAAAGTGGTGATTTATTCACAGCTCTACGAGCCGCTGCTGGCTTCGAGTACGCCGCCGCGGGTTGCGGCGGGGTACAGCATTCTCGATTCCTCTAACAAACAGGTGTTCTTTACGGGAGCGATTCCGCTGGACGAGTTTGTCGAAAAGGGGAACGCGGTTGTGCCATTCGGGATGATTGTGGATACGAAAAACCTCACGCCGGGGGACTACCGGCTGGTGCTGCAGGCAATCGACGGGGCGCATAATCAGGCCGCGCCACGGGAAGCGGCATTCAGCATCTCGAACTAGCCGTGCACGCCGCCGAAAGGCGTGCGGGGCCGCATTTCCTTAGTCAACTAGTTGAAACGAAGCTGGTTCGGGGCAGAAACTTTTGACCTTTGCCAGGGTTAATGTAGTCACTATGCGAAGGCTGGAGCCCTGTCCTCCAAGGTTGCACATCCGAAAGCCCTCCGGGTGGATTTGCGCCACCCCACGAGCTGCCCTAGCGAGTTCGCTAACCCTCACAATTGTTCTTTCCCTGGGGTCCGGCGTCCCATCGGCTTCGGCGGTTCACACGTCGAAGAAAAAGAACGTGCAAGACCCGGTGCTAAAGGGTTTGCCGATCACGGAGCTTAACGAGGATGAGGCGATTCTGCACGCCCTGAACCGGCTGGCGTATGGACCGCGACCGGGAGACGTTGAGCGCATCAAGCAGATGGGGTTGGCGAAGTGGATCGATCGGCAGCTGAATCCGAACTCCATTGATGATTCGGCGGTGGAGGAGCGGCTGAGCGTTTATCCAACGCTGAAGATGTCCACGGCGGAATTGCTCGCCGAGTATCCAAGACCCAAGCAGGCGGCGAAACAGCAGTTGAAGGCACAGAACCAGCGGCCGGGCGATGCGGCAGCTCAGGTGATCGCGCGTGACATGCAGGCGCAAGCCGCGCCAGGCGACTCCGTGCGGCAGGCGGAGCAGGGAGCCGATGGCGCGATTCAAACCATGGCGGAGCAGATGGACTCGTCGGTTGACGCGGGACAGGCGACGGAGAATTCCGCGACAATGATGGCGGCGGGTGAGGCAGGCACTTCTTCGCCGATGAAGATGGATCCTGCCACGCGCGGGGCCGGGCGCCGGGAAGCGCTGAGCATCGATCCAAACTCCGTTCCGCGCGCACTCTCGGATGAGAGCAAACGGCCGGTGCGCGTGGTGGAAGAGCTGGCGATGGCGAAGACGCTGCGGGCGATTTACAGCGAGCGCCAGCTGCAGCAGGTGATGGACGATTTCTGGTTCAATCATTTCAACGTGTATGCGGGGAAGGGCGAAGAACGTTGGTACCTGACGGCGTACGAGCGAGACGTCATCGAGCCGCACGCGTTCGGGAAGTTTCACGATTTGCTGACGGCGACAGCGAAAAGTCCGGCCATGCTGTTCTATCTGGACAATTTCCTGAGCGCCGATCCGAACGCCGCCGGGCGCCTGGCCGAAGAGCGGGCGTTGCGGCAGCAGTGGAGACGATCGCGCTACGGCTATCCACCGCGGCCGCAACAGCAGCAGACGCAAAAGAAGATGCAGAAGCGCGGCCTGAACGAAAATTACGGGCGCGAACTGATGGAGCTGCACACGCTGGGCGTGGATGGCGGGTACACGCAGAAGGATGTGACGGAGGTCGCGCGATGCTTCACGGGATGGACGATCGAGAAGCCGCGGATGGATGCCGAGTTCAAGTTTGACGAGCGGCTGCACGATCCGAACCCGAAAGTCGTGCTGGGGAAGAAGATTCATGCAGGCGGGATGAAAGACGGCGAAGAGGTGATTGCGCTGCTGAGCAAGAACGCGCACACGTCGCGTTTCGTTTCGACGGAGCTGGCGCGCAGGTTTGTGGCGGATGCTCCGCCGCCCACGCTGGTGGAGCGGATGGCGAAGATGTTCGAGAAATCGGACGGCGATATCCGGGAAGTGCTGCATACGATGATTTATTCGCCGGAGTTCTGGTCGCGCGATGCGTATCGCGCGAAGGTGAAGACGCCGTTTGAGCTGGTGGTGAGTTCGGTGCGAGCGCTGGGGACGGACGTGGATACGCCGCTGCCGCTGGTGCGCTGGGTCGGGCGAATCGGCGAGCCGCTCTATCAGTGCCAGCCGCCGACGGGATATTCAGACAAGGCGGAGACGTGGGTGAACACGGGCGCGCTGCTGAACCGGCTGAATTTCTCGCTTGCACTGGCGGGAAACAAGGTGCGCGGCTCGCGAAGCGATGTAGCGGCGTTGCTGGGCCCGGATGCGAGCAACGATCCGAAGTCGGCGCTCGAGCTAGCCGTGCAAGAGTTTTTGGGAGGGCAGGCATCGCCGAGCACCGTCGGCACTTTGGAGAAGCAACTCCAGAATCCGGAAATTGTGCAGGCGAAACTGGACGACCCGGTGAAACTGGTGGATCTGGGAGTCGTAACCGGGCTGGTTTTGGGGGCGCCGGAATTTCAGAGGAGATAGAGATCAGAAGTCGGATATCAGAAATCAGATATCAAGGCCTGGTGATCAAAGATGGCGGTTGCGATGTCGAAAATAAGAAATCGGCAGGCTGGACGCGAGGGCGCGATGAACTACGAGTGCTGCGAAGGGAAGCGGGAGGTGCGATTTTCGCGGCGTTTTTTTGTGAAGCAGGGCGGCATCGCGCTGGCCGGGCTGAGCACGATGCCCGCGTTTTTGCAGCGGGCCGTGGCGGCGACGCCGTCGGCAGGGAAGAAGCAACTGGTGGTGTTGTTTCAGCGCGGTGCGGCGGACGGGCTGAACATCGTCGTGCCTTTTGGGGAGCCGAACTATTACCGGCTGCGGCCGACGATCGCGATTCCGCAGCCGCGGCGCGGCGGGACTAACGCGGCGATAGATCTCGACGGATTTTTCGGATTGCACCCGGCGCTGGCTTCGTTCGCGCCATTATTTCAGAGGAATGAGCTGGCAATCGTGCATGCGGCGGGTTCGCCCGATCCGACGCGCTCGCATTTTGACGCGCAGGACTACATGGAATCGGGAACGCCGGGGGTGAAGTCCACGGAAGACGGATGGCTGGACCGGGCGCTGAGCGCGCAGGCGGACGGGAACGCTTCACCATTTCGCGCAGTGGCGATGGGGCCCAGCCTGCCGCGCATGTTGCAGGGCGGCGTGGGCGCGATTGCCATTCCGGATTTGCGGGAGTTCAAGGTGCAGCCGCAAACCGGTGCCATGGCGAGCGTGGCGGAGGGTGGATTCGAGGCGATGTACGCGGAAACGGTGGATCAGGCCTTGCACGGCACGGGGACGGAGACGTTTGAAGCGATCGACATGCTGCGGAAGATCGACCCGTCGAAATATCCGCCGGAACATGGCGCCGAGTATCCGAGGTCGCCAGTCGGGCAGCGGTTGCGGCAGATTGCGGTGATGATCAAGGCGAACATCGGTGTGGAGGTGATGTTCCTGGATTGCGGCGGGTGGGACAACCACGTGAATGAAGGGAGCACGCAGGGACAACTGGCGAATCTGCTGCGTGATTTAAGCCAGTCGCTGGCCGCGTTTTATCGGGATATGGGCGACCACATGAGCGACGTGGTGGTGGTGACGATGAGCGAATTCGGGCGCACGGCACGGGAGAACGGAAACCGCGGGACGGATCATGGCCACGCGAACTGCATGTTCGTGATGGGCGGCGACGTGAAGGGCGGGCGGGTGTACGGCCTGTGGCCCGGACTGGAAGATCACCAGTTGAATGAAGGACGGGATTTGGCGTTGACGACGGATTTCCGGTCGGTGGTGGGAGAAATTTTGACGAAGCATCTTGGCGTGAAGGGTTTGGCGCCAGTGTTTCCGGGATTTGCGAATGGAGCGGAGAAATTCCCGGGATTGATTCGGGGGTGAGGTGGTTGCCGCCACAATGGCGGGAGGAGAAAAGAGCCGGTCTGAAGGCCGGCCATTACAAAGAACCAGGTTTTGCGATCGAAAAAAAGATTTGGTGAGCAGGTAAAGAGGGGCGGCGTGGATCCGCCCCTGATGTGTTTTTGAAGAGCGTATGGTTAGGCTGCGGAGCTGCCTTTGATTCGCATGCTGTAGAAAGAACGGTAGACGAAGGTGAAGGAGACGACGAAGAAGGCGGCCGAGAGTACGTGGGCAAGCCCCGCTCCGGAGGTTGCGGTGAGTTGCACGGCTAGCTCGACGGCAAGCAAGCCGAACAGCGTGGTGAACTTGATGACCGGGTTGAGGGCGACGGAAGAAGTGTCCTTGAAGGGATCGCCGACGGTGTCGCCAATGACCGTTGCATCGTGGAGTGGTGTGCCCTTCTGCTTGAGTTCGACCTCGACGATTTTCTTAGCGTTGTCCCAGGCGCCGCCGGCATTGGCCATGAAGATGGCCTGATAGAGGCCGAAGATGGCAATGGAGAAGAGGTAGCCGATGAAGAAGAAGGGTTCGAGGAAGGCAAAAGCCAGGGTGGCAAAGAACACCGCGATAAAGATGTTCAGCATGCCTTTTTGCGCGTATTGCGTGCAAATCTCGACGACTTTCTTGGAGTCGGCGACGCTGGCCTTGGTGACACCCTCGAGCTTGATGTTGGCTTTAATGAATTCCACGGCGCGGTAAGCGCCGGTGGTTACGGCCTGGGTGGAAGCGCCGGTGAACCAATAAATCATGGCGCCGCCGGTGATGAGGCCCAGGACAAACGGGGCATGAAGCAGCGAAAGGCTGTTGACGTTCTCCGTCAGGCCGTTGGTGAGGGCCATGATGATGGAGAAGATCATCGTGGTTGCGCCGACGACGGCGGTGCCGATGAGCACGGGCTTCGCCGTAGCCTTAAACGTATTCCCCGCGCCGTCGTTGGCTTCCAGCATTTCCTTGGCGCGCTCGAAATTGACGTCAATGTTGAAGTCCTTCTTGAGCTCGGCATGGATATTGGGTACCTGCTCAATTAGGGAAAGTTCGTAGACGGACTGCGCATTGTCGGTGACGGGACCGTAGGAGTCCACCGCGATAGTGACCGGACCCATGCCCAGGAAGCCGAAGGCCACGAGGCCAAAGGCAAATACCGCCGGGGCCAGCATCATGCCGCCCAGCCCCAAATTGCTGATCAGGTAGCCGAGCGACATCAGAAGCACCATGGAGAGACCGATATAGTAGGCGGAGAAATTGCCCGCAACGAAGCCGGAGAGAATCCCCAGGGAGGCGCCGCCTTCCTGCGCGGAGGTGACAACTTCCTTGACGTGACGCGACTCGACGGAAGTAAACGCTTTGACGAGTTCCGGAATGATGGCCCCGGCGAGGGTGCCGCAGGAGATGATGGTGGCCAGCTTCCACCATTGGGTGGCGTCGCCGCCAAGGTCGGGAATGATGAGCGCCGAGACGACGTAGGTGAAGGCAATGGAGACGAACGAGGTGATCCAGACCAGGGAGGTGAGTGGCGCCTCGAAACTCATTTCGTCAGCATTGCCATATTTCGCGTTGGCGAAAACGCTGTTGATGAAGTAGGCAGCGGCGCTGGCGATCAGCATCACCAGGCGCATGACGAAGATCCAGACGAGCAGCTGGACCTGGACGGTGGGACTTTTCACGCCGAGGAGGATGAAGGTGATCAGGGCGACGCCGGTGACGCCGTAGGTTTCGAAGCCGTCCGCGCTGGGTCCAACCGAATCGCCCGCGTTATCACCCGTGCAATCGGCGATGACGCCGGGGTTGCGCGCGTCGTCTTCCTTGATTTTGAAGACGATTTTCATCAGGTCGGCGCCGATGTCGGCAATTTTGGTGAAGATGCCGCCGGCGATGCGCAGGGCCGCGGCACCCAGGGATTCGCCGATGGCGAAGCCGATGAAGCACGGGCCGGCGTAATCACCAGGAACGAAAAGCAAGATGAAGAGCATCATCAGAAGCTCGACGCTGATGAGCATCATGCCGATGCTCATGCCGGCTCTGAGGGGCGTGTGATAGATCGGATAGGGCTTGCCGCGGAGGCCAGCGAAGGCCGTGCGGGAGTTGGCGAAGGTGTTGACACGGATGCCAAACCAGGCGACGCCGTAGCTGCCGGCAATGCCGATGAGGGAAAACGCGATGATGATGGCGACACGGATGGCTTCGAATTTCAGCAATACGCCGAAGTAAAGAATGATGACGATGGCAATGAAGATCTCCAGAAGCAGGAGGAATTTGCCCTGGGTGATCAGGTAGGTTTTGCAGGTTTCGTAGATGAGCTCGGAGATATCGCGCATCGAGTGATGCACGGGCATGTTCTTGAGGCGGGTGAAAATCCTCAATCCGAACACCAGTCCGAATACACAGATGACCAATCCGTAGAGAAGCAAGCGGTGGCCGTCGATGCCGAGGAACTTGACCTGGGTCAGATCGGGCAGCTTGAGATTGGCCTCGCCACCAGCGGCTTCCCCCGCGGCTCGTGCCAGCAGAGCGCCGGCGCCAAGCAGTAGCAAGCCGGCGACCGTGGCAAACTTTTTCGTGAGACCCAGGCCGGCGCGCCGGACCGTCTCGATTGCAATCCTCATGAACTTTCCTCCAAAGATTCTTCGTGCCTGGCGGCGCTCGAACCCGGCCTCTGCGGTCGCGCGCCACGGGAACCAAAAGGCTTCACACACCCATTCTGCTCAAAAAAAGCACGGCGCTCCTACCCCGGGAGCAAACCGACGTTTGCGCGAGCTATCTCCTAAGAACCGAGGAAATCCCGCGATGCAAACAGGACGGGAATGTCTCCAACCCCGGTGCGGCCACCCTTCAGACCCTGGCGGGCCGTGACTACCCCTTACCACGCATGATGCCGCGCAACCGGTAAAGAAGGAAACGATGATTTATAACATTTCGCTAATAGCGGGTCAAATTATTTGCTATCGTCGAGCTGGGTGCAACATGCTCGCTTCCAGCAAGATGATGGGATTTTTGTTGACCCGGGACTACGAGGCCGCGCGGAAATTTTACGAGGGTAAACTGGGCTTTTCATTCGTGAGCGAGGATCAATTTGCGCTGGTGATGCAGGCGGGGCGGAACTCCATCCGGATGGTGAAAGTACCGGATATGTCACCACTGCAGAGCACTGTGCTCGGTTGGGAAGCGCAGGCGATCGAAGCGGTAGTGGACTGGCTGCGGCAGCGCGGCGTGGAATTCGAGAAATATCCATTTGTGCAGGACAAGGAACGAGGCATCTGGACGGCGCCGGGCGGGGACAAGGTGGCTTGGTTCAAAGACCCGGACGGGAATGTGTTGAGCGTTTCGGAGCACGCTTCATAGAAGGTGGCCGCCCCTCGGTGGGTTTGGCGGTTTGGACTACACCGCGAAAACAGGAGTTGCGCGATGCCTCGAACAGTTCGATGCAAACCCCACAGCAAAAATTGTCACACGCCTCTGCTACCCTTTTTGCATGCAAATTGGACAACCTAGCCGGACCGCGATGGCGGCGGCGATGCACCGTGCGGCTCACCAATTGCTGGAGGGCGGGCAGATTTTTTCCGATCCGCTGGCGGTGGCCATGGTCGGGGGCGATCCACACGAAATTGCGAAGGAAGCGGCAAAGCACGCGTCGCGCCGGGCGATGCGGCTATTCATCGCGGTGCGGACACGATTCGCGGAGGACGCTCTCGCTGGGGCGGTGAGGGGCGGCGTACGGCAGTTGGTGGTGCTCGGCGCAGGATTGGACACCTATGCGTATCGGAGTCCATTCCTCGACGGTCTGAAGATTTTCGAGGTGGATCATCCCGCGACGCAAGAGTGGAAAAGGGGGCGGCTGGCCGAGGCAGGGATTCCCATTCCCAGTTGGCTGACGTTCGCTCCGGTAGATTTCGAGTCGGAGACGCTGGAGGATGGACTTGGCGCGGCAGGTTTCGATCCGGGTGGGGCGACGTTCTTCACGTGTCTGGGCGTTGTTCCGTATCTCACTGTAACGGCGGTTTTCGGGACGTTGCAGTTCATTGGAGGCCTGCGGGGAGGAGCGCACGTCGTATTCGACTACAGCGATCCGCCGGAGGTGCTGGCGCCGGAAGTGCGGGAGTATTACGAGAAGCGGGCGGCGCATGTGGACTCCCTGCATGAACCGTGGGTAAGCACTTTTGATCCACCCATTCTGCACGCCAAAATGAAGATTTTGGGATTTGCGGAGATCGAAGACCTGGGGCCGCGGGAAATCCGGGCCCGCTATTTTCCGGGTGCCACTGGGCCGGGGCGCGACCGCGGCGGTCACATCCTGCGCGCATCGAGCGGAAGTAGCGCATCCTAACACGCTCGAAGGGGATTGCCTTTCATTCCGCAATTTCCTCGCGAATTACACGCTACGCGGATAGCAGTGGTAACATGTGGGACTTACCAGCATGTTGCAATTATCCCTGTGTCAGGCGAAAACCTACCGATGACGGCACAAACGACGGTTGCAGCCACACTTGCCAGCGGCGGAATTTCATTGCGGCACGACTGGAGCAAGGCGGAGGTGCAGGGCATCTACGGGACTCCGCTTCCGGACCTTTTGTATCGCGCGCAGACAATTCATCGGCAGTTTCATGCACCGGATCGCGTGCAGACTTGCCAGTTGATTTCCATCAAGACGGGCGGCTGCCCGGAGGATTGCGCGTACTGCCCGCAGAGCGCGCATTATGACGCGGACGTGGAGCGGCAGGGCTTGCTCGACCCGGAGCATGTGATTTCCGTGGCGCGCGGAGCGGCGGGCCGCGGCGTGACGCGGTTTTGCATGGGCGCGGCGTGGCGGGAAGCTCCGAATGGGCGTGATTTTGAGAAAGTACTGGAGATGGTGCGCGGCGTATCAAAGCTGGGCATGGAGGTTTGCTGCACGCTGGGGATGCTGACGGAGGAGCAGGCGGCGCGGCTGAAGCATGCAGGGCTTACCGCTTACAACCACAATCTGGACACTTCGCCGGAATTTTACGGTGCGATTATCAGGACGCGCGTGTATGACGAGAGGCTGCGGACACTGGCGGCAGTGCGCAAAGCCGGGATCACGGTGTGCTGCGGCGGGATTTTGGGCATGGGAGAGAAAGACACGGATCGCGCGGGACTGCTGCAGCAGTTGGCGAATCTGCAGCCACATCCGGAAAGCGTGCCGATCAACATGCTGGTGCGCGTGGAAGGAACGCCGTTGGCGAATATGCCGGCGCTCGATCCGATGGAGATGGTGCGAGCAATTGCGACTGCGCGAATTTTGATGCCCGCGTCGCGCGTGCGGCTGGCCGCTGGGCGGAAACAGCTTTCGCCGGAAGCCGTGACACTTTGCTTTCTGGCCGGGGCCAATTCGATTTTCGTGGGTGAAAAGCTCCTGACCACGCCCAATCCTGGAGTGGACGAGGACGAGTTGCTGCTTCAGAGCCTGGGCATGAAGCCACTGGAGCCACATGCCGTTTAGCGCTTTGGCAAACTGGAAAAGCCAACTGGACGAAGGACTGCGCGCGCTCGAAGTGCGGTCGCAACGGCGGAGCCTTGCGGAAATCCATGGCGTGAACTTTTGCTCCAACGATTATCTGGGGCTGTCTGAGAATATGGCGTTGAAAGAGCGCGTTGCGGAAGCGGTGCGAAGCGGGGAAAGGGTTGGGGGCACCGGATCGCGGCTGCTCTCGGGCCAAGCCGAAGTGTGGAGCGAGTTGGAGGAATCATTTGCGAAATTCGCTGGAACGGAGTCAGCGTTGTTTTTTGGCAGCGGGTATGCGGCAAATTTGGGATTGCTCACTTCACTCGCGTACAAAGACGACATCATTTTCAGCGATGAGCGAAACCATGCCAGCCTGATTGATGGGACGCGGTTGTGCGGGGCGCGCAAAGTCATTTATCCTCATCTGAACTTGAACGCATTGGAAGACGCGCTCGGCCGGGAAAACGGTGAAGATGGCCGCAAGGTGATTGTGACGGAGAGCGTGTTCAGCATGGACGGAGAGGTTGCCCCCTTGGCGGAGATTGCAGATCTCGCTGAAAAATACGGCGCGGGATTGATTGTGGATGAGGCGCACGCGACCGCGGTGCATGGAGAGTCTGGACGCGGGCTGACATTTAGCGCGGGACTTGCGGGACGTGTGTTGGCGGTGGTTCATACGTGCGGGAAGGCGCTGGCTTCGGCAGGAGCGTTTGTCTGCGGGCCGGCGGTCCTGAAGGATTACCTGGTGAATCACGCCCGGACGTTCATTTTCTCGACGGCGCTGCCGCCCTACCTGGCGAAGCAGATTGAGGCGGCAGTGGAGCTTGCGAAGGGCATGGACCGGGAACGGGAAATGCTGCTGGAGCGGGCTGCCACCTTTCGCGTCACTCTGCAAGAGGAAGGATTCGACATCGCCGGATCGGGCAGCCAAATTGTGCCCGTGATTCTGGGCTCGAATGAAGCGGCGCTGGATGCCGCGGAGCATTTGCAGCGCGCAGGGTTTGCGGTGCGCGGAATCCGGCCGCCG
The DNA here is from genome assembly GCA_035518915.1 of Candidatus Eiseniibacteriota bacterium. GTDB lineage: Bacteria > Acidobacteriota > Terriglobia > Acidiferrales > UBA7541 > Acidiferrum. The sequence continues at coordinate 17,305 of DATIXE010000027.1, forward strand.
ACAGTGGCGTCGGGAACGTCGCGTTTGCGGCTTTCGCTCACTGCGGGTATTGCGGAAAGGGAGTTGGCGCGCGTGGTGGAATTGCTGCGCGCGTGGCGGGCGCAACAAGGTGCGGTGGTTTCGGCGAGGCAGGCATGAGGCGGCACTTTTTCATCACCGGGACGGACACGGGAGTGGGGAAGACGACGCTCGCCGCGCTGCTGTGCGCTGCGCTGGACGCCGTGTATTGGAAGCCGATCCAGACGGGCACGCTGGAGGGCTCGGATCGCGTAACGGTGATGCGGCTTGCGGGCATCGGTACGGACCGGACGCTGGATGAAGTGTACAAGTTTGTTCCACCGGTCTCGCCGGACCTTGCGGCACGGTGGGCGGGGACGGAAATAGACCTGAATCGCATCAATCTTCCGCCAACGCTGATGAATGATTGGCTGGTTGTGGAAGGGGCCGGCGGAGTGCTGGTGCCGATCAACCCAAAGCAGTTTGTGTTGGACATGATGGTGAAATTCAAGCTCCCGGTGATTCTGGCGGCACGCAGCGGACTGGGGACGATCAACCACACGCTGTTGACTCTGGCGGCACTGCACGCGGCGGAATTGCCGGTGCACGGCGTGGTGTTGATTGGGGATCAAAACCGCGAGAATCGGGAGACCGTCGAGAAATTCGGTCACGTGCGGGTGATCGGCGAAATTCCCAAGCTGCCCAACCTGCACCGGACGGCATTGATGCAGGTGTTCCTGAACCATTTTGACCGCTCGGCGTTCGCGCAGTAACGAATGACGAATCCTTCCTGGCTTCACTTCGAAAATGTCTGGCTGCCTTACGCGCAGATGAAGGCGGTGCCGCTGCCGTTGCCTGTGGTATCCGCAAGCGGCGTGCGACTACGGCTGGCCGATGGGCGCGAATTGATCGACGGCATCGCCAGTTGGTGGACGATGTGCCACGGATACGGGCATCCGCATATCGTCGCGGCCGTCGAGAAACAGTTGCGCGAGATGCCGCACGTTATGTTTGGCGGACTGGGGCACGAGCCGGCGTATCGGTTGGCTTCAAGGCTCGCGGCGTTGCTGCCCGGCGATTTGCGGCATGTGTTTTTCACGGAGTCCGGATCGGTGGCCGTGGAAGTGGCGATGAAGATGGCGGTGCAGTACTGGCTGCACCAGGGGCAGCGCCGCCCGAAATTCGTGAGTTTCCGGAATGCGTATCACGGCGACACGTTCGCAGCGATGTCGGTTTGCGATCCGGAAGAAGGAATGCACAAGATGTTTCGCGGGGTGGTACCGGAACAGTTCGTAGCCGACTTGCCGGAGTCTGCGGAAAAGTTGCATGCGCTGGACCGATTGTTGGAGCAGCATCAGCAGGAGACTGCCGCAGTTCTCGTGGAACCGCTGGTGCAGGGCGCGGGCGGCATGAAGTTTCATTCGGCCGAAGCTTGCGCGGAACTGCGGCGGCTTTGCGATCGTCACGGGTTGCTTCTGATCTTCGACGAGATCTTTACCGGTTTTGGGCGCACGGGATCGCTGTTTGCCTGCAAGCAGGCCGGGGTCGTACCGGACATTCTTTGCATATCGAAGGCGTTGACGGGGGGAACGTTGCCGCTGGCGGCGACGGTGGCAACGGAAAGAGTCTATGCGGGCTTTCTTTCGGACGATCCGGAGGTGGCATTGATGCACGGGCCGACGTATATGGCGTATCCGCTCGGGTGCGCAGCGGCGAATGCGTCGCTCGATCTTTTCGAAAGCGAGCCGCGGCTCGCGCAAGCCGCTGCCATTGAGGCGCAACTTCGCGAAGAACTTGCTCCGTGCGCGGCGATGGCCGGAGTCCGCGAGGTTCGCGTGAAAGGCGCGATCGGCGTGGTGCAGATGGAACGGCCGGTGGACGCGCTGGGGCTGCGGGCAAAATTCGTGGAGAAGAACTGCTGGATCAAACCGTTTGGCGACGTGGTCTATCTGACGCCGCCGCTGGTAATCGGCGCGGCTGATCTAACCGCGCTAACGCGCGCAATTTGTGAAGCGCTGGGGAAGGATTGAGCGGGCACTCGAGGGCGTGGCTAACGTTGGTTCAGGCGCTAAAGCCTCGCACACAAGTGAAGGTTTAAGCGGGGAGCTGAACCCCCGCCTCCTGAAATTCTGGCTCAAGAATTCCGCCGCCAGAATATCGCTTTCCGAGATTCTGAATTTTTCGGCGGATTGCTAGACTGACAGGAATCGTTTCGAAGGATCGTTCCTTGAATCTGAAGCTGAACGCGTGGAAGAAGAAAATTGTGGCGTTCGCGGGCGTCCTGGGCGCGCCGGGGCTGTTTCTTATTTCCTTCCTCGATTCGTCGGTGCTGACGTTTCCGGTAATCAACGATTTTTTGTTGATCGAGCTTTCTATCGAGCATCCCGCACGGATGCCATTTTATGCGTTCATGGCCGGGGCAGGATCGGTGTTGGGCTGTGTGCTGCTGTACTTCTTGGCGCGGAAGGGCGGGGAAGCGTTTTTCCACCGGAAAGCCGGGGCACGCGCGGCGGCCGTGCGGAACTGGGTGGAGCAAAACGGGTTTATCGGGATGCTGATTACGGCGCTACTGCCTCCGCCGACGCCGTTCAAGATTTTTGTTTTTGCGGCGGGAGTATTCGAAGTGCCGCTCTGGAGCTTTACATCGGCGGTGGCGCTGGCGCGGGCGGTTCGCTATCTGGGGCTCGGTTACCTGGCGATCCGGTACGGAAACGACGCGGTGCCGTATCTGAAGCGTCACAAGCTGGAAGCGAGCGTCGTCATCATTTTGATTGTCTTGCTGAGCTACCTGATTTCGCGCGTGGTGCTGCGCCACCATCCGCCCGCCGACGGGGCAGCAGAATCGTAAGGTCAACGCAGCCGGACGTCTTGCGCCCAGACGATCCGCTGGCTGGTGACCTGGCCACCGGAATCGAGCAGGACGCGCGCGGCCGGGGCAAATCGGGATTCGCCAAGCACGGTGTACCGCAGGTCGCGAACCACTACCTCCGTTCCATTTTCCATGGCGCCGACCGTGGCTTTCGGAAAGCGCGAGGCGCTGAGGAATTGCCGGACTGCTTCGGTGTGCTGGGCGGTGAAAAGGGCAGGTGAAGGCTCCGGTTTGTGGACGCAGGCTGCGGTTTCCGAATCGAAGTTTGATGTAGGGGTTGCTGGAACGTCGATCGTGCAAATCAGCGAAGTGGTTTCCGCTATTCCATGCCAGGTGAGCAATGAGAGCGAATCCGGGAGTGCGCCGGACTGGCGCGGGGACTCGCCGCGGAACGAATGGGAATCGAGCTGGCGGGCGGCAGCGCTGTGCATGGTGAAGCGGGCGCCGAAGTAGACGCACACGAGAGCGAGAGCGATTCGGGCTCCGCTGTGGCCGCGCGGGGATTTACTTTTGGCGCCGATTTCGACACTCACCAGGCTGAAGACCAAGGGCAAGAGCCATCCCGCAAGCAGAAGCGAGAGAATCCAGGGATCGGTGGCGGGCAACAGGTCCCAAGCGAAGCGGGTTGGACGAAAGGGCCAGAAAATGGCGATGCCGTCGGGCGTGGACAAATCCAGAAGCGGATGCAACTCCGCCGCGAGGAAAGTGGCGAGCAAAAGAACGCCAAGGCCGTTCGCGGAAGCGGGGCCGGTTTTCTGGGGCGCGCGCCGGCGCTTTTCCCAGGCATAGCCGCAGACGCAGACGATGGCAACGATCGCGCAGGTTCCCAAGAGGGAATGGGTGAGCGTGTTGCGGCCGGAGAGATAGGTGGCCGGGCCGAAGAGGAGCGTCAATAAATCCAAATCGGCGAGGGTGCCGGCGAGGACCACAATGACCGTGAAGCGCCAGGAACGGCGGGGAAAGAATCCGCGGACGAGAGCAAGCGACGCCAGCGCGTGCGAGGCGGGATCCACGGCTAGGGCTTGAGCGGAGTCACGATCGTGCTGGCCACTTTTTGGCGCGGGACAAGCAATTTCAGGGCGCGCGGCACGATGGAGAACTCCACCGGAAGGCGCGCGAGGGGTTCGCCGTCCACCTGGGCATAGACGGGGTTGGTGTCGAGCGGTTCGCAGACTAGCGTTTCGGCCTTCCAGAAGTGCACGGCTTCTTCTTTGCGGAGGTTGCCCATCCAAAGGGTCGGCAGGTAGCTGAGATAGCGCAGGCCGCTCTGGGTGGTGAGGGCCATGACTTCAAACTGGTCTTCGAAGAGGTCGGCCTGGTCCGTGATTTTGAATGGGCCGCCGTAATTCTTGGTACGGCCGACGACGACGAGAGTCGCGTCGAGCTGGCGGTCGCCGGTGCGCACGCGGAATTTCGGGAATGTGTAGCGGAGGACTTCGCGGGCGCCCTGCCACCAGTAGGCGAGGATGCCGACACGGGCCTTCAAGCCGAGGTCCACGGAGTAGACGATCATGCCGTCAGGGCCGCAGCCGGAGACGCTGAGGAAGTAGCGGGCTTTTTCGGGCTGCTCGAGGGGTTTGGCGAGGCCGAGCGCGATTTCGCGAACATCGGCGTCCACCAGATGGCGCGCGGCGCGTGGAATGTCCCATGGAAGATCCAGCTCTTTAGCCAGAATATTGGCGGTGCCACCCGGGAGAAGCGCGAGCGGGACGCGATGGCCGTTTTGCGCGGATGCGAGACCGTTGACCACCTCGTTGAGGGTACCGTCTCCGCCGCAGGCGATCACCAGTCCGCGACCGTCGCGCGTGGCCTTCTGGGCGATTTCGGTGGCGTGGCCGGGGCCGGTGGTTTCGGCGAGCTCAGCCTCGATGCCGTTTTCGGAGAGATATTTGCGCGCCTCATCAATGCGCCGGCGGCGCGCGTTGCCGCCACTCCCCGCGTTGGGGTTGTGGATCAAGAGCGCGTCGGGAAATTGCAATGCCATAGTGTGGAGCACCCGTGGGCCAAATCTGTAGCCGGCCAGCATTCCATTCGGACTACGTATTTTAACTGGAAAACTCCGTGTGGAGGGTAGCTAGTTTGCGGGTGTACACAGATTCCCGAGAGAGGCTGGGAACGGCCTAGACGGCGCTGAAACGGGTGGCCGCAGCGGCTTCATAACCGCGAACAAGGTGATAGAGCGCGCGGTCGAAGAACTCGCCGACTTGATAGTTGAGTTCCTGGATAGCGTACAGCTCGACGGGCATGAATTCGCCCGGGGTAACGCGGTCGCCGGAGAAGGCGACCTGCCCATGGTCGCGGATGAACTTGCGGAGATGTTTTTTCGTCAGCATCAGAACGAAAACAATTTCGCTGAAGGGAATGCCCTGGCGGAAGCGGGTGCGACCCCAGTCCTCGTATTCCTGCCGGATAGAGTCTTCGTTCGGATTGCCAATCCACTTGCCAAGATTCTGATAAATGGAAGCGATGCGGGGTTCGAGCTCATGTTTGGGCAGCTTGCGGAACGAGCGCGTGGTTTCGTTGGTCAGGATGTCTTGCATGGTGTCCGAGGTCAGGGACTTTGCATGCGTTTCGATCAATTGGATTAAGCGGTTTGCCAGCATGGAAGTTCGCCTCTTAGCTGAAAGCATGGGCACGATTCAGCGAGAAGGCAGCGCCTTGCGTCACGCGATTGGGTGACGGCAAGCACTTTGCCACAAGTGCGTTCAGGCGCCGAAGCGGCGGACGCTCCAAGCGATGGGCAGGCCCACACAGAAAATGTGAATCACCACGCCTATGAGCATCATTTTCAGCGAAAACGGATATTTGTGAGCGTTCGATAATGGCACAACGATGCGGTTCATGAAGAAATAGACGGCGATGCCGTAGAGGAGACCGCTAAGGGCGAATTGATGGAGCAGGAACCTTAAGCCGCGGCTGGCCAGGTAGAAGACCGTGGCGGCGCCGTAGGCGATTACAAAATGAAGAAATAATCCGAGGGCGGCGGTTGGCGCTCCTCCTTGAAATGCTTGTAGGCCGAGAAGCCCAGCCGCAATGCCCTGGAGAAGGCGGATGGGCTGGGCTCCCATGGAGCCGTACACGACGAGAGCGGCGGCTATATCAAGGGTGCCGCAGAGGAGGCCCGCCACTCCGATCGCTTTCGCTGCGCTTCCATTTGCCATGGGATGCGTTTCGGTTCCTGGTGAAGTTTCTTTGCCGCACTTGCGGTCCTGAGGCCGAGTCTTTGACGGCCGGGACCTAGTTCGGCAATGCCGCCAGGGCCTATATAATACGAACGGCTTGGCCTGCCAAGGCGAGGTTTCTATGGCGAAGGCGGAAATGGCGAAAAAGGATAAAGCAGCGCTGCGGAACGAAGCCGAAGAGCTTCGCGCGAAAATCCGGCACCACGAGTATCTCTATCACGTGCTGGATGCGCCAGAGATCTCGGATGCTGCGTTTGACCGCCTGACGGTGCGGCTGAAGGAGATCGAAGCGGCTCACCCGGATCTGGTGACGCCGGATTCTCCGACATTGCGCGTGGGCGGCGCTCCCCGCGAGGGATTCACAACGGTGCGGCACGCGCGGCCGATGCTCAGCCTGGACAATGCGTTTTCCTACGACGCGCTGCGGGATTGGGACCGGAGAGTGCGCGAAGGCACAGGAAGGGAAGAGATCGAATACATCGCGGAGCACAAGTTCGATGGGCTGAGCATTTCGTTGCAATACGAGGAGGGAGTGCTGGATCGTGGCGTGACGCGCGGCGACGGGAATACGGGAGAAGACGTCACGCCGAATGTGAAGACGGTGCGTTCGATTCCGCTGCGGCTGGAGGGGGAAACGATCAAGAAGCTGAAACTGGCGAAAAGCTTTGAGGTGCGCGGCGAGATTCTGATGACTCGGAAGGCGTTCGAAGCCCTGAACCGCCAGCAGGAGGAGACCGGCGGAAAGATATTCGTTAACGCGCGTAACTCGGCGGCGGGCTCGATTCGCGTGCTGGACCCTTCGATTACGGCACAGCGCAAGCTGGATTTTTTCGCGTACTACCTCTATGTGGACGGAAAAGCCCCGTTTCCGAAGCACTCGGATTCGCTGGAGGCTCTAAAGAAACTGCATTTCCGCGCGAGCGACGATTGGAAGCTGTGCGACGGAATCGAAGAGGTCATCAAGTATTGCGAGGCATGGGACACCAAGCGGGAAAAGCTGGCGTACGAGATTGACGGCGTGGTGATCAAGGTGAATGCGACCTCGCTGCAAGGAGAGCTGGGCTTCACGGCCAAGGCGCCGCGGTGGGCGATTGCCTTCAAGTATCCCGCGCGGCAGGAAACCACGGTGGTGAACGACATCATCGTGCAGGTGGGACGGACGGGGGCACTCACGCCGGTGGCGGTGCTGGAGCCGGTGCAGGTGGGCGGCGTGACGGTGAGCCGTTCGACTCTGCACAACATGGACGAAATCGAGCGGCTTGGGCTGCACATCGGCGACACCGTGCTGATCGAGCGAGCGGGGGAAGTGATTCCTCACGTGCTGAAGGTGGTGAAAGAGGGCAAGAACCGGCGGGCGTTTCACATGCCGAAGAAGTGCCCGGAATGCGGGAGCGCCATTCATCACGTGGAAGGAGAAGTAGCGTACCGCTGCGTGAATGCGGCGTGCCCGGCGCAGCGGAAGGAATCGCTGCTACACTTCGCGGGGCGCCACGCGATGGACATTGACGGGCTGGGCGAGAAAATCGTGGACCAGCTGGTGGACAAGGGAATGGTGAAGGATGTGGCGGATTTGTATTCGCTGGAATTGAAGGAAGTGGCGGAACTGGAGCGGATGGCGGAAAAGTCCGCGCAGAATCTGCTGGATGAGATTGCGGCCAGCAAGAAGCTTCCGTTTTCGCGGGTGATTTACGCGCTGGGGATTCAGTTTGTGGGGGAGCGCACCGGGCAACTGCTGGCGGAGCAGTTTGGTTCGCTGGAGGAGTTGGCGGAGGCGTCGGCGGAGGACCTGGAGAAGGTGCCGGAGGTGGGACCGAAGGTGTCCGCGAGCATCGTGGACTTTTTCAGCGAAGCGGCGAACCGCAAGCTGATCAAGAAGCTGCATGCAGCGGGTGTGCGGCCGACCGCGGAGAAACGCCAAATCAAGGGCGACAAGTTCGCAGGAAAGTCGTTTGTGTTCACGGGCACGCTGGAACGGCGCAGCCGGGAAGAGGCGGGCGAACTGGTGCAGCAGTATGGAGGCAAGGTGAGCGGCTCCGTTAGCAAGAAGACGGACTATGTGGTGGTGGGCGCGGACCCGGGATCGAAGTACGACAAGGCGAAGGAACTCGGGGTGGCCGTTCTGAACGAATCGGAATTCGAAAAGCTGATTGGGTTGAAGTAAGGATGCTCGCGTGGCCATTCGTTTTGCAACCGACGGGGACCGCGATGCCATTTGGGCGATTTTGGAGCCGATGATTCGTGCGGGGGAGACCTATCCGTTGCCGCGCGATATGGGCCGGGAAGACGCACTGGCCTTTTGGATTTCACTAGAAAAAGAGACTTTTGTTTCGGAAGAAGACGGCCGAGTGCTGGGGACGTATTTTTTGCGGGCGAACCAGCAGGGCGGCGGGGCGCATGTGGCGAATTGCGGGTATGTGACCGCCGAGGCCGCGCAGGGGCGGGGGATTGCGCGCGCGATGTGTCTGCATTCGCTGGAACGCGCGAAAGAGCGAGGCTTTCGCGCGATGCAGTTTAACTTTGTAGTGAGCACAAATGAACGCGCGGTGAAATTGTGGAGCAGCTTGGGTTTTGAGATTGTCGGGCGATTGCCTAAGGTGTTTGAACATCCGAAGCTGGGATTCGTGGATGCTTTGGTGATGGTTGGCCAGATTTCGTAGAGAATTGAATCAGGCTTCTTCATCTTCGCGATCTGTCCTCGGGCAAGCTGTGAAGATTTTGTCAAAATGGGAATTCAAGGCCTGTCCAATCTGGCGTCGCAACAAGAAGCCAATCGCGATGCAACTAACAATCACGTATCGAAGCATGCGTGGGTTTGGGGGAGGGAATATTTGGCCTAGCAACTTGAAGACTGCAATCATCCCTGCTGCGAGCAGGATTAGGCCTAGAAGGATTAGGACCTGCAGGGTAGAGAATCCACCCCACATGACCAAGATCCAGCGGTGACCTTTTCTCAAGACACGGATCGCAGTGTCCCAAGTGTTCTTTTCATGTGAAACTTCCTTCTTGAGACGATTTTAGGCGCGCTTCATCAAATGCGTGATTTTCTTCTCACAGACGGACACATCGTAGTTATTGTCAAAATTGTTCGCGACTTCCTGCATCCTTGCGGACGCGCCACCCTGTTCCGTGAAATACAGCATCTGAATTTCAAGATCTTCCAGTGCGAGATCATCCAGCTCAGCCTGCTTCATGATTTGGCCGACCAGAAAATCCTTGGCTTCGCGGACGCGCATGGAGGGATTGTATGTCCGCATGATAGCGGCAACAACATTTTCTTCGGGCAGTTGATACACGATATAATGAAAGTGGCGGGTGAGCTGGACGATCGCTGGTTTGCCCTAAACGACGTGAGCCGGGGGGAGACCCTTCGGCGCCGCGCCTCAGGGTAAACGGGAGGAAAGTCCGGACACCACTTCGCGCAAGCGAAGACGAGGTCTGCGGTTGACGGGGCAACCCGTCGGCCATGCGACCTTTGGGTAACGCGCCTGGTAACGCCAGGGGACGAAGCTGCGGAAGGCTGCGTAAAGCGGCCGCAGCAGCAGCGTCACGGAAAGTGCCACAGAGAAAATACCGCCGGCGGAGCGTAACCCGGTGGCAGACCGAAGGAAAACCTTCGGGATGTCTGCATGGTTCGCGCGCAGGTAAGGGTGAAAAGGTGGGGTAAGAGCCCACCGCGGCGGCAGTAATGTCGCCGGCATGGCAAACCCCGCGTGGTGCAAGACCAAATAGGAGGGGAGGGCTGGCCCGGCCCGCTGAGCGTGATTCCCGCAAAGGAGCGCGCTCCCGTTCGAGAGGCGCAAGCCGATCGGAAGGAGAACCCTCGGGTAGGTTGCTGGAGCCGCACCGCGAGGTGCGGCCTAGAGGAATGATCGTCGCGGCGCACAGCTGCAAAGCGGAGCGCCGCACAGAATCCGGCTTACAGGCTCGCCCGCTAAGTTTTCAATCCGTTGCAGGCCTTCTCAGGCCGACGATTCATGCCCCTGTGGCATCGCAGAGCGTTCAGAGTTGTTCCTATGAATTTCGCTGGCAGATGCGCCCTTGTTGCACTGGCGGTATCGCGACAGCATCATGAAAGGCGCGTCGTTGCGCCCATGGTTCTACCGCGTGGCCATGAACCCCTGCCTCGAAAGTATGTCTGTGGTGTGGTTCCCAGCATGGTCCGAAACATTTCAATGAAGGCACTTACACTGTCGTAACCGACTGCGATAGCGACCTCCGTGACCGATTTCCTTTGTGCCAGCATCTCGAGGGCAGCAAACAACCGTGCCTGCTGTCGCCAACGGCCAAATGACATGCCTGCCTGAGCCGAAAACGCGCGCATGAAAGTGCGGCGGGCCATTCCGGCAAGATGCGCCCAATCGTCCAGCGTGCGGTCATCGCCAACGTCATCGAGCAGGGCGTCTGCAACTCTGGACAGTCTTTCTTCTCTTGGTATGATCAAACGCAAGGGCTGCTGGTCCGGTTGTCGAATCTCATCACGGAGAGCTGTGATCAAGTGCTTCTTCGCGGTGTTGAGCGGCTGGTCGAGGTCCCAATCGACAATACGATGAACTATGGCGAACAATAGCTCCGATGAGTTGAACACGCAGGGCGTCTTGGGCAGGCCGCGGCACATTTCCGGAGACAAATCAACCATCGAGCCCGCAGCGCCTCCGACGGAACGCGCCGCATGCTTACAATTTGGTGGAGTCCATGCGCAACTCTGCGCGGGAAACATCCATCGTTCGCTTCCTGCTTCCACGATAAGCAACCCTTGGGTCAGTGCGACGAGTTGCCCGCGGTGGTGACTGTGCTCTGGCGTCCAGCCCTCGACCATCCGCCGTTTGAAGGAATAGGCCAGTACCGGGGTATCGCTGTCGTAGCGACGGCGCAGTTCTTCCATGTTCTTCAGGGCTTGGAACATGGACTTACGAGGTTGACCCTTTTCCGACAAAAATGGCCACTTTCCCGTTAGTGGAACAAGCGAAACCTGGCTAGAGTACGCGGCTGAGTCACGAAAGACAATATGGGGAAAGGATCGGTAGTGTCTCAGTGTGAATCTCGGGCTTGCAAGCGGACCTTTGATGATTGGTCAGACCGACACTGCGAGCGCACAGACAGTGTTCAACCTGGCTTCCGCGCGACGTAGGCGCAAGCTATTCTGAGGAATCTGGGAAGGAGATTTGCAGCATGGCGAAACTTGTCTTTGGAATGAACCAGTCTCTGGATGGCTACGTCGACCACATGAAATTGGGGCCGCCGGTGCCCTCGGCCTTTCGTCACTTCGTCGAGCATATGCGTGGCCTGACGGGCTGCATATATGGTCGCGGCCTGTACGAGATCATGCGTTATTGGGACGAAGCCCTTGCTGACTGGGACGCGGATGACCGCGACTTTGCGGCGACGTGGCGGAGCAAACCGAAGTGGGTGGTGTCGCGTTCGCTCAAAAGAGTTGGCCCCAACGCCACGCTGATCGCGGAGGACTTCGAGGCGGCGATACGCAAATTGAAGGCTGAATTGGATGGCGAGATTGACGTTGGCGGCCCAGTCCTGGCGCAAAGCCTGACCGAGGCCAGTCTGATCGATGAATATCGACTCTACCTCCGCCCCGTCGTGCTTGGGAGCGGCACGCCATTTTTCGCCGGCCCCCGGCCGCCGCTCCACCTGGTGGCCAACGATCTCATCGCCGAGGACTTGATTCGGTTGACGTACATTCCCGCATAATCGCGCAGCTCTCCGGACGGACTGCACCGGCGCGTCAGGCCCACTTTGGGTGCAGAGCGGAAATCCAAGCTGAGACACTACTGATGGATTCCGCAATGCACATTTTGAAAGGCGGACGAAGATGAGCTCGAAGTTTTTGGAGAAGCAAAGCACGCGGCGGGAAATGTTGCGAAATTCCGCCGGGTTCGCCGGAAGCGCGTTGCTGGCGCAACTTTTCCCTGGAAGTCTTCTAAGCGCTGGCGTGCGTGACCTCCGGCAGCAGCCGGCAACGGTTCCAACCGACCGTCTCGCGGCCATGCGGGCGCAGATGGGCGCCACCCCGATCCAGGCGCAGCCGCTGGCGGAAAATCTGACGCTGCTTTCCGGGCCAGGAGGAAACGTCGTGGTGTTAAACGGACCCGATGGGAAAATCGTGGTCGATACGTTCCTTCTGCCGGCCTGGCCGAAGTTGAAGGAAACACTCGATGGACTGAGCAATGCGCCGGTGAAAACGGTGATTGACACGCACTGGCATTTCGACCACACGGACAATAACGCCAATCTGCACGCCGCGGGAGCCACAGTGCTGGCCCACGAAAATACCAAGACGCGCATGGCGGAGGCACACGACAGTGCGCTTTTGGATTTGCACATTCCGGCATCGCCTGCGGATGCTTTGCCGCAGAAGACATTCGGCAGCAGCCAAAAACTGCAGGCCAACGGTGAAATCATGATGTTGCAGTATTTCCAGCCAGCGCATACCGACACGGACATCTACATTCACTTCCAGAAGGCCAACGTGATCCACGCGGGCGATACTTTTTTTAACGGCTTTTACCCGGTCATCGACACCAGTACCGGCGGAAAAGTCGATGGGATGATCGCCGCCGCCGACAAAATTCTGGCCTTGGCCGACAACACCACCAAGATCGTCCCGGGGCATGGCCCGCTGGGGAACAACGCCGATCTGACCAAGTCTCGGGACATGCTGGTTGTGGCGCGCGATCGCGTGCAAAAACTGAAGACCGCCGGCAAATCGGTCGACGAAATAGCGGCGAGCAAACCTTTGGCCGATCTGGACCCTGTGTGGGGTCACATGCTCAGCAGCGACATCTTCGTACGGATGATTTATTCGGCATTTTAATTCGCATCACCGTGAATCGGTGGTCGCCGCGCTTTTAACTCGCAAGCCGGGGAACCTAAGGGAGGTCAGGACCATCAATGAGAAAGCTGATCTACGCAATCAACGTCACCATAGATGGCTGCTGCGACCACACCAAACTAATTGCCGATGAAGAACTACTTGAATATTATACGCAACTTATACGAGATGCCGGCCTGTTCGTTTACGGACGCAAGACCTATCAATTGATGGTTCCTTATTGGCCCGATGTCGCAAAGGACGACTCGGCGACAAAGGCAGATAAGGAATTTGCCCGGACATTTGACTCCATCAACAAGATTGTTTTTTCACGATCAGTAGACAGGGCTGAAGATAGAAACACCAGAATTGTTCGTGCCAACCTCCACGACGAAATACTTAAACTGAAAAGAGAACAAGGCAAAGATATTTACGTCGGTGGCGTGGATATCCCTTCACAACTTATAAAGCTTGGTCTGGTTGATGAATTTCGTTTTTTCGTTCAGCCAATCGTTGCAGGAGAAGGGAGACGTTTGATGGAGGGCGTCAGCCTGCCCGAAAAATTGCATTTGAAACTGGTTGAGTCAAAGCCTCTTAAATCAGGATGTGTTGCGCTTCATTACTTGAAACAGTGAGAGAGAACCCCGCAAGGTTCTGCCGACACTTAGCAGAACTGGCGTTTTCGCCCGTGGGCTGGAGCGCTTCTGCCGAGCCCAAGTGGACCCAAACTTTACCAGTGTCGTTGGCATGAAAATCGTCATGCTCATTGTGAGATTGCTGCTCGGGCTGGTGTTTGCTAATCTCTCTGACGAGCCGCGTTTGTTGATTCTATGGAACTCATTGAAAGCACATCAGGCTTCATGGAGACCGGCTTCCAGGTTCATCCGCCAATTTTCAACGGCTCATGGACGGTTTTTCGTCCGATGCGCCACACATGGGGCCGGGACAAGATTAACACTTGCGCACAAGAGCGAATTTTGATTAGGGGAAAGATGCGCGCCGTGGTATGCTTTTTATGCGCTTAATGCATTCGGTTGTGCTGTGCGGCCCCTCTGACTGAAAGACTTGACCTGAGAATCCCGCCCTTCGTTTCCTCCGTTCGTTTTCAGCGTAATTCAAAAATAAGACTGGCAATAGAGATTGCCGCGGCAACCCGCTTATTTGCGGAGTGCGCCCGCCAACTCTGGCCAGCAAGAAAGCAAAATGCAAAGTTTTTCAGAATTAACCATATCTCCTTCGTTGAAGGAGCGACTCGCGGCGGCGCGGTTTTCGACGCCGACTCCGGTGCAAGCGGCAGCCATTCCGCACGCCCTGGAAGGCAAGGACGTGATCGGCACAGCCCAGACGGGAACCGGCAAGACGCTGGCGTTTCTGATTCCCGTGATGGAAAGGCTGGCCGCACCAGGGGCAGCAGGAATCTCCGCGCTTGTCCTGGTACCGACACGCGAACTGGCCATGCAAGTGGTGGCGCAATACGACGCGCTGCGAGGCAAACAGACACAGCCCGGGGCCTTGGTGGTCGGCGGACTACCGGAAGGGCGGCAGCTGGATGCGATTCGGCGAGGCGCCCGGCTGGTGGTGGCAACTCCGGGGCGCCTCCAGGACTACATGACTCGTAGGTTGGTGTCTCTTTCTGGGGTAAAGACGCTCGTACTCGATGAGGCGGATCGCATGCTGGACATGGGATTTCTGCCTGCCATACGGCGGATTGTGACGGCGCTCCCCACGGAGCGGCAAACCCTGTGTTTTTCCGCGACCATGGATGGGGCCATCGCCCAGTTGGTGAGGGATTACACGAGAAATCCGGTTCGCCTATCGTTTGGTTCGACGCTGAAGCCGTCGGAAAACGTGCGGCTGCAGGCCTTCGAAGTGGCGGATGGCGAGAAGCCCGACGTGCTGGTTAGCCTCTTGGACAAGGAAAACGGGCGCTGCCTGGTTTTCTCACGGACCAAACGTGGCACGGAGCGAATTGCAAAAAGCCTGAACCGGCAGGGAATCAACGCGGCGATGATCCATGGGGATCGGTCGCAGTCCCAACGAACTGCGGCATTAACCGGATTTCAGCGCGGGCAATATCGCGTGCTCGTGGCGACCGATGTAGCCGCGCGTGGCATTCACGTGCAAGACATCGCCCACGTCATTAACTACGACCTTCCGGACGTAGCCGAGAACTTCATCCATCGTGTCGGACGCACGGGACGCGCCGGGGAACGCGGCGTCGCTTCGACGCTCTTCGCCAGAACCCAGCGGACCGAGTTGTCCGAATTGGAACGAACCCTTGGGATTCGGATGGAGCGGGCATTTATGAACAGCGGATCCCGCGAGAAAGTCTCGCGCATCCATCGGTCCGGCTCAGAGAGTATCCCGGCAACACCTCGTCCGAGGATGGTTCGTTTGCCCGGGGAGCTCTTGCAGGCGCAAATCGACTGCTAATCTACACGGAGAAATCCACCGCGCGCTTCGGAAATGACCGTAGGCCCGTGCGCACAAATGTGCGATTATTACAAGAACGCCGCGCTTGTTGTTCTTTTGGAACCTCTCGATTTGTTTCGGAGGCGCCTAAGTTCACACCTGCGACGATTTCCTTGTTCGGAAATGGCAGGTTTTCGTGAGCGAAGCGCTTTTCCTGCAGTACGTTGGATTTGAGAACAAGGGAGTGGTACGCGAGTACACGTTCACCCTCCGCGAGCCCGGTGGCAAATCCTCCGAGTATTTTGTGACCATTGCGAACGCGGCTTTTGTGGCGCATCGCGTGCGCTATCAGGATGCGCCGGACATCTGTTCTCTCCGGCTTCATCGGGAATTGGCAATCCGGACCGACCATCCTCCCTCGACGAGTTTTTCTGTCACGGATGCAGAACTGGCCGATTATAAAGATACCCACACCCCGAAACGCGCGGCCGGCTCCCTTGCCTACAGGAAAGACCAAGAGTTTTGATGTCACGCGTTTCACTTCACTGCAGCGAGTTCAGGAGAATCCTTGGCGCGACCCATTGAAGACGAGTTTGGCCACGTTCAGCAGTTGATCCTGCTGGGCAAAGAACGCGGCTATTTGCTCTACGATGAGGTAAACGAAAGTCTTCCCGCAGATGTAATTTCATCGCATGAAATTGATGATGTCCTGTCGATTTTGGAGCGCCAGGGAATTGAGGTCTACGAAGACCTAGCGACCGCAAACACGGCGCGTGCCGCAGCCATCGCCGGGGAGGGTGCCGAAAGCGATCTCAAAGGGGAACTCGCCTCCGAAGGCAGCCTGGATCTCAGCGCGGGTACGGACTTCAAATCCCAGGATCCGGTGCGTATTTATCTGCGCGAGATGGGCTTGGTGCCGCTGCTGACCCGCGAAGGCGAAGTGGTTATCGCCAAGCGGATCGAGCGGGGACAACGCGTGGTGATGAAGGCAGTCACGCGTTCCCCAATCGTGACGAAGGAACTTATTGTCGTTGGCGAGGATTTGCGGAAGGGCGCGCGCTCGATCAAGGAGATCATTCAATTTGACGAGGAAGAGCTGACGGAAGAGAAAATCGCGAAAAAAGCCAGACAGACGCTGAAGAGTATCGATAAAGTCGCGGAGCTTTACGAAACGGCGCTGAAACAGGCCGAGAGGCTTGCGGAGACAGCAAAATCCAACAAGCAATCGTATGTTCGGGCCAAATGGGCCCTTGCGCGGACGCGTATACGAATTTCCGCGGAGATAGGCGAGATTGCTTTGCATTGGCGCGAGAGGATGCGTCTGATTGACAAACTGCGCTCAACGGTGGAGCGCTTGCATTCCGTCGAGCGCGAGGCGAGCCGCCTGGAGCGCCGGGCTGGCGCTGCCCTTGGCGAAGTTGCCGCGCAGGCTCGCAAAGAGCTGCGCGCGTGCCGTGCCGAGCTGAAGGGGATCGAAGAATCGAGCGAGGTAGGACTGAGCAGCCTGAAACGCGCCCTTACTCACATTCATCTGGGTGAGGCGCAGTCGCGAGAGGCGAAAAATGAACTGACCCAGGCCAACCTTCGCCTGGTCGTTTCGATCGCCAAGAAATATACGCATCACGGCCTCCACTTTCTGGACCTGATCCAGGAAGGCAATCTTGGGCTCATGAAGGGCGCCGACAAGTTCGACTGGCGACGCGGTTATAAGTTCTCGACCTATGCCACCTGGTGGATTCGCCAGGCCATCACGCGGGCCATCTCCGACCAGGCCCGCACCATCCGAGTGCCCGTTCACATGATCGAGGTCATCAACAAGCTTGCAAAATGCACTCGCCAGCTTGTGCAGGAGCTGGGCCGTGAGCCCACCGTGGAGGAACTGGCCCGGCGGCTGGACATGACGGTTGAAAAAGTGCGCCAGACACGCAAGATAGCTCAGACACCCGTCTCCTTCGAGACTCCCATTGGCGAAGAGCAGGATTCGCATTTGGGTGATTTCATCGAGGACAAAGCGGTAATCTCTCCCTCGGAGGCAGCGATGAATTTGAGCCTCAAGGAGAAGATGTCCTCCGTGTTGAAGAAACTCAGCCCTCGCGAGGAACGCATCATCCGCATGCGTTTTGGATTTGAGGACGGCAATCCCCGCACCCTTGAAGAGGTCGGCCAGGTATTTGCTGTGACCCGTGAACGCATTCGTCAGATTGAAGCCAAGGCACTGCGCAAACTGCGCCACCCATCGCGCTCGAGCCACGTTCGTGCGTTTCTCGAGGGTTCGTGGTGAGGAGGCCGCTGCCAAAATTCTGGATCCCGTATCTGGCAAGGGAGATCGGGTGGGAGCTTTCTTTGACGAAGACTCACTTTTCAGATCGGCTCGTCCGCCGTGCGAGCTGCGCGCAGTTCGCAATTTTCAATGAACGCAGAGGCGAACCGGACTTCGAAGGAGACCTATGAGCATCACATTCCAAAAGCGTCAGAAGGAACTCAAGCGTCAGGAAAAGCAGCAGGCGAAGGCCGCAAAGCGTGAGCAGAAAAAGGTAGCCAAGCGCGCTGCGAGAGAAGCGCAAGATATACCGGCAACTCCGTCATCGGACACCGAGCAGCAGCCTCAATCCGACGAGAAACAGCAGGTCGCACCCGGATAGACGGATTGATCGGAAGCAAGCCACCTCGAGGGAATGCGGGTCCTGTGGAAGTGCGGGGGAGAACCGTTCCCGAAAGTCGCGTCATACTAGCGATGCAATACCTGCTTTGGCTGACAAAACTGGCTTTTTGGCAATTTGCGATTGATGATTCCGAGCGACCTCTTCAGACTGACAGTGGGGCTGGGAATTCCCCTTACTGACGAACCAGCTAAATTCGATGATCAAAACGTGGGCAATCCCATTCGTCCCGCTTCTTATGATCGCGGAGAAAAATTGCGTTTTGGCCTGCTCTCGGTGACCGAAGGCGAAGACAACCCCTGAAGTATCCGACTATTTTCAATAGCGCTGAAGTCCCGTGATCACCGAAGCGGATCTGGCTGCCGCATTGGAGTTCGGCGAAGCCGCCGCGCTGTGGCACATTCGCTCCGTACAGCCGAGATTGGAGCCTTTGGGGCTCCCGGCGAAATCCGCCGAAAGCTTGACTGAGTTCGTGGAATTCCTCGAACGTCGGCGCTCCAAGGCTCACGCAGACGCCTCGCGGTAGCCCCGCCACGAACTTCCTTGCTAGAAGGTGCTCGATTCGGTCACACCCACGGCTTCCAGGACGGAGGGCATCTCCGATTCGGCAATTGGCACGAAACTCCGGATAACGGCAGGGTCAAACTGTGTGCCGCTTGCTTCGTGGAGCCTTCGGATTGCTTCCTGCAAGGGGAGCCCCTTGCGATAGGGGCGCGAGGAGACCATCGCATCGAAGGCGTCGATCACGGAGACAATGCGCGAACCGACGGGAATTTCCGAGCCCTTCAAACGAGCGGGATATCCGGTGCCGTCGAAATTTTCGTGGTGATGCAGAACAAAGAGGCTGGTTTGTTCCAGGCCAGGGAGTTTTCGAATTACCGTCCAGCCAAACTCCGGATGGCGCTTGACGAATTCAAATTCTTCCGTGGTCAGGCGCCCTGGCTTGTTCAAGATGTGGTCCGGGACTCCGATCTTTCCGATGTCGTGAAGCAGCGCGCCCATTTCGAGATGGTGCAGGTGGTTTTCCGCAACGCCGAGGTCGCGGGCAACGCGCAAGCCCCACTCGGCCAGGCGAGTGCTGTGCACACCCGTGTTGAGGTCGCGAAGATCGAGAAGTTGATTGAAGGAGCAGACCAGTGCGGCGCGAAGTTCCCGGACTTCGGTCTCGAGCTCTCTTACCCGGATTTCGGAGTGGCGTAAATCCGCGTCCGAATTCCGGGGGAAACTGATGGTTGTATCCTGCAAAAGCGGCACGAAGGAGTCTCCCGCGGATTAGTGCTGGACCGAAGCGAGCGCGTTGTACATGTCAATGCGGCCGTTGCCCATGCCGAAGTCCAGCAGGAATTGGGCTTGGGCGATCGCCCAAGCGGCCTGAAGTTCCGAGGCGCCTGGATTCGCTTGGCGAATCAGGTCCACCGTGCCGGAGACCATGGGCGCGCTGAACGAGGTGCCCCAGCCGGCGGCGTAGGACCCGAAGGGGTAAGTGGTGACGATGGCTTCGCCAGGGGCCGCAACCCAGACGATCTGGTTGCCATAGTTGGAGAAATCGGAGCGTTCGTCCCGATCATTGGTGGAGGCCACGCCCATCACGTTGGACAAGCCTGCGGGATACACCAACTCCATTTTTCCATCATTTCCCACTGAGGCAACGAAGAGAACGCCATTCGCTTCGGCCGAATCGATCGCCTTCGCGAGTTCTTGCGAAGGTGAAGAGAGATCAAAGCTCATATTGACAACGGTGGCTTTTGCCGAAGAGGCGTAATAGATCGCGCGAAGAATGTTGGAAAGGCTGCCGGTGCCGTCGGGGCCGAAAGCCTTCAACGGGAGAATCGAGGCGGTGGGGGCCACGAGGTGCAGAATGCCGGCGACCATGGTGCCGTGGCCGAAATCTTCATAGCCAGGTTGATCCACCATGGCGATGGAATGCTGATCCACCATGGCGATGGAGTGCTGATTCACATTGCCCGGAGTGCAATTGACGCAAGGAGATTCCGGTGCGGTCGAGCCGGAGGGCAAATCGATCATTTCCGAGGCGCCCGGCTGATTGCGCGTGAAGTCGTAGCCGGGGAGCAGAACTGGAACGAGGACCGGATGATTGGGATCCACACCGGTGTCAATATCGGCAATGACGCCCGAACCCGTGACATTAAAACCGTTCCGAGCATCCAGCACGCGGATCACCTGTGTGGCGGGTTGATTCACGTAGCCGTTCCATACGGTCGAGCTATAGAAGGAAACCGGAGTTGTATCGACGAGAGATGGCGGCGGAGTATTGGACGCAGCGCTGCCGGTGGCGATGCTCACTACCTGATCGAGTTCAGCAGCGAGAACCCCGGGCAGAGCGCGGAGAAGATTGAGGACGATGTTGGGATTCTGGCTGCTGGAGCCTGCGAGGAGAAACAGTTGGTTTCCCGCTCCGTCGAGCGACTGGATAGTGCTGCACAAACCCAATTTACAGAGCACCTGCAGGTTAAGCAGCCCGCCAGAAGTGCGGACGATATACCGGTTGCCGACAGGATTCTGGGAATTGGTCACTGGAATAGCATTGAGAATGCCCGGGATGCCCTGCAGAATGCCCTGGAGGAAGGACACGTTTGCGGAGGCGGAAAAGTTCAATACATAAAAGTTACTCGGCGCGCCGGGTAGAGACTGGCTAACCTTGCAGCCGGTGAGCAGGCAAACCAAATTCATGGAGGATGTGCCGAGATTCGTTTGCACCAGAAACTGGTTCGTTGCGGCAGCGGCGGGTTTCGCGGCCGTTAGTGCCATCAGGAGCGATAGAGCAAGGAACGCGCGTTTCATCTTTGGGGGCCTCATTTCCCTAAGTTTCAGTCGTACAAAAATCACAACTGAACAAAAGGGCCGATCGGTTTTGACACTGGTGTAAGCCTAGTTTGGGGGAAAGCCCCGAAAACTGGCCATGGTACCCAAGTCGACTCCGACTAGCACTTTCGTTTTCCCCCTACTTCCTTGTTCCTCCTGACTGCTTCCCTCGCCGTTTCCTCTCCGGCAAACCAGCGGGGCGGCCCGCCAATTTGCAGGCAAAGCCTACTTTTGATGGAGTGCCCTCTCCATCGAGTCACCCAGCGGAATTGCTACTGTATCTCCGCTCTCCAATTCGAACAGGAGAAGCAATTCGCCGTCCGGCACATAGGACAAATGAAACTCGCCAAAGCTGTTTGTGGCCGTTGAAGAGATTTTGCCTTGCGGCCCGGAGACCATCACGGGAAGTGAAGGGACGGCTTGCCCCTGCAGCGAGCCGAAGGAGATCTGCCCGGTGAGGTTTACCCGCTCGGATTTGCTTTCTGCCTCGATATGCATCTCCACGGAAATATCGCGGGCCTTATAGACCAGCTTTCGCATACCGAAGGCACTGGAGCGAATCCCAGCGATCGCAGGTTGCCACAAACTGTCGAACGTGAGCCGGGGAAGAAGCGGGGCGCGCTTCTCGCGTGGAACCTTTACCAGGCTGGCGAAAGCGGACCGAATATGCTGGACGGCCGAGTCGGGCGGCATCAGCGAATTCTCGCGGGCGGCGATCTCGCCGATGCGCGTCCAAAGGGTCCGCAATTGCGCACACTTCTTGCAGCCTACATCGAGGTGCTGCTGCATCTCCGCCTTCTGCGTTTGCGCCGTGAGTTGCATCGCGAAATCCACCCACTCCTCCGGGGAATAGTGTTTGGTGCTCCTCTTTTTCATCTGCGTCTGAAACCATTACTCCTGTCTGAAAATAGGGGTAAGCAGCAAGCGAAAAAATTGCCTTATTTTCGAATTTTTGAGATTTTTTCCGAGTTTTCCCTAAGTCCTTTGCCTACAAGCAGAAACGGAGCCCAGTAATAGGGGTGCGGGTGCTCTTCGCGGACCTCGAGGGCGGCTTCGCGCACGGCCGCTGCCTTGTTAGCCGCCCCGGGAAGCCGGTTGTAAAACGAGGTCATGAACGCGGTTGTGCTCCGGTCGTTGACCTCCCAGAGGGTCAACAGCAGGGAGCGCGCACCGGCATAGAGCGCACCGCGAATGAGGCCGAGCAGTTCGTCGCCGTCCGCTACTACGTTAAGTCCCGTGGCACATCCGCTTAACGTGAGCAATTCCGCGGAGAGCCGCATGTTGTAGAGCTCGTAGAGGTACAAGTAGCCGTCGCCGAGCCGCACTCCGGAAAACATGGGATTGTCCGGCCGGAAGCTTCCATGCGTTGCGATATGAATGATGCGACTGGAGACAGCATATTCCAGGAAGTTCTGATGGTTGGCGGCTTCACCGAGAAGAAGCCGGGAATCCGGAAGCGTGCGATGCACGGCTTCCACCTCCTCGAGGATCAACGGGGCATTCGTATCGGGAATTCCCATGACCAGCGAGCAGTTAGCGGGTCTTGCTTGGCGCGTGTGGCAAAGTGCGTAAATGGATGCGCTTGGGGCGTACCAAATCTCATAGGAGTCCGTCAGGAAACTTTGCCCGTCGTGCAGCGCGTGGAAAGGAAGGTAGTGCAGCAA
This sequence comes from Candidatus Eiseniibacteriota bacterium, assembly GCA_035518915.1. GTDB lineage: Bacteria > Acidobacteriota > Terriglobia > Acidiferrales > UBA7541 > Acidiferrum. The sequence continues at coordinate 39,735 of DATIXE010000027.1, forward strand.
ACCGTGGGGGACAATCACCAACTGTCGCCCCGCAAGCCGTTGACGGATCGGTGCCACTAACTCTGAATACAGGGCTTGCAAATGTGCAACCGTGGCGGGGAGAGAGTTGAGCGAGGTGTTTTCCGAGGCTTGCTGCTGAAGCTGGAGTTTGCTCAGTTGGAACCTCAACAGTCGCAGCGGTTCAGAAATGCGAGCAAGACTGGTGACGGGAGTGATTTCCAGGGTCTTCTTGGAAAGCACGGCGGCAAGGACGGTGTCCCGGGTGAAGAAATACTCCAGTAGCGACGTATCGTCGTTAAGGAAAGTACGGATCGTGTCGAGCGGGATTCCGGCCTGAGGAGTCCCCGCCACGGTCCCGGTTAAGGCGTCCGGGGCTTCGCCGAGGACATGAAGAAGCTGGCGCTCTTTATCCTGTGCGTTCTGACGGAGTTTTTCGACGCGGGTTGCGGATTCCGTCTCGGGACGTAACTGTTCCAGCTCGATCCGATGCTGATACCAGTTCAGTTCCTCGCGCAACTCGCGAATTTTGTGCACCAATTCGCTTTGTCCGGGTTTCATGTCCGGGAGCGTTGCGCCATGTTGGAAAATCAATTCCACGAGGCTGCGGGACTTGGCGGTTTCCACGCAGTGAAACGCCTCTTCCCGGGAATTGTCGGGGAAGGTTTCGTCGAGGAGCAGGTCCACGATGCATTCGTAGAGTTCCGTCCTGTTTTTCATGAACGAGATTTTCAATTCGTCCCGCCCAAGGCTACTGCGCAGGCCCTCCAGAAGAGAACGGGCGGCCCGATATTGTTCGTGGGCAGCGATCAGATTCCCGGAGCCCTGTTCCACCTGACCCAGCAGGAAATGAGCCTGGTAGCGAAGAATGGGCGCGTCGAGCGATTGCAGGTATTCCAGAGCTTTTGTGCATTCCTCCCGGGCTTCCTGGGGATTGCCGGTTCGTAAGGCGACCTGCGCCAGCACAAAGTGGCAGACCACTGCCTTATTTTTCAGAAACGAGTGTTCGAAATAATCCGCTGCCCCGCGGGCCAAGCGGCGAGCTTCGTAGTGCCGGCCTTCTTGAAAGAGCACGATCGCCTGATACAGATCGATGAGCCAGGGAAAGACCTCGTTTTTTTCCTTTTCAAAGAGGGTCTTGGCCTCCGCGAAAAGTTCCAACGCGCGGCGCGTTTTGCCATCCTGGCCGTAAGCGATGGCCTGATTCGCCAAGGCTTTTGCCGCTTCATATCCGATGGCCGTTTCTTGAAATAGACGATGGCTTTCCTCGGCCGCAGCTTTGGCTTCTTCGCTGAGATTCAACTCGATGAAGATATCGGAAAGGTCGAGGTGGCAGAGAGCGACCAGATATGTGTAACCAATTTGTTCGGCTGCGACGCGGGAAGTTTTCAGCATTTCAATCGCGGTCCGGTAGTCACCGCGAAGGTAGTGGAGATAGGCCACGTTGTAATCGGTGATCAGCCGGATCAACGGAAGGTCCTGGACCTTCAGCAGTTCCTTGGCGCGCTGGTATGTCTCCATCGCCCGCGCAAAGTCATTCAAACCGATCAGGCACATGGACATGTTATTCAGAGAGATCGTGAGTTCTTCGGAATTCCCGTGGAGAAGGAGTTCCCTGTACGCGCGTTCGTAGTGGACGAGCGCTTCCTCGAAGCGGTCTTGGCGGTGAAAGATATTGCCGATGTTGTTTTCAAGGCGCGCCAGGCGGCGCGCATCCCCTGATTTCGCGAAAAGAGTTCGGGCGCGCTCGGCTGCCTGGAATGCCTGGTCGTATGTGCCCAGCATGATGCGAGGCTGGATGGCCGCCGCGAGCGTGCGCGCGATGCCTTCGTTGTCTTTCCGTTTTGAAAAATGCTTGAGGGCCGCATCGTAGAGTTCGACTGCCTCGGCATACTGTCCGGCGGCCGTGAGCACATTTGCCTTCACACGCAGAGCAGTGGCCAGCAATTGCGGGCGGCGGAGCCGTTGTGCCAGCGATAGCCCGAGGTCAGCCAGCGTCAGGGCGCGTTTGGCATCGGCGCGCATTTCATTGAGCGTGGCGGCGTTCAGGTCCGACAGACAATCCGCGCGTAGAAGTTTTTTCTTGCGAAGGTAGGCGATGCGCGCAGCGTCGTCTTCCAGAGAAAACATTGCTTCGAAATCCTCCCGCGAAAGCGCCGTCTTGCCCTTTCCAGCCTTCACGAGAAGTCCGCTGCTTCGAGACGTTTTCGGAGCCGATCCAGGCATTTCTGGCGCAACAGGCCGATGCTTCCGGTGGCCAGGCCGAGGCTGGCGGCAACCTCCTGATACGGCCGCTTAGGCTCTTCGTAAAACAGCATGCGAATTAATTCGCGGCAACGTGGAGGCATGGCAGCAAGGGCTTCGCGCAATTTCTGTTCTTCTTGAGCCTGATGAATCGAGAGTTCGACTCCGGGAGACACGCTCGCTTCGGATTCTTCGCCGGTTTCGTCATCATGGGAAAGCATTCGCTGGCTCTGGCGTTTCGAGTGAAAACACTTGTGAGCAGTCACCTGCATCAGCCATTTGGGCAGAGCTTTGGGATCGCGCAGCTTCGGCAGTTCCTGAATGAGTTCCAGGCAGACCGATTGAAAGATGTCAGCGGCTTCCTCTCTCGAGCTTCCGTAGTGAATAGGAATCGAAAAAATCAGGTTCTTATATTTGTCCACGAGCAAGTTCCACGCTTCCTCGGAATGGCGCAGGCAGTCGCGAACGAGTTCGGCGTCGGAACGGTTGGAGATATCCTCGCCACCGTGGGACTTCGCGCGCAGCTTCACGGACATTGGCCGGCACCAGAGGGCCGAATGAAGAGCTGCTCGACGTTCCACAGGGCGTACGGTTCCAGGATGCCCGGCCGAAAATTGCCGACGCTGGACTGCGCGCCTACCAGAATATTCGGACTCACCAGAAAAATGAGCGGAAGATTCTGAGCCACGACTTGCTGAACGCGATCGTAGAGCCGCTTGCGGTCGGCAAAATTATTGGTGGTCATCTGGGATTCCATCAGATGATCCAATTCGGCTTCCCACGGGGTCGCCGGTTTGGTTTCACCCGGGTTCCAGAGGTGCGTTTCGCCGCTTGAAAGCCAGAGATTCATCTCCGGTGTCGGGTCGGCGTCGCCGTTCACGAGATTCATCAAGACAGCCTCGTAATCCTTGGTGTTCAGGACACGGTCCACCAGGGCGCGAAATTCCATCGGAACGACCTGAACGTTCATTCCCAATTGCTTCAGATCATCCTGCGCCAATGCGGCGAGTTTGGAACGTTGCGCGTTCGAAGAGCTGACGATGATTGTGAACGCGACCGGGTGCTTGCGCGGATCCAGCAGAGCTCCCGAGGCATCCCAGGAATAGTCAGCGGACTGCAGGAGCTTTCTGCTTTCTTCGATCGAACGCTCCGGATGAGGGAGACTGGCGTTCAGCCAGAGTTTGTTTCCTGGAGAGACGTTGCCCCAGATCGGCGTGGCTCTGCCAGCGTAAACGAGGCGAGCCATCCCTTTGCGGTCCAGTGCCAACGAGACTGCCCGGCGGAACGACAAGTCTCGAAACCACAACTGTTTTGGGTTGAGATCGTGAAATTTATTCGGATCCAACTCATTTTGGTTAAATAACAGGAATTGGATTTCGAGTCCGGGTCCCAAGTCGCGCATGCACAAGCCCTTGTTTTTCGGCTCTTTGAGCAGCAGGGAAAAGTTGTCGGCATTGAGCCGCTCGATGACGTTGGTCTGGCCGGCCTGAAACTTGATGACCTGAGCGTCTTCATTGGGCACAAAAACAAAAACAAGTTGGTTCAAATAGGGAAGGGAATTACCGCGCTCGTCTCTTTTCCAATAGTTCGGATTTCGCTGTAGCACGAGTTGCTGCCCGGGCTCGTAGGATTTCAAGACGAATGGACCGAGCCCCGCAAGTGTGGCGGCAGGAGTCGTGGTGTTCCATGTTTGCGCGAACTTACCTTCCCGATAGGGCTGTTCGAGTAGATGCTTGGGCAAAATCGCCAGACCGTCGAAGAGGCGCTCGCCCGGACCGTAAGGCTTGGAAAGATCAAATTCGACGGTGTAGGCGCTGAGCTTCTTCACGACGATGGGCTTGTCGTCAATCATCAGGAGATCGCGCTGCGGGGAGTGAAGTTTTTCATCCAGATAAAGCCCGAAGGAAAAGACCACGTCGTCTGCAGTGAAGGGAGCGCCGTCGGAAAATCGCAGGCCCTGCCGCAGGTGAAGGACGTACACTTTTCCGTCGCGGGAAATTGTCCAGGATTTAGCCAGGGCCGGCTCCACTCGCTGGGATTCACGATTGATGTGAATCAGGTCGGCTTGCATCGCGCCGATCACTTCGCGGGAAGTCGCATCAATCGAGAGCACGGGGTTCAGGGTCTTTGGTTCTGATCGCAAGGCCAGGATCAGGTTGCCGCCCGATTGGCCCGCTTCTCCTGCCATGGTGGCGTAGTCCTGCGAAGCGGCGTTCGGAGTTAATGCGAGGCACGCGAAGGCGATGGCTATTGCCGAGCGGGCAACAGCTTTCCCCAACTTCCCGCGACCGACGGGTGTATTCACGCGTGTGCCTCCGACAGTTTTTCCTGGAGGGCAGACGAGACGGAATGATAGGCGAGAAACAAAAACACCAACGCGAGCGCAGGAAGATACATCCACCAATAGGAAGACAGGACGGCGTAATGCTGAAGCTCCGCGAGGAGGTTGCCCCAACTGGGTATGGGCTCGCCCACGCCCAATCCAAGAAATGAGAGCGTCACTTCGACCAGGATGAATTGCGGCACCAGGAGAGCCGCGGTGGTCAGGAGAACGCCGTAGGTTTCCGGCAGGATGTGGCGGCGCAGCAAGTGTGCGTCCGAAGCGCCCATGGCTTTTGCCGCCTGCACAAAATTCCTTTCCTTGGCGCCTAAGACGACTCCTCGCACCAAGCGGGCGGGCCGCGCCCAACCGACAAGCCCAACAACGGCGACAAGCAGCAGAAAGGCGTCCGTCGTTTTGATATCCAGCGGGAGAATGGCGCGCACCGCGAAAAGCAAATAGAGCCACGGGAGGGCGAGAAAGAGTTCCGCGAGCCGCATCACCGAGGCGTCGAGCCAACCTCCGTAAAAACCTGAGAGGAGTCCAAGTGTCGCACCGACCGAAATCGCGGCGGCAGCAGCAAGGATCCCCGCAAGAAGTGAGATCCGGGCACCATAGAGAAGCCGGGAAAACTCGTCGCGGCCGAACTCATCGGTTCCGAAGAGAAAAAGCTGCCCGGGCGCATCCACGGCCAGCAGGTGCAGGCGCGCTTTCCATGCTCCGCACACCGTGTATGGGGTGCCCGCCACAAAAAGGCGAAGTGGGTATTCATGTGTGAAATCTTCCAGATAGGCGGTGTGTTCGTCTTCGCTCGGGCGAAGCGGGCGCACAAATGGCCAAAGATGGAACTTCCCGGAACTGTCCAGAAAATGGATTCGCGTCGGGGGCGCGTAGGGAAAATCACGATGTTGCTGGGAGAAATCGTAGGGAGCGAAAAAGCCGGGGAAAGCGACGATGAGGTGCGCCCCAAGCAGGACGAGCAGAACAAATTTGCGCCAGCTCGCGGTCATCGCTACACCGTGCGAATCCGTGGATCGCTCCAATAGAGGAGCAGATCCGCAATTAAGTTCCCGAGTACGAGGAATACCGATGAAATAACCACGATCGCCATCACCAGGTAGATGTCGCGGCCAAGGAGCGCCTCAAGGACCAGCGGGCCCAATCCCGGCCAGCCCAAGACCACCTCGATTAACAAAGAGGTGCTCAATAGCGCGCCCAACGAGAAGCCGAACAGGGAGATGAGCGAATTGGCAGCGACCGGCAGAGCGTGGCGGTAGAGCAACCGAGACATGGGAATCCCCTGCCCGCGCAAGTGGTCGATAAATGGAGCCTGGAGAACTTCCGCGACGGCAGAACGAACGTATCGAACGAAGATGGGAGCGGAACCCAGGACGAGCGCCGTGACCGGGAGAACCAAGTGTCGTGCGAATTCGCCCAACTTCCAAGTGAGCGACGCGCTTGCCGGGTTGGGGGACAACATGCCTCCGATTGGAAACCATCCAGTACGCGCTGCAAGAAGCAGCAGGAACAAGCCGAGGACGAGCTCTGGAATACCAAGCAGTGTCGAGGTTAGGCTATTGCCGAGGCGACTGAACCAACTCTCGGGCTTTGCCGCCTCAAATAGTCCCCAGGGAATGGCGACAATCCAAGCCAAGAGCAGCGAGAGGCCAGTCAGAAGCAATGTGTTGCGCGCACGTGGCCAAAGCAGGGTTCCAACTGGGCAGCGGTAGGACAAGGAATACCCGAAATCACCGTGGGCAATGGAAGAGAGCCAATGCAGATAACGGAGCGGCACCGGTTGATCGATACCGTATTCGGCTTTTAATGCGGCCACTGTTTCTGGAGAAATATTGGGATTCAAGCGCAATTCATCAAAGAAGTTGCCCGGCGCGGCGGAAAGCAGCCTGAAAGAAAGCGCTGAGACAGCGAGAAGCAGCAGAAAAACGTGAAGCAAACGTGGAGCGACGCTAGCCATGAAGCCACCCTGAAGACCGGCTCAATCCAGTCTCCCCTGAAGCAGAAATGGGCCACAATCCTCAGCTGATGGTTTGTAGGGATGAAGTTAATACCTCCGCGGGCAAACTGGTTTGGATAAGGCGCCCGGCGTCGAGAACGGCCACTTCATCGGCCAGGGCCCGCGCCATCGGCAGGTCGTGGGTAATATAAAGATAGGCGAGAGAATGGCGTGCCTGCAGTTCGAGAAGCAGATTGGCGAGTTGCGCTTGCGCGGAAAGGTCGAGCGAGGAGAGCGCTTCATCCAAAATCAGAATTTTGGGGCGGAGAGCCAGCGCCCGTGCAATCGCAACACGCTGGCGTTGGCCGCCGCTGATCTCCAGGGGCCGCCGGTCGCGCCAGGTTGCTCTCAGTTCGACTTGATCGAGAAGCTCATCCACACGCTTCCGGAAATTCAGTCCATGGAACGAGTGCCTGTGAATTAGCAGGGGCTCGGCAACGAGTTCACGCACGGTGAACCTTGGATTCAATGCCGACGCCGCGTCCTGAAAGATGAGATGGACTTCCCGCCGGACGGTTTTCTGTGCAACCGGAGGCAAAGCCAGAATATCTTCACCTTGGTACAGAATCCGCCCTGCAGAAGGACGTTCCAGAAGGACAAGGCACCGCGCAAGACTGGATTTCCCGGAGCCCGACGGGCCGACCAGGGCCAGGGTCATGCCAGTGCGAAGCTCCAAGGAAACTCCACGCAGGGCAATTGTGATATCGTGTCGACTGCCAAACAAACGGCGTGCTTCATAGGACAGGGAGAGGTCTTCGACGCAGAGCAGAGGCTGGGCCATGTCGCCTGCAGCCCATTGTTCAGCGCTCATAAAGAAAACACTCCACGCCTTCCTCCGCATTTACTTCCAGGAGTTCAGGACGGGCTTCTTCGCATCTCGCCATGCGGTCGGAGCAACGAGGGGCGAAGCTACACCCCTTCGCGGGGTTTTGCGGATCGGGTGGCAGGCCCGCAATTGTTCTGAAGCGCGGGCCAGGGGAACTCTTCGCGGCTCCCGCAGGGCTACACGCCAGCAACCCCTGCAAATACGGGTGCCACGCACGTTCGAAAATCTCGCTACCCGACCTTGTTTCGATAACGCGTCCAGCGTAAAGAACGGCCACGCGATCGGCGAAATCCCGAAGCAGCTCCGGATTGTGGGTAATGAAGAGCAGAGAAGTGTTTTGCCGGGTCTTTAGGTCGCGAAAAAGCTCCAAGATTTGTACTTCCGTCGTTGAGTCGAGCGAGGCGGTGGGTTCATCCGCAATGAGTAGTGCGGGCACACAGGCCACCGCTTGTGCGATCACCGCGCGCTGCTGTTGGCCGCCGCTGAGTTGATGCGGGTAGGCATTGTAGAAACGCCGGGCGGATTCGAAAAGGCCCACCCGCTCAAGAGCGCACTCGGCCTCCGTCCTGCAACGTTGCCAACTCCAATTCCGGTGAGCATGCAAGACCTCGGCGACTTGATCTCCGATTCGCATCACAGGATTGAGGGCTAACTTGGGCTCCTGGGGGACCCGACTAATCCATGCTCCGCGGATCTGGTTCATCTCGCGTTCCGTCAATTGGCTTATCTTTTGACCTCGGAAATCGATCTCTCCTTCCACCCTTGCGGTTTTAGGGAGTAGCCTTAACAGGCTTTTTGCCAGAGTGGATTTGCCGCTTCCGGACTCTCCAAGAATTCCGAGGACTTCACCCTCTCGAAGATGCAGGTTCACGCCGTTCAGGGCATAGAGAGTTCCCGAATCTTGTCTTAAAAAGCGGACGTGGAGGTCCTGGATGGCGAGAAGGTTGGCCATGGCCGTTGGGGCAATTTTCCTCATAAGAAGGCTAGCGTCGGCGAGTGGCGGTGTCCATGAACCACCGGTTATCCGATTGAGCACTACGTTCCTATCGAAAACCACGCCGGAGTGTGAATATTTTTCTGCCGCCAAATGTGATTTCCAGGCCAAACGGAGCTTCGAGTTCTACGCGACTTGTTGAAGTCGCAAGGACAGCGGAGCGGTTGGCTTCACATGGCCGGAAGAGCGCGGCCTTGTGGCAGAGGGCTGGGATGAGTTATTTGTAGTGAAGCACTAAGGAACGCGTTCTGGACTTGATGCCGATGCCTCACCATGCCGATGACCACACGGAATTGAAGCAGCGTGCCGCACAACGCGCATTGCAGTTGGTTGAACCTGGAATGACCGTTGGTTTGGGCTCAGGCTCAACGGCTACTCTCTGGATCCAGCTGCTGGGCGAGCAAGTGCGGGATCACGGCTTGAAGATCCGGGCGATCGCGAGTTCCGAGGCCAGTGAGCGGTTGGGCCGAAGCTATGGGATACCGTTCGTCACGTTTGAGGAATGCGAGACACTTGATCTTACCGTGGACGGCGCGGACGAAATTGCCCCGGGGCTGGCGCTGATCAAGGGTGGCGGCGGGAAGTTGCTGCGCGAGAAAATTGTGGCGAGCGCGTCGAAGCGATTTGTGGTGGTGGCGGACGAGTCGAAACAGGTGGAGAAGCTAGGTGCGTTCCCACTGCCAGTAGAAGTAATTCAAATGGCGACTCCGTTGGTGAGCGGCGCTCTTCGCAAACTTGGCTTTACGCCGACCATGCGAGCAGACAGCGGCGGCAAACCTTACATCACGGATGAAGGGAATTTCATTCTCGACTGCTCAGGCCTCCTGATCGAAAATCCTGATGCAATGGCAGCGAAGCTCGATTCGATTGTGGGAGTGGTCGAGCACGGCTTATTCCTGCGAATGGCCAGCCTCGCCCTTATTGCGAGCGAGAAGACCGTAATCGAGCGCGAGTCATAATTGCGAGGCCGCAGAGAACTCTCTCCTCTCTCGGCCGGTCCTCCCCGCTAGCCCCTTTATGGTGCCGGCAGGGATTTCGCCGAAATCGGTAATCTTGCAGAGGTCCACGTGTTCCGCTAGAAAGGGAAGCCAGCCGCATGGGCTTCCCTCATGGCCGAGCAATATATTTCGCTCTCCGGTTTCAACCTGATCAATTCGCCTCGCTGGAGCCAGGGGATTGCATTCCGCGACCTCGACATCTTTTGCGTGCAGGGCCTGCTAGTCCGGCGAAAACGATTAAACTGGTTGCATGACGAGCGCGGAAAAAAGCGAGAATCGTTTCGAGAAAGATGCGGAGCGATACGCAACGTATCTCGAGACTCCTGAAGGCCGACTGCGGGCGGACCTGGCTTTTGCCAACGTTCAGGAATTGCTGCCCGTGACGACGGGTGAAAGACCGCTGCGAGCGCTCGATCTCGGATGCGGGACGGGAACGACGGCCATTCGCATGGCGCGGCTCGGAATTCATGTCACATTGCTGGACTCGTCGGCGTCGATGCTGGCGCTGGCCGAACACGCGGCAGTCGAGGCCGGAATTCGTGATCGGGTGACCGTCAAACACCGTGAGGCGCCAAATCTGGCGGAAGTCTTTCCTGGCGAATCGTTCGACATTGTTCTTTGCCATAATCTACTGGAATACGTCGAGGATCCGGGCGAGGTTCTGTGTGGCGCTGCGCGCGTGCTGCGGGATTCCGCAGGGGTGCTTTCCGTTCTTGTGCGCAATCAAGCGGGCGACGTAATGAAGGCGGCGCTCAGGGCGGGTGATTTGGCGGCAGCGGAGAGCACTCTGACGGCGGAGTGGGGGCAAGAAACCCTTTACGGAGGCAAGGTGCGGCTGTTCACGCCGGGATTGTTGGAAGCGATTTTAAAGGACGCGGGACTTATCATCAGAGCGCGGAGGGGAGTGCGCGTCGTCGCGGATTACCTGCCTTCGCAAATAGCTCGAGCGGGAGAGTACGAGCGGATCTTCGCTTTGGAACGTAGGCTTGGCGAACGGGGAGAATTCTTTGGAATCGCGCGTTACCTGCAGTGTTTCGCAATCCGCGCTGGAGCCAGGTCGGAAGGGAAACGATGAGCAACTTCGAACCGCCAGTTCTGCATGCCATTCGAGAGAACACATTGGCGAAGAGTGGCATCTCGCTGGGCCTGGGACTCACCAACGAGTGCAACCTGAAGTGTGCTTTCTGTTATCGCGATCCTACTCGTGCGGATCGTCTCTTCCTGGATCAAGTCAAGTCGGTGATGGAACGCCTTCCGGTTCGCTCCGTCAATTTGGGAACGGGCGAGAACGGAATGCATCCGGAGTTCAAAGCGATTCTGGAGTATCTGCGGACGCGGCCGGTGAAGCTCACGATCACGTCTAACGGCTACAGCGTCGCCGTTCTGGAAGATGAGGAATTACGCGCCTTCCATGACATTGAGTTTTCGCTCGATTACCCGAACCGGACACAACAGGACGAGCAGCGAGGACCAGGCAACTGGGACCTGGTCCAGGAGCAGGCGGAGCGCTGTGTGCGCCTGGGCGTGCCGGTGACGATTATCGCGGTGATGATGAAGGCCAACTACCTGGGTTTAGCGAAGGTCGCGCGAGTCGCCAAGCGGTTTGGTGCTCCATTGCGGGTGAACGTGTATCAGTCCGTGCGCTCCGATATTTACGCGCTTACGTACGAGGAATATTGGGAGGGCTTCCGGCGATTGTTTGCAGAGACCGACGTGATCGCGATCGGAGAGCCTTTGGTAAGGGCGATGGCCGGCTTGCCGCCGCAGGAGGGAGGTTGCGGGGTCAGCACCGTGCGGGTAACGCCCCGCGCCACGACGCAGCCCTGCGTCTATTGGCCGGGGTTCGGTGAGCCGCTTTCCGACTTGCTTTCCGTTGGGCCTGAGGTTTTGAACTCCGTCCCATTTGCGCAGGCCCGGACGCTGCCGGAAACGTGCCGGACCTGCGAGTTTCAAGAAGCGTGTCACGGGGGGTGTGCCGGGCGACGGCAGTTGCAGGGGGCGCTCCGGGAGCCGGATTTTTATTGCCCGATCATTCGGAACGAGCGACAAAAGCTTGAGATTCGCATGGCCGCAAACCGCGATCTGCCCAAAGTCGGAAGCTCCTGCACCACCGTCGTGATCGCTCGAGACTCCGAAACGTGAGGATGAAAGTAAGTGGGCAAATCAGCCGCAGGCCGCTACTTTGCGTCCAGCCACTTGTCGGAGCCTGCCAGCTTGATGGCCACATCGGTAAAGAAGATATGCGCCGGTTTGCCGTCGGCGGTGCCACGATGGTCCGTGGAGACAAGGAGGGGCCCGGCCATTTTGTAGCCCGCCCAGGTGGTGGTGACGTTGCTCGGCTTCTTGGCGCCGCCGCGTTGATAGACGAACTGGACGACACGCCCGTCCGGCCCGAGATATAGATTCCAGGTATCGCCCGGCGTGTAGCCGCCGAGCTCCGCGTGATATTTAATCGAGACCAGCTTTCCAGAACCCTTGCCAATCGGAAGTTTTTGCTTCTCCTTCACTTCCACTGCGGCGCTGGTGTCCCAATAGGCATGAAACGGGAAGATGAACCAGTAATTGTCGTTGACGAAACCCGGTTGAATCTCGTCCTTCACATTGGCGGGCTGGGTGTTGAGCTGAGACTGGAGATAGGTGACCTTGACGGGTTTGCCGTCCTTGTCTTTTCCTTCATAAGTCACCTGGCCGGTTTTGGGTTCCCAGGTCCAGGTGCGGGCGAGGTGCACCTTCAACGCCGGAAGGTCCAGGTTGAAAGTGTAGCGAACGGCTTCAATCTGCCCGTACGAATCGAGGCCATAGGCTTTGGCCAATTCTTCGACGATGGGAGGGCGTGATTGAGCGCGGGACGCGGCGGTAAAAACGAGTACCCCCAACAGTGCCCAAAGGATTTTCCTGGAACGGGCCAACGGTGTCATGAAGAGTTCTCCTTCGAGAATGAGACGAATGCCGATTTGGATGCTTAGCTTGCGCCGGCGGATATAAAAATCTCAGGCGTGTCCGTGGGTATCACTTAAGTCCTTCTGCTGAGTCTCGCGGGATACCCAATCGGCGAAAGCGGAGTAAGACGCCAATTGCGGCGGCGAGGGCCACCGAACCGTACTCAAGCCAAAGAATCCAGTTCGGAACGACCCACGGGCGCCCCAGAGCGCGCAGCCGCCAAACATAGTAGGTCGGCATGATGCTGACTGTCCAGAGCAGGAGAGGTACCGTAGTGGCGGACCTTAGAAACGGGAGCAGCCAGAGCAGGTACCACGGATAGACAACGGGCGCGAAGAAAAGCGTGGCCGCCATGGGCCAGGCAAACTCGTCGGGAGTCAATTCCGCGGACTGTCTTCTCAACCAGAGCGCCACAAGCAGGCCGATAAGAACCGCAAGCCCAGCTACAAGCTGAGGCGCTGCGATTCGTTCGAGCGCTGAAAAGATGGGATCGTTGAAGCGGAACCTTTGCACGTAGGTGCCGAGTGAACCAAAGGGAATGCGGCCGTGGTTGAGAAACGGCACGTAGAGAAGAACGAAGACTCCTGCCGCCAGGGCGATATCTCGCAGGCGAACCCGTTTCCAGGACAGCGGCAGCAGCACGATCGGGAGGAATTTCACGGCGACAGCCAATCCAAAGGCCATCGCTGCCAAAGCGCGCCAGCGCCGGAGAAGCGCGGCCGCTGAAACCAGCAGCAAGAGAACACCGACAATGTCGATGTGGCCACTGCCCGCCACCTCCGTGGCGAGTAACGGGTTCCAGGCGTATGCCAAGACCCAATGCGCTCCTTGATGGGTTGAGCGCAGGACATCGAGCAAGATGAAAGCGATCGCGAAATCGCAGAGTACGAATGCGACTTTGAGGGCAAAGGCGGATTCGTGGATTGCGGTCACGGCGCGAAAAAATAGCTCCGCCCCGGGCGGGTAGGGGCTGGGCACCTCCGGATTGTTCAAAGTGCGGGTTTCCGGCGTATGCAGACCCGCGAGGGCGGGATCGTTCGGAACAGCGAGATAAGGGTTGTAGCCCAGCCGTTGGACGCGGCCATCCCAGATGTAGCGATGAACGTCGTCATCCTGGCCCGGGGGCATGTGCAAGAAGAGGGCATGCCAGACCGCGGCCAGAGCGAGACCATAGAAGATGACGCGTTTTGGGAATTGCCGCGTGGAGAACAATTCGCGGATGGCCAGGAGATACGCGATCCCGGCAACAACCAGAGGAATAATGAATGAAGGTTCCCCGACGCGACTGAAGTTGCGGGAGCAGATCGCCAACGACAGCAGCAGGATGGCGCCAAGGAAGCAGAGCCGGTGCGAGGGCGCGAGTTTCACTGACCTGCCGCGCGACGGTCAAGGCGCGCGATGAAGTGTTGCCAATCGCCGAGCCACGCGGCCGTCCTGGGAGCTCTGGCAGGGGCGAGTCGGAGTTCCCGATCCAGAAGAATCAAGTCATCCGCGACATCAATGTCATAGAAAGGTTCGGTGAACCCGGTAGAGAGCGCAAGCGCCTTTGTGCGGGCGAGCAAACGGTCGAGCGCGCTTCCGGTTCCCATGCCATCGGCCACGAAGAGGGTCGGGTGCGAGGCCTTGGCACCAACCAGATAGTAGCCACCGTCGTCGGTTGGCCCGGCGACCAGGTCGTGAGTGGCAAGGATTTCGAAGGCGCTGACCAGAATCGAAGGCGGGAGGTGCGGGCTGTCGCTATTAAAGGCGATAACGTGACGTAAGCCATCAGCAGCGAAGCGGCGGAAAACGGAGGTGAGCCCCGCCGCGAGACCTTCGCCTTCCTGTGCAACAATCTCCGCGGAATCAGCAAGCAGACCGGACAATTCGTCGTGATCCGATGCCGGGCACATCACCGCGACCTCGACGCCCGGCAAGGAGTTTGCTAGCGCGAGGGTGTCCTCGAGAAGGCAGCGGTAGAGCGCGGTCACAGCGGGCAAGGGGAGGCTTTCGATGAGGCGCGTCTTGACCCGGCCGGGCTTCGGAGCCTTGGCCATAACGACGAGGGTGCGGATTGGGACTGTAGAAGACACGGTGGTGTGGGCGACGGGTTCCATGCTTATCGGTCAATCCAGACTTAGGCTGGCCGCGGCGTGTGCGCCTTTCGACGCTGGAAATAATAACGCACGATGCGGCTAAGGATGAACCATCCTGCGCCCAGCGTGCCCCTGAGCGTGCCGCTAATTTTGGAGGTTCCGATGCGAGGATGGTAGCTGACGGGAACTTCCACGATGCGAAATCCCGCGATGGCTCCTTTGAGAATCATTTCGACGGCCCAGCCGTAGGTCGCTTCTTGCAGCGCGAGGGTGCGCAGCACTTCCGCGCGGCCGGCGCGAAACGGACCGAGGTCCGTGAGCTTGACTCCATACAGGAGCCGAATGAGGCCGGCGGCGAGATGATTGCCGAAGGATTGGTGCCAGGGCAGCGCGCAAGAGTTGTTGCTGGCGCCGAGCCGCGAGCCGAGCGTGATGTCGGCACGACCTTCAAGGATTGGAGCCAGAAGTATCGGCAATTCCGAAGGGCGGTCGCTGTAATCTCCGTCGAGGAAAACGACGACATCCGGAGTTTCTGTGTTCGCAAGCCCTGTCAAACAAGCGCGGCCGTACCCCCGACGTGGCTCGGAGATGACTCGCGCACCCATGCGGCGGGCGACTTCGGGCGTTCCATCGGTGGAATTGCTGTCAACGACGATGACTTCCGAGACGAGGGAGGCAGGCAGGTCGGCGAGCACATGGCCAATGGCCTGAGCTTCGTTGTGAGTAGGAATGACGACCGAGACGCGCACGCGGATTCGCCCGTCACCACCACGGGGACGATGGGTTGCGGCATGCAAGGAAGGCGTCAACCCCCCAGGCGCGGCCTGCGCGGCCAACTGCGAGTCCGAGTGAAGCCAGGACAGGAACCAGGAGTTCCCAAATCCAGGAAGTGCCGAGTTCGGAGAGCCAGAGACTGCCAAGGAACAGGAAGGCGACGAAAGCGGCGGGGCGAGAGAACAGGCCGAGGACCAGCAGTATGCCGACCGTGATTTCGGTAAACCCTTGCATAGGCGCAGCCATGGCCGCGTGGCTTGCGGCCAAAGCCATGACGGACTTCCAGATGGCCGGAGAGTGGCTGACGTCGATGTAGTGCCGGATGAGGCCCGCGTAGCCACCCGACGTGTAGAGACCTTTGCCTAGATTCTCGAAGAAGACCCAGACAAACATGACGCCGATCGTAACGCGAATTAATGCCAAGCCGGTTGCGGCGCTTGGCGTTTGACCACCATCTGATGTCATCCTGAACCTCCGCGGAATGGATTCCTCGCGCGACTGATGGCGCAATCTTAGACCGTCCGCATCCCTTTGTGCCATAGGGATGCGCGAGAGCGTGGCACGGATACGAAAATTCGAACCGGATTGGATGGCCGGAATGCCGACGCCAGAGTTTACTTAACGGGCCGCGAACCCGAGATGAGGATATCCACCAAACGGCGCGCACTCTGGCGCCAGTCCGGGCCGGAGGCCACGTAGGATACGCCGATGAGGGCGCGAAGCAGGTCGAAAGGTTCGAGGTCTTTGCGGACGTGGCCACTTTTAATGGCGCGTTTTACAAGGGCTTCAATAGCTCCCTGAACGTGACTGCGGGAAGCTTCATAGACCTTTGAAGGACCAGCGACCAGCGTGTTCAGTGCCGGAGCGATGATGTGCTTGGCTTCGATGTAATCCACAAAAAGTAGCATCCAGGCGCGCAGCGCCTCGACGGGAGATAGTCTCGCGGATAGCTCACGCTGGGCTACTGCCAGCTTTTCCACCTCTGTGCGGTAGACCGCCTCGACCAGGGCATCGCGCGTCTCAAAGTGACGATAAAGGGTTCCCGCTCCGACTCCCGCTGCCTTCGCGATATCGTCCAGGCTGGTGTTGGCGCCACGGCGGGTGAACGCCTGCCTGGCAACATCCAAGATGCGCTGGCGGTTGCGTTGGGCGTCGGTGCGGAGCTTCCGAGGGGGAGGGAGTTTGCGTTTGTGTGCCATTAAAAATGTAACCGGAGACAGCCTCCGAATATCCAACAATGCGGAGACACTCTCCGTTTTATCGAAGTCCGGGCCTTTCGTCAACAGCCACCGGCTGGAGGCACGGGCAGGCGAGCCAGGAAATTCAAGGAGGCAGGGGCATGGTAGAGGTATTCGGAGCGACATCAACAGCCGATGAGGTTTTGCGGGGCATGAACCTGCGAGGCAAGCGGATTTTGGTCACCGGAGTTTCGGCGGGACTGGGGGTGGAGACGGCGAGGACTTTGGCCGCACACGGGGCGCATGTTGTGGGCGCGGCGAGAGATTTGGCGAAAGCGAGGACGGCGACAGAGCAGGTGAGGAAGGATGCCGGGGCGGGCGGGAGATTCGAGCTGGTGGAACTCAACCTGGCGAATCTGAAGAGTGTGCGTGAGTGCGCTGATGGCTTGTTGGCCAAGGGCGAACCATTCGACGTGGTGATCGCGAATGCCGGCGTTATGGCGACCCCATTCGGCCAGACGCTCGACGGATTCGAGATGCAGTTCGGCACCAACCATTTGGGGCACTTTGTGCTGATCAACCGGATTGCGGCGCTGATCCGCGCGGGAGGGCGGGTAATCAATCTGTCTTCCGCCGGGCACCGCTTTTCAAACGTGGACCTCGACGATCCCAATTTCGAGCGCACACCGTATGAACCGTTCGTTGCTTATGGGCGATCGAAGACGGCGAACATTCTTTTTTCGGTCGCTTTCGACCTGCGGAATCGCGGACGCGGCGTGCGCGCGGCGGCTGTGCATCCGGGAGTCATTCAGACGGAGCTGGGCCGGCACATTGACGCCGGCCGCATTCAGCAGATGCTCGACCAGATCAACCAGCAACAGGCGGCGGAGGGGAAGGGGATGTTCCAGTGGAAAACGATTCCACAGGGAGCGGCGACTACCATCTGGGCCGGCGCCGTTGCTTCCGCGGACGAAATTGGCGGGCAGTACTGCGAGAACTGTCACGTTGGCCGGATTGTCGGAGATGACGTGACCATCAGCGGGGTCAGCGAAGGAGTCCGCGGGTATGCGCTCGACGCGAAGAACGCCGAGGCCCTGTGGAAGAAGAGCGAAGAGCTCGTGGCGGAATCGTTTTGACAGCATTACTGGAACCATGGCCTGGCGCGGAGGTGGGCCCAGCTTGCCCGGCCCCTGCAGACAGAGCCCGGACTTGGTTGGCCGCGCGGGAGCCCAGACAAATGGAAACTTCCGGTGCGAGGAATCACGGATGTCCGCCGGGCAATGTGGGGTGGCGAAGAATACCCTTTCGACGGGATAGCACCGAGCCGGGGATTCACGGAAACTTCGTGGTGTAAAGCCGGGCTGCCGGGGAGTTCCGCAGACGCGGTAAAGGCTCCCTCGGCAGACCCGGACGAAACTCCACCCGGTTTTGTGGACTAGGGTGGAGGATACGTCGAGGGAAGGCATGAAAAAATCGCCCGCTACCGTGCTTCTGGTCGGAGAAAAAATGACGTCGTGTCCCGAGCTGATGGACTGGCTGGAGAATCGGGGCTGTCCCGTTGCACGCTCCTCGACGTATCGGTTCGCTTCCGAGCGGCTTACGGGTTCGGCGTTTGATCTGATCCTGTGCGAGTATCAATTGCCCGACCGGACGGCATTTCCTTTGGTGGACCGCCTGACTGGCAGTTCCTCGACGCTCTTTTTCTCGCGACCGTTGGAAGATGATTTCTTGTGGCTGGAGATGATCCGGCGAGGAGTGCGGCATAATTGCTCGACGGTTCTGCGGTCAGCGGGACTAGGCGCGGCGTTGGACGATTTTCTGATTGACCTGGAAACTGCACGCAATGTGGAGAAACTGGCCGAAGAGATAACGGCGGGCCCGTTCGTACACGCCGCTGCCGGCTAGGCGGCCTAGAGCCCGCCGAACGACAGCCCACTCCGTCGCTCTCCCCCAGGGATTGATGGAGTGGGCCAGGACAAGGACAGGAAAATCTTCCTGGACACAAATTGCGCCTCCTGCGATGGTTTTATGAGGTTGCTCGCCTTGCGATTGCCGCGCCGGCGGCCGCCTATCTCGTTCCGCATCCCGATAGCCGATTTGCAATCCTTTCCTAGGGGCCCAATGGTTCCCACCATCGTCGCCCAACCTCATCCAGTTCTCCCACGCGCAAAAGTTATGCGGTCTTGTTAAAGGTGGCATCGCCCGTACCGAGAGTTTCCCTGTGGCTTGCGGTTATAATTCCGGGCGGCGGGCGAGTAGCGATTTAGCCAGCACAATTTGGAGGTGCGATGGCGCAGGCGGAAGACGCGCGATTGATCGGGCTTGATTGGGGAACGAGCTCGTTGCGCGCCTATCTTTTCGGAGATGCAGGCGAAGTTCTGGGGGAAAAGTCCGCGCCGTCCGGGGTTATGCATCTGGAGCGTTTTCGCACCGAGGATAGATCCGACGCGCCACGGGAAACGCTGTTTGAGGCCGCGCTGAAGGACCTCTGCCACGACTGGTTCGGGGAATGCGTTCGTAGGTTACCAGTGATCGCATGCGGCATGATAGGCAGCACCGTGGGGTGGAAGGAAGCGGCTTATTTGAAGGCGCCGGTGGGTACGGGCGAGTTGGCGCAAGCGCTGACGGCTGCGAAACGGATAGACGGGACGGCTGTGCATATTGTTCCGGGAATCTGCTCGACGGGTGAGCCGGGAAAGATGCTGCCGGAGATTCTGCGGGGGGAAGAGACCCAGGTCGCGGGAATTCTCGCGAATTCCGATGTTAGGGGCGACGGCGGAGGCGGTGATTTGCTGATTGGATTGCCAGGAACGCACTCCAAATGGGTTGTGGTAGCCGGTAAACGGATTGTGTCGTTCACGACCTTCGTTACCGGCGAGTTGTACGCGCTGCTGACGAGTCACTCGGTGATTGCGAAGACGGAGAAGTGGTCGGAGGCGATGGATCAGGAATCGTTTGGAATCGGATTGCAATTGGCTCGCCGGCGGGACGCTGAAGCCACGGGTGGAATTCTCTCTACCATTTTCAGCACGCGCAGCAAGCAGGTGTTAGGTGAACTGAAAAAGGAGCAGCAACCCGATTATCTTTCCGGGCTTCTGATAGGGGAAGAAGTCACGGGCGTGGAGCGAATTCTGGCACGGGATCGACGGAGCTTTACGGACTTTTCGCGAATTCTTCTGGCTGGGAATGGCGATCTGTGCACCAGATATCGCGCGGGGTGCCGGGAGCTTTCCTGGCCTGTGCCAGAAATCGTTGGAGATGCGACGCAACGTGGTTTATGGAGCATCGCGCGTGAGGCCGGATTGCTGAGTTGAATTCCAGCGAAAAGTTGTGGGTTGCAGTGCCGGTCGGAGAAGCGATAAGGTGCAACGAGCATTCTCGGGGAAAATAACACAGGGGGAACCATGCAGCGCCGCGAGGCACTTCGATTGATGGGGGGAGCAAGCGTTTTCTCGGTGTTGTCCACAGACTGGCTTGGAGCCAGCTTGCATGCGCAAATGGCTCAGAAAGCGCCAGGCACGTTGCAGGCGCTAACGCCGGCGCAGAACGACATTGTTGTGGCCATGAGCGAAGTGATTATACCCGCCACGAGCACTCCCGGCGCGAAGGGCGCGAAGGTCAATGAATTCATCGATCTGATCATGGCCGAATGGGCCACCGATCAGGAAAAGGCTGCGTTTCTGGAGGGCTTGGGGGAAGCGGAGCGCCGAGCGAAGGAACTTTTCGGTCACGGCTTCGCAGCCGCGTCCGCCGAGGAGCAGGCGGCGATTGTGCAGCGATTCGACGAGGAGCTGGACGTCTATCGCGAAAATGAAAACAAGGAGTGGAGCGGATTTTGGGAGCTCAAGACGGCGCTGCCGTTTTTTGAACAGATGCGACGGCTCACGCTAGTTGGGTATTACACGTCGGAGATCGGTCAGCAGCAAGAACTTAAAGTGGAGATCATCCCCGGAGCGCTTCATGGTTGTGTGCCGGAGGGGACCGAGGTGAAGCAATGACTTCGGTCAAGAAGCCAGAAACGCACGACGCGATTGTGATCGGGTCCGGCATCACGGGGGGATGGGCCGCCAAGGAATTAGCCGAAAAAGGGCTGAAAGTTCTGGTGCTGGAAGCGGGCCGGCCGATTGTTCCGGAACAGGATTATGCAGAGCATGTCCCCGTCTATGAAGTGAAATTTCGGGGAATGACCGACCGCAAGCAGCAATTAAAAACGCAGCCGATCCAGCGGATGTGTTACGCGTGCGATGAATGGGCCGGAAAATTTTTCATCAATGACCTGGAGCATCCTTACACATCGGATCCCGGGAAACCCTTTGCCTGGATTCGCGGCCGGCAGGTGGGCGGACGTTCCATCATGTGGGGCCGGCAGTCGTACCGCTGGAGCGATCTCGATTTTGAAGCCAATTTGAAGGATGGGATTGCCGTCGACTGGCCGATTCGGTATGCCGACATCGCACCCTGGTATGACTACGTCGAGGATTTTGCAGGAATCTCCGGGCAGGCCGAATCGCTGGCGCAATTACCGGACGGCCATTTTCTGCCGCCGATGGAGATGAACTGCGCGGAAGTCGCCGTGAAGGAGGCCGTTGCCAGCCGTTACGGACGCGAGCGCGTGATGACGATTGGCCGGGCAGCGGTTTTGACGCGCACGCACAACGGCCGTGCGGCGTGCCACTATTGCGGACCTTGCCATCGCGGCTGCATTACGCGGTCGTACTTCAGCAGCGTCAACGCGACGCTGCCGGCGGCGGAAAAAACCGGGCGCATGACGCTGCGCCCTTTCAGCGTGGTACACAGCCTGATTTTCGATTCGCAAACACGGCGCGTCACGGGCGTGCGCGTGATTGACAGCCAAACGAAGAAGGCGCTGGAATTCCAGGGCAAGATCATTTTCCTTTGCGCTTCCACGATTGAGTCCGCTCGCATCCTGCTGAATTCCGCCACGCCTGAGTTTTCGAACGGGCTTGCGAACAGCAGCGGACAAGTTGGGAAGAATCTGATGGATCACATCATGGGAGGGGGCGCCGCGGGCGAGATTCCCGGCTTTACGGATCGGATACAGACCGGGAACCGGCCAAACGGGATCTACGTGCCGCGGTTCAAGAACGTATCGAATAAAGAGAAGGGTTTCCTGAGAGGCTACGGATTCCAGGGGGGCGCGGCTCGCCGCCGGTGGACTCGAGGCATCGATGAGAGCGGGTTTGGCGTGGGTCTTAAAGAGTCTTTGCGTGGATATGGGCCTTGGGAAATGAATTTCCACGGTTTTGGCGAGTGCTTACCAAGCGAGGATAATTTCGTGGAAATCGACAAGGATCACGTGGATGCCTGGGGCATTCCGACGCTGAAAATCCACTGCGCCTACGGCAAAAACGAAGAAGCGCTTCTGAACGACATGGCGATAGAAGCGTCCGAAATGCTGGCGGCCGCGGGAGCCCGGAACATCGAACCGTTTCGCCAAAAGAATCCTCCGGGGCTTGCCATTCACGAAATGGGCACAGCCCGGATGGGGCGCGACCCGAAGACCTCGGTGCTGAACGCGCATAACCAGGCACACGACGTGAAGAATCTGTTCATGACCGATGGAGCGTGCATGGCTTCGACGGCGTGCGTGAATCCGTCGTTGACGTATATGGCGCTGACCGCGCGCGCGTGCGATTACGCCGTGTCCGAGTTGAAGAAGGGCGAACTCTAGACGGAGCCGCCGCAGAGCGATCATGCAGCCAAACGCGATTTTTCCAGACCTGGCCGGGAAAGTGGTCTTTATCACCGGGGGCGCTTCCGGGATTGGCTCCGCGCTGGTACGGGCTTTTTGTCAGCAAGGGGCGCGCGTCGCCTTCGTGGACATTTTGGAGGAAGAGTCGCAGAAGCTGGCGGAGGAGGTGAGCGCCGGAGGGCCGGGCAGCGTGCGGTTCCAGTGTTGTGATTTGCGAGACACCGCGGCTTTGGCGGGCGCCATCGAGAAGACGGGCGTGGAAATCGGCAAGATCGCCGTGCTCGTCAACAACGCGGGAAATGATGATCGCCACGAGTTCGGCGAGGTGACTCAGGAATACTGGGATGGCCGGATCGAACTAAATCTCCGCCACTACTTCTTTGCGTGCCAGGCGGTGTTTCCGCAGATGAAGGAGCAGAAGCTGGGGTCGATCATCAATCTTGGATCCATCATCTGGAAGATCAAGCAGGATGACGCGCCAATTTATTCCACCTGCAAGGCGGCAATTCACGGGTTGACGCGCGCCTTGGCGACGCGCTTCGGCGCACACGGGATCCGCGTGAACACGATTTCGCCCGGCGCCGTTTGGACCGAGCGCCAAATCCGGCTCTGGTACACACCGGAGATGGAAGAGAAGATGAATGCCAACCAGTGCCTGAAAGTGAAGCTGTTGCCGGAGGACATCGCCGACTTGGCGCTGTTTCTGGCGTCAGACGCCTCGGCAAAGTGCACGGCGCAGGATTTTGTGGTGGACGCGGGCTGGTCGTAAGAGTCCCAGGAGAGAACCCCAATGAAGGGTCCGGCCATTTTTCTAGCACAATTTGCGGGTGACGCCGCTCCGTTTAATTCGCTGGACAGTATTTCCGCGTGGGCGGCGCAGCTCGGCTACAAAGGAATTCAGTTGCCGAGCTGGGATGCGCGGATCATGGATCTGGCGCGCGCCGCGGAGAGCAAGGAATACTGCGCGCAATTGCAGGCCACCGCGGCGAAGCACGGCTTGGAGATTTCGGAGCTTTCCACTCACTTGCAAGGGCAACTGGTGGCCGTGCATCCGGCCTATGACGCCGTTTTCGATGCGTTTGCGCCCGCTTCGGTGCACGGGAAGCCCAAGGAGCGGCAGGCCTGGGCGGTGGAGCAGATGCGGTTGGCTTCGAAGGCGTCCGCGAACCTGGGGCTTAGCGCGCACGCGACGTTTTCCGGCGCGCTGGCGTGGCCGTATCTATATCCCTGGCCGCCGCGGCCGAATGGGCTGATCGAGGAAGCGTTCGATGAACTGGCGCGGCGCTGGCGGCCGATTCTGGATGAATTCGACCGGGTGGGCGTAGACGTTTGCTACGAGATTCATCCGGGCGAGGATTTGCACGACGGTGCAACGGTGGAGATGTTCCTGGAGCGCGTCGGCCATCATCCACGCGCGAATCTGCTTTTTGACCCGAGCCACTTTGTCCTGCAGCAGCTCGATTATCTCGAATACATTGATCTCTATCACGAGCGCATCAGGATGTTTCATGTGAAGGACGCGGAGTTCCGTCCCACGGGGCGCGTTGGAGCATACGGTGGCTATCAATCCTGGCAGCAGCGTGCGGGGAAATTCCGGTCTCCCGGCGACGGGCAGGTGGATTTTCGTGGCGTGTTTTCGAAGCTGACTCAGTATGGCTACACGGGTTGGGCCGTGCTGGAATGGGAGTGCTGCATCAAGAGCGCGGAGCAGGGTGCAGCGGAAGGCGCGCCGTTCATCGCACGGCACATGATTCAGGCGGCGACGAGTTCGTTCGACGATTTTGCCGCAGCGAAGCGGGACGTGGCCGGGAACCGCAAGATTCTTGGGATCGAATAGCCTGCCAAGATTGGATAGCGGTCAATGAGATTCCGGCGGCACGTCGGCGCCGCTGGAGCCTACGAGAAAATCGAAATCCGCCCCGACGCTGGCCTGCATAACGTGTTCTACGTAGAGTTTCTTCCAGCCGCGATCCGGCACTGCCTGAGGCTTCCATTTTGCGAGCCGCGCGGCGAGTTCGGCGCCCGGTATATCGAGCTTCAGCGAACGCGACGGCACATCGAGTTCGATCCAGTCGCCTTCGTGAACGACCGCGAGCGGTCCGCCGGCGGCCGCTTCCGGCGAAACGTGGAGAACGACAGTGCCATAGGCGGTGCCGCTCATGCGCGCGTCGGAGATGCGCACGACGTCCGTAAGGCCCTTGCGCAACAGGACGCGTGGAATGGGCATGTTTCCCACCTCGGGCATGCCTGGATAACCCTTCGGGCCGCAGTTTTTCAAGACCATCACGGAATTTTCGTCAGCGGCAAGATTTTCGTCTTCCACTCGCGCGTGCATTTCTTCGGAGTTCTCAAACACAAGGGCGCGGCCGCGATGCTTCAAAAGGCGCTCGCTGGCCGCGGAGGGCTTGATGACGGCACCATCCGGGGCCAGATTTCCGCGAAGAACCGCGATTCCGGCGTGCGGCTTGAACGGGGCGGAGAATGCGCGAATCACGTCGCGATTCCAGCATTCGGCGGCGGCGACATTTTCTCCGATCGATTTGCCATTCGCGGTCAGTGCATCGCGGTGCAGCGCGCCCGACTCCAACAGTTCGCGAAGGATCACCGGCAAGCCGCCCGCATAGAAGAAGTCCTCCATCAGGTGAGTGCCAGAGGGCTGGAGATCGAGCAGGCAGGGAAGACGGGAGCCGAGTTTATCGAAATCGGCCAACGACAGGGGAACGCCAATTCGTCCGGCCATCGCCAACAGGTGGATCACGGCATTCGTCGAGCCGCCAATTGCGGCGTTGGCCATGATGGCATTTTCAAAGGACTGCCGCGTCAGAATACGCGAGAGGATCAGGTCTTCCCGCACCATTTCCACGATGCGGCGGCCGGTGAGCTGGGCCAGCGTGTTGCGCCGGGCATCGACGGCGGGGATCGCCGCGTTTCCGGGGAGGCTGAGGCCGAGGGCCTCGACCATGCAGGCCATCGTGGAGGCGGTGCCCATGGTCATACAGTGGCCTTTGGAACGGTTCATGCAGGATTCCGCTTCGACAAAATCGCACATCGGCATCGTGCCGGCGCGCACCTGTTCGGACATCTGCCAAACGCCGGTGCCGGAGCCCAATTCGCCCCCTCGAAATTTACCGTTGAGCATAGGGCCACCGGAGAGGCCGATGGTTGGAAGATTGCATGAAGCCGCTCCCATGATTAGCGACGGCGTAGTTTTATCGCAGCCCATCAGTAGGACGACACCGTCCATGGGATTGCCGCGAATGGATTCTTCCACGTCCATGCTGACGAGATTCCGGAAGAACATGGCCGTCGGGCGAATCTGAGTTTCTCCGAGCGACATTACGGGAAATTCCAGCGGAAAGCCGCCCGCTTCCCAGACGCCGCGCTTCACCCATTCGGCGAGATCGCGGAAGTGCGTGTTGCAGGGAGTGAGTTCGGACCAGGTATTGCAGATGCCGATGACCGGGCGGCCGTCGAAGAGGTCGCCGGGATAGCCCTGATTTTTCATCCAGCCGCGGTGGATGAAGGCGTCGCGGTCGGTGCCGCCGTACCACGCTTGACTGCGCAATTTCTTGTTGGAGGAAGCCATGTGGGTTTTCCCAGAGTCCTTTGGGGAGCGATTCGGATGCTACTGCGCTTGTATTCTAATAAGTAGAACCTAGCTCGTAAATGGGCCGAAAAGCATGCGAGCAATTCCTCAGTGGGCTGAAGCCCGCTTTTCTTGGTATTGCGACGTCGGAGGTAAAGTTCCGACCCCCATCCCACCAGGTATGAGGTCGCTTCTGACATTTGGAGCAAACTTATTCAACTTGAGGCGAGCTTTGTCGGTTGCGGAACGGGTCAGCAGAGTTTCAGGCGAGCGCAGACATCGGTCACGATTTGATCCGGAGTTTGCGAGATGTCTTCGACGAGCGCCGAGGCGGGTTCTTCGAGGGTGGCAAGCTGGCTCGGTACCAGATTCTCCTGCGCGAAATGGCCCGAACGGTGGGCGAAGTTGCGGTGCAATAGATCGGCGGTGGCGCGCAAATAGATCAAGGTAACCGGGAGATTGGCGGAAAGAATTTCGCGATAGCTTTGGCGCAACGCGGAGCAAGCGAGCACGAGGCTTTCGCCTTTTGCGCCGCGGCGAAGCATTTCCTGGTGAATGGCGTTCAGCCAGGGAAGGCGATCGGCATCCGTCAGGGGAATCCCGTGGTGCATTTTTTCGCGATTGGCGGGGGAGTGAAACTCGTCCGCATCCAGAAACGTCCAGCCCAGCTTTTGGGCCAGCAGTGTGCCGATGGTGGTCTTGCCCGACCCTGCAACGCCCATCACCAGAAGAACCATACGAAATTATTGCATTGAACTCATTCGCTCACAGATGGAAGTTGCTGCGCTACAAAAAGTCATTGCGCGAGCGAATCGGCTTCTATAGAAAAGGTGAGCGAGCGTGTGGGGGACGAGTTACGGAGAGAGGTGGCGAGGCGATGGCGCACGAAGAGGGAGCGAAGTCGAACGCAGGGGCGAAGATGGTGATCCGGAACATTGGCACGCTGCTGAGCGGTGACCTGGGACGCCCGGTGCTGGACGCGGACACTGTGGTGGCCAAGGACGGCCGGATCGCCACCATCGGCCGCGAACGGGAAGTGGACATGGAGGGCGCGACGCGGATGATCGACGCGAACGGCATGACTTTGACGCCGGGCCTGATAGACAGCCACGTACATCCCGTGGCCGGCGACTGGACGCCACGGCAAAACCAGCTTGGCTGGATCGATAGTTGCCTGCATGGGGGCGTCACCACGATGGTGTCCGCGGGCGAAGTGCACATGCCGGGCCGCCCGAAAGACGTGCTCGGCGTGAAGGCCCTGGCGATCACAGCACAGCGGGCGTTTGCGGCGTTGCGGCCGAGCGGCGTGAAAGTGCTGGCGGGCGCTCCGGTGATCGAGCACGGCATGGTGGAAGAGGATTTTCGTTGGCTGGCCGAGGCCGGGGTGCGGCTGCTTGGCGAAGTAGGGCTCGGAAGCGTCAAGGACGGGGCGACGGCGCGGCAGATGGTGGCTTGGGCGCGCAAGCACGGGATTCAGAGCACAATCCACACGGGCGGGCCGTCGATCCCGGGCTCAAGCTTGATTGATAAAGACGTCGTGCTGGCGGCGGATGCGGACGTCATTGGGCACATCAACGGCGGACATACGGCGCTGCCCGACGCGCAGATCCGCGGGCTGTGCGAGGAATCGCGACGCGCGCTGGAAATTGTGCACAACGGCAACGAGCGCGCAGCTTTGTTTACGTTGCGCACGGCGAAGGAGCTCGAGCAGCTTCATCGCGTGATTCTTGGCACAGACGCTCCGGCGGGTTCGGGCGTGCAGCCCCTGGGAATTTTGCGCGTGATTGCGGCGCTATCGTCGGTAGCTGAAATTCCGGCTGAGGTGGCGTTTTGCTTCGCCACGGGCAATACCGCTCGGATGCGAAATCTCGACGGCGGCTTGATCGAGGTGGGGCGCGCGGCGGATTTCGTGTTGATGGACGCGCCACAGCACTCGGCGGGGAAGACGGTGCTCGAGAGCGTCCGATTGGGCGACCTGCCGGGCATCGGCATGGTGATTATCGACGGGGAAGTGAAAAGCGAGCGCAGCCGGAATACGCCGCCGGCGACGAGGCTCCCGAAGATTGTGAAGTAACAAAGGGCCCGGGATGCCGAGCTGCGCCTTCGTTGCTAGCGCAGCCCGTCCTCGCCTTTGATCTGATCTTTGGTCAAGCCGCCGACGCGCGGCAGGGGACGCCCGCTGTTGGTGACGGCGATGGCGACGAGAATTTCATCGGCGCGCGGGGCATCGTTTACGCGGATTTCCATGCCGTCGAAATGGCTGCGGACAAAGGCCGCATCCTTGTGGCCAAGCGGGATATCGAGCGCTACGCCGGGTCCACCCCGTTTTTTCGAGGAGGGGATCAGTGCCGCCCCTTTGCCAAGCGTTTTGCGTACCGGCGTGCCCAGCTTTGGGTGCAGGATCGCGGCGGCGTGCTCGAGTTCGCCGTTTTCACCGACAGCGGCGGCTTTGCCGTAACTCTCCGCGGATGGACCGGGAATGCCGAGCGCGGCAACCGCGCGCTCCGTCAGGAGCGAGCCAAGTTCCTCGCCAATTTCCATGAGTTCTGTCAGGTCTTCTACGTAGCGCCCGGAGAACGGATTTTCGATTACCGCGGCGGCGGCAGCACGGCGCGTGGGTGGGCTTACATCTTTACCCATCTCGGTGCGAGTCTCTTCGACGAATGTGACGATCTTGCGGATTTTGGATTTCATGGTTCCTCTAGAAACGGAGATCGCGGTTGGTTCGTGAGCCTCTCAAAACGCGCCCGCCTCGGAAAGCGGCCGCTACAAAAGTTAACGCAAACCGTCTGCGCCTTTGATTTCGCTGGCTTTTAGTCCGCCGGCGCGTGCATGGACGCGCGGTCCGGTGGTCATCACCAGAGCGAGGAGCATTTCGTCGGCCCTCGGGGCATCGGCGATACCAATCTCCATGGCATCGAAGTGGCTGCGTACATAAGACGCGTTGATGTGGGTAATGGGCACGTCGAGGCGCGTTCCCGGCCCGCCAACTTTCTTGGTGGAGGGCACAATGGCCTTGGCGTTGCCGAGGAGTTCACGCATGGCGTAGCCGCCCGGAGCGTGCCAGAGTGCGCCGTGCTCGAGCTCTCCAGCCTGGCCGATGATGGCTCCCTTGCCGTACCCTTCCACGATTTTGGGGTTGCCGCCCAGAGCGTCCACGAGTGCCTTGGCCATTTGCAGACCCAAGGGATTGAGATCCTCCATGAAGCCGACGATTTCGGGGACATATCTTCCAGCGAACGGATTATGGATGACGGCGAGTGCCGCGGCACGGCGCAGCGGCGTGCTCGCGACCGGGCCACCTTCGTGCAGGATCTCTTCGACGACGATCACGCGTTTGCGGAGTTGGACCTCATGCATGCAACAGGCTCCTTTGGAATACTTGGGGAAGGCTATGCACCGTTGTCGCGGCGACGATTCGGGTGCAGCCCTGCAAGCAGAGCGCCGCGGAGTGAATCAAGCCACGAGCGCGACAGAATTCTGCCATTTCGATGCCCGATGCGAGAGCGGCCTGGACATCGAATGCGCTGAGCGGATCAACCTTGCGCGTAACGGGGAGAGCGCCGAGATCGGAGTCCGGGGCGATTTCTCGCGCGGAGATGCGAGTGATGGCGGGATGGCCTGGGAGATCCACGGCGTTGGCGATGATTGTTGCGGCTGCGTCAGCCGCGGAAACCGTTGGCGCAAGCACGGTGACGGCGTCCGCAATGCCGAGCGAAAAGCTGCGTCCACGCCAGCCGCTGGTGGCAACGCCTCGGACGGGATCGTCAGCAGAGATTTCGAGAGAGCCGAAAAGCGAAGGACGGTCCGGGCGTTCGACCATGCCGATGGTGTAGAGGAGTCCGTCGGACAAGTGGAGGGCGATATCGCCACCATTGTTGACGTAAGCGCGATCCAAAGGCGCAGCCTCGAGCATCGATTGCAGGACGGCCTCGGCGACGGAGCCGGCAACTGCGGCCATCGGAGTGACAAAGAGGTTGTGGCTGTAAGGAAGGACGGCGTCAAACATGCGCTGCGCGATGGCGCCACGGGGACGAGACGCATTGTCACGGACACGGCTACGAAGGAGCGGGAGTTCCGAGCACAGCTCATCGAGAATCGTGACAAAGCGGCGTGCCGCGGTTTCATACGCAAGAGCGATATTCTCCCGCGCGCCATCCGCATCGACGATCAGGTCTATCGGTCCGTCCTGGAGATGCAACCGACGGCCATCGGGTAGCATTCGAATTTGCGCCGGCTCTCTCACGACTCGGTGCTCCCCGCAAACGGTTTGAGCGGCCAGGGATTTTGCGGCAACGATTCCACCTGACGCTGCCGCTCCTTCTCGGCAATTACTTCGCCGAGCGGGCGCACATGGTCCACATGGCCGCCGAGGAGCGCATAATCGTCCTTCTTGAGAGTGAATTCGACGGGCGCGACGAGCGCCGGGGTGGGCACATATCCAAACGCATTTTCGGGCATGCGCGTGACGTCCACCATGAACGTGATGCCACCGCCGGGCCAAACGTAGGCCGGCGCGCCTCCGCAGGTGACGCGCGTAATTTTGCGCTTCACAGATTCGGTGAGGCGCACGGGATTTTCCGTGACGCCGGCGCGTAAGGAACCCCCGGCGCCCCCCATGAAGAGAACGGTGGTGAGCGCGGGCTCGCAATTTTCGCGGATGCGCAGCACGGATTCCTTCAGCACTTCGGGCAGATCCTTTTCCACCGGCCGCAAATCTTTGTCGAGTTCGTAATAGGCATACTGTTCGCCGGTGGTGCTGACCATGAGCAGGCGCAACTGCGGCCACGCAGATTTCGCCTTGAATGGCCGGAGGATAGTGAGGGGATCGGAAATATTCGTGCCACCCCAACCGGTGCCAGGCTCGGCGACCTGAAAATAGCGGCCAGGCGTGGAGCGGCGGCCCTGGATCGCGATGCCGGTTTCCCGCACGCCCAATAATTTACCGGCCTGATGCTCGCTCAGCACGCCGGTGATGTGATCGTCCACCACGACCACGTCGTCCACCTTGCCGAACCATTGCTTGGCGAACATGCCGATGGTGGCGGAGCCGCAGCCGACGCGCATGCGTTCTTCGCGCTGGCCGTTGACTACCGGCGGCTTCCCAGCGGCGACGCGAATCGAGGCCCCTTCGTCAATTGTTAGCTCCACTTCTTTGCCGTTACAGAGATCGAGGAGTGTTTCGCAAGTGACGCGACCCTCGCTCTTGCTCCCGCCGGTGAGATGGCGCACGCCGCCGAGCGACAGCATCTGCGAGCCGTACTCCGCCGTGGTGATGTGCCCGACCGGTTCGCCCTGCGCGCGCACAAAATTGCGTTCGGGTCCAAGGTGCCGGTCGGTGTCGATCTTAAGCTTCACACCGCAGTAACTGAAGATTCCTTCGGTAACCACGGTGACCATGTCCACGCCTTCGATTTCAGTGGAGACGATGAACGGGGCCGGTTTGTAGTCGGGATACGTTGTTCCCGCGCCAATCGCTGTGACGAAAGTCTCCTGGCCCTTTGTGAGCTTGCCGTCCCAGTCGCCTTCG
>DATIXE010000028.1:0-2934 GCA_035518915.1 Candidatus Eiseniibacteriota bacterium
GCCGGCCGCGCGCCGCGCGCTGGAACCGATGGCCCCCAAAATCACCGGAATGCTGGTTGACGTTCTGCTCGATCCCGGTCGCGATTTTGCCATCCGGCGCCGCGTGCCGCGCGTGCTGGCGTGTGTCCCGTCCATGCGATCCGTCGAGGGACTGTTCGCGGCGTTGGAGGACCAGCGGTTCGAAGTGCGTTTCTATTCGGGACGTGCCCTGTATCTGCTCTTGAGCGAACACGCGGACCTGAGAGTGGCCAGCGATCGCGTCTGGGAGGCGATTAACCGCGAGTTATCGCTGCAGAAATCCGTTTGGGAGAGCCACCACCTGCTCGACACCCGCGAGTCGAAAGAGTGGTTTTTCGACGACCAATTACGCGATCGCGCCGACCTCAATCTGGAACATCTATTTACGTTGCTCGCTCTTCTGCTGCCCGCCGACGCCGTCCGTGTCGCGTTTCGGGCGCTCCATACGGATGACCGCCAGCTCAAGGGGACGGCATTCGAGTATCTGGAGAGCGCGACGCCGGGCCCTACTCGTCAACTGCTGCTGCCATTGCTCGAAGCGGACGCGGCGAACCGTCTTCGTTCGACGGCCGCGAATGGCGCGCTCCAAAACCTGCTCGCAAGCCGGGCGCGGGTGAATCAAACCTTGAAACTTGAAATGCGCGCCGCGGAGGTTCGACGATGAATGCACTCCAATCGATGACCACGATCCGGTTTCCAGCCGTTGCGCCGCGGAGCCGGTTGGAAAGCTTGCTGTCCCATTTCGCCGATGTGCGGGGAGGGGAGGGAGTGGGAGTCCTTCTGATGGCGCTCAATCTCTTCCTGCTGCTGGGCGCTTACTACATGTTGAAGACGGTCCGGGAAGTGCTGATTCTGTCGCAAGGCGGCGCCGAAGTGAAGTCGTATTCGTCCGCCGGGCAGGCTGCCCTTCTGCTGCTCGTGGTGCCGCTGTTCGGAGCCATCGCGTCGCGGGTAACTCGCGTGCGCCTGGTGACCGGAGTCACCCTGTTCTTCGCTTCAAACCTCGCGGTCTTCATCGTCCTAGGCAAAATGGGGCTTCGCGAGGGGGTGGCCTTCTTCCTATGGGTCGGCGTTTTCAACGTGATGGTGATCGCCCAGTTGTGGGCGTACGCGAACGACCTTTACACGCAGAAGCAGGGTGAGCGGTTGTTTCCACTGGTGGGGCTGGGCAGTTCATTGGGCGCCTGGTTGGGCGCGGTGGCAGCCGCCAGGGCCATTCGCCCCGCCGGTCCTTACGGGCTCATGACTGCCGCCGCCTTCCTGCTGGTGTGCTGCGCCGCACTGACGGTCTGGACCGACCGCCGGCAGGTCCGTGACCAGGATCCCGCAAAGCGTAAAGAAACAGCCAAGCCTCTGAGCAAGGAGCGCGGCTTCCAGTTGATTTTCCGCGACCGCTATCTCCTCCTGATCGCCGCCCTGGTCGTCCTGCTGAACATCGTCAATACTTCGGGCGAGTTCATACTGAGCAAAATGGTGGTGCGGGAAGCGGCTCGCACGTTTCCGAATGCGTTAACCATGGCGGCTGATCGCCAGCGCTATATCGGCGAGTTTTATGGTTCGTATTTCAGTTGGTTCAATATCGCCGGTCTGGTTTTGCAGACGTTTTTCGTGTCCCGGATTTTCAAGGCGATCGGTCCTGGGGGAGCGCTGTTCATAGGTCCATGCATCGCGCTGGCCGGCTATTCGGTGATCCTCGTGGCGCCGCTGCTGCCACTTGTTCGAATTCTGAAGATCATGGACAACAGTTGCGACTACTCGATTCAGAGCACGGCGGGACAGGCACTCTTTCTGCCGACCAGCCGCGAGGCCAAATACAAGGCCAAGGCCGCGATTGACGCGTTCTTCAAACGCTTCGGCGACGTTCTGTACGCAGGCATCGTTTACCTGGGGACGGCTATGGGATTCGCGCTGTCTGCATTCGCGGCGCTCAACCTGGCGTTCACCGTCATCTGGATATTCATCGCGACGGCGGTGGCGAGCGAATACAAGCGGCGATCGAAGCTCTCCGCGGGCGATTCATCGTCCGCCGCGCATAGGATGCCGATGGAGCGTTCCGCATGATGCCGCGCTCGTGCTACTCCGACCCGGGACCTGACTCCGCCCTGGGGGTCACGCCATCCGCGAAGTAGGTGCTTGGGCCAACTCATCCCGCGGCTCGCTCGGGCCTAATGACGATGATTGAGAAGATTCTCTTCCCAGTGAACTTCTCGCCGGCCCGCGCGGCAATGGTGGCATACGTGAACACTTTCAGGCGGCGGTGGTGGAAACTTTAGGGCAGTCGGGCTCCGGCATCGGCCCATTTGGGGTAGCCCCCGCGCGCGAATCGACCCGGACCGAGTCGAGAGCCCCCTTATCTTCGTGTCGCTGCCGACGTTCTGGCTGCCATTGTGATTGGTTCGTGCCGTGCTTATTCGATAAGTGAAAGGCAGAGGGACAATACCATGCGAAGCATACTTACAGCACTTACACTCGTTTGCTTGACGGGAGCGGCGGCTCTGGCTGCGGATGCCAATGCGGGCCAGGCCGCTTACGCCAAAGCGTGCAAATCGTGCCACGGACCCGATGGAACGCCAAACCCAGCAATAGTCAAGATGATGAAAGTTGACATGCAAGATCTGAAGTCGGCGGCAGTCCAGGGGATGAGTAACGACGACATCAAGAAGATCATCACAGACGGAAAGGGCAAGATGAGACCCGTCACTTCGGTTTCCGGGGCTGCCCTGGATGACGTCGCCGCTTACATCCACACCCTCAAGAAGTGAAGTGCACGAACTCAGCGTAGTGGAGGGAATCCGGGAGATTGCGTTGCGTTACGCGCGCTCTGCGAGGGCGTCGCGCATTCTCTCGGTTCGGGTGGTAGTCGCCGATTCTTCGACCTACCTTGAAGATGCCCTTGCGATGTTCTGGGATGAAGTC
>DATIXE010000029.1:0-97966 GCA_035518915.1 Candidatus Eiseniibacteriota bacterium
GAAGGCCCCGGTCGCCCAGCCCGGGGCCTTCGGCGTTTCAGGGGCATTCATCCGAATCGCAGTGCCGAAGAATGGGACACCACCCCACAGTCGATCCCCTTCGCCAAAACATGCAATTCCTGCAACTGAGGCAAATGCAGGAGTTATGGACAGCCCCGTCCATATATGTGGCAACTAAATGGGTTATAAACGGTATCCCAATTTGGCACGCACCATTCTTTCCCCGACGGACCCGCTCCCGCCATCGCGTCGTTCGGGCTGGCCCTTTCCTTTCCTTCAGATTTCATGTCCCTACTCCGTTGGCCAGACTCGCTGCAAGCACAATTGCAACTTGTGATAGTTTTCCCAGGGCCGCCGCGTACTAGGTTATGGAACCGCTGAGACCAGGGCGAATGAGCGCACCGGGAAAAACGGAGCCGATCGAATTAATCGCTCGGGCCCGGACTGGGGATACCCAGGCTTGGGGCGATCTTTACCGGGAATACGCCCCGGCTATTTTCCGGTTTTGCCGGCGGGCCATGCCTACGAAAGAGGATGCGGAAGACGCCACGATGGAGATCTTCATGAAATTGCGCGACAAGCTGGGGCAGTTCGACGAGTCGCGCTCCTTCACCGCCTGGCTCTACAAGATAGCCGCGAATCACTGCTGGGACATGCTGCGGCGCAAGAAAGCCCGCCACGACAAAGACACCGACGACATTGAAGACGTGGTCCTGGAATGCCCCGAGCCCAATCAGCTGGAAAAGCTAATCGAGGAGCGCAGCGGCGAAGAGGTGCGTCGCGCGCTGGACAAGCTCGGCCTGCGGGCGCGCATGGCGCTGGTGATGCGCTACTACTCGGACATGAGCTACGACGAAATCGCGGACGCCCTGGGCGTCCGCAGACAGTTTGTGGGCGTCGTGCTGCTGCGCGCGCGCCACGAATTGCGGCAGACGCTGGGAGAGAGCAGCGCGCTGGCCGCGGGAGGCGCCCGGTGAACGAAGGACTCATGAGCAAGGAGATCCGGAAGCAGGACGCATGCGTCGACGAAATGACCTTGCTGCTCTATGCCGAGCGGCAATTGGACCGCGAGGCCGCGCAGGGCGTCTCTCTCCACACGCAGACCTGCGAACGCTGCATGACGCTTCTGCGCGCCCTCGACCGCGAATCCCGGCTGCTGACGCGCTCGCTGCTGGAGCAGGACGAAGCGCTGCCCGCGCGACTGGCGGAATTTCAGGAGCGCGTGAAGCGCAGCATGCAATGGATCTGGGGCGTGGTCTTCGGGCTCGCGGTCCTGGGTCTCTACGCGCTTTACACGGGTTACATCGAGCCGTGGGAACGCCAGTTCGAGCAAGCCGGCTTCGGGGGCAGCGACCTTCTCAGCCTGGTGATGTTCCAGGGAGCATTCTGGAAAGGATGGCAGACCATGTTCACTCTGTTTGAAGCCCTTGCCGTGATGGTGATGATCGGTTTCGGCCTGTTCGCCTTCCGCCGGTACCTGCGGCGAGGCTCGGCCATGGCTGTGCTGTTCGCCAGCCTGGGTCTGCTGCTGATTGCCTCCACGCCCGCCTCGGCCTCCGAGTTCCGCAAGGGCGACACCATTACCATCAAGAAGGACGAAGTCATCAAGAGCGACCTGTTCGTCACTGGCAAGCACGTGCGCATCGAAGGCGAAGTGGACGGCGACGTGTACGCCTTTGCGGAGCAGTTGGAGGTTTCCGGCCACGTCACCGGCGACCTGATCGGCTTTGTCCAATCTGAACGCGTCAGTGGCGTAGTCGACGGGAACATCCGCACCTTCACGAATAATCTGACGATCACCGGAACGGTGGAGCGCAGCGTGCTCGTGTGGAACCAGACGTTTGACCTGGAACCCAGCGGAAAGATTGGCCACAGCCTCACCGCCGGAGGGCAGACGCTGACGGTCGATGGAAAAGTGGGGCGCGATTTCCTGGGCTTTTCCGAGAGCACGACCATCTCCGGGTTGATTGGCGGAAACTTTAAAGGCCGCGGCAAATCGCTTTCCATCGTTTCCGGCGCGGAGATCGACGGGAAGACCGTGTTTGAGGGCGAACAGCCGCCGAGCGTCTCTCCGGAGGCCAAGCTGGCTTCGCCACCGGACTTTACCAAGGCGCAGCACCATGCGAAGGAACGCGACGCGGGCTACTACATCTGGCGGATCATCTGGACCGGAGCGTTCATCCTCTTTGGGCTGGTGCTTGCCGGGGTGATGCCGAAATTTGCGTCCGAGGCCGTGGAATCGGCCGGACATCTCGGCGCTTCGTTTGGGCTCGGTGTGCTGGTGTTTTTCGGCGTGTTTATCGCGTCGATCATCGCGTGCATCACCATCGTGGGTATGCTGATCGGAATTTCCTCTCTGATGCTGTGGTTCGTGATGCTATTCGCCTCCGAACTGGTTGTGGGCGGCATCGTCGGGCAGTGGATCATGGGGCGCGACGATGAATTCTGGCCCTTCTTTTTGCGGGTGGTTGTGGGAGTTGTTGCCGTGCGCGTCGTCACCAGCGTGCCCTTTATCGGCTTCTGGGCGGGCCTGGCCGTGGCGATCTGGGGCATGGGTGCGATTGCTCTCACGATTTATCGCCGGTTGCAGCCGTCGCTGGCACCCAACATTCCGTCCGTGCCGATGGCGCCGATGAACACCCCGCTGCCGCCGCACACGACGATCGGCGGAATCTGACGGGCACGATAGAGAATTCACTGCAAATCAGTTCGTAGGGGCGGAGCTTACTCCCCCCGGAATTGGCAAGGACCGGCTTACCCATCGGGTATGACTTCCATCGAGGAGGGCCGGGCAAGCCCGGCCCATACAAGGGAGAAGCGGGAATCGCGTGAGCGCCGGTTATGGTTTTTCGTTCCACCACCAGAGTGGGGGAAGAGGTTTTTGTTCGGGGTAGATTTCGTCGAGAGTGTTGCCGTCGAAGAGTTCGCCGTTTTTCATGACGTAATGAATGGTGTTGGTGTTGTGAATGTCGTCGAGGGGATTTTTGTTGAGGACGACGAGATCGGCGAGCTTGCCAGGCTCGATGGAGCCGAGATCCTCGGCGAGGCCGAGGGCCTGTGCGCCGGTGATCGTGGCGGAGCGGAGCACGTCCATATTGGAAGCGCCGCCGGAAGCGAGCGCCCACATTTCCCAGTGATAGCCGAGTCCCTGGAACTGGCCGTGGCTGCCGATGCAGACCTTGCCGCCGGCCTTGATGAGCTTGGCGTCCTGCGCGGCGAGGCGCGGGAAGACGAGTTCGTCCTTGCGGGTCCAGATGCGGCGGCGGCGCGTGTGGTCGTCGACGATGTTGTGCGGCAGGAAGTGGCGGACCTTGGGATCGTCGTGGACTTCGGTGTTTTCGTAGAAATAGTTTTCCGCCCAGGGGCCGCCATAGGCGACGATGAGCGTGGGGGTATAGAAGATGCCGGAGCGGGACCAGAATTGCACGGTGTCATCAAAGAGCGGCGTGATGGGCAGGCTGTGCTCGTTGCCGGAGAAGCCGTCGATGGCGTGGGTGAGATCCATCTTCATGTCCAGGCCGCCTTCGGTGGTGGGCATGACGCCTTCTTTTTTGCAGGCCATGACCATCCACTGGCGCTGCTTGCGATTGCCGACCATATAGGACTTGAGATACGAGGTGCGATAGAAATCCTTGTAGCGGCGAACGACCTCGTCGGCATCATCGAGCGACTGGAAATCGTTGTCGGGGAAAACGCCGGGGCCAGTGGAATAGGGGCGCGGGCCGAGGATTTCGCCGGTATCGACGAGATCCTGGTAAGCGAACATGTCGTTTGTGGCGGTTTGCGGGTCGCGGCCGGCGGTGACGCCATAGGCGAGATTGGCGAGGAAGCTCCAGTTCTGGAGGTCGAGGACGCCGCGGCGGATTTCGGTCCAGTGCGGATGGATGTCGATAAAGCCGGGGACGATGGTCTGGCCGGAGACTTCGATGGTGCGCGCGCCCTCGGGGATGGCGACGGTGCCGGATTTGCCGACGGCGACGATGCGATTGTCTTTGACGACGATGTCGGCATCTTCGAGGACTTCGTCGCCTTTCATGGTGATGACGCGGGCGCCGCGCAGCGCGATGGTGCCGGAGGGCGTGTAGCGCGGGAACGTGAGAGTGACGGCGATGGCTTCGGGATTGAGCTTGGGAAGTTTCTTCTTGTCGGCGGAGTCGTCGTCGGATTTGGCTTCTTCGGCTGAAGCTTTCTCCTGATCTTTCTTTTTGTCTTTTTCTTTCGATTTTGCGGCGGTCTTCGGTTTTTCCTCGGGCTTCGCTTCAGGTTTGGATTCCTCATCGGATTTCGGAGTCGAGAATTCCACCTTATCAATGGGCAAACGGAAAAACGTGGCGCCTTCGGCCCAGGTCAGCGTTTTGCCGCCGTCGGCGAAGTCCATGTAATCGCCGCCCACCGTGGTGATCTTGCGCAGCGGCACGGGAGATTTGGAGACGTCGACGGTGACGGTTTCGCCTCCGGTGCGCGGCACGGCGAGGAGGTAAACCTGATTGGTGACTTGCGCGAGAGCCCATTTGCCGTCGGGGCTGATGCGGATGTCGTCGGCGGGCGCGCCGTCGGCGGTTTCGGGCGAGGGGAACCAGACCTTGCCGACGACCTTGATCACGGTGCGGCGGTCGGTGCCGTCGTAACGCAGCGAGATAAGTCCGGCGTCGGAGGAGACGTAGACGCGATCGGGCTCGGGCCCGAAGTGGGGATGAGCGGCGCCGCGCGCGGGGAGGATGAGACTGGCGTCGCCGCCGGCGGCGGGCAGCCAGATGAGGTCCCAGTTGACGGGCTTGGCATCCCACTCGTCGAACTGCTCGACGTGGCCCTGGCGCGGGCCGCGGAGGGCGACGATACGGGAGCCGTCGGGCGAGAAGTTGAGATCGCGATAATAGCCGGCGACGTGCGTGAGTTGCTGCGGAGCGGCGCTGCCGTCGGAGCGAATCTTCCAGATCTGGCCGCCGTCGTGCGAGTTCCAGGTGACGTAAGCGATCCACTGGCCGTCGGGCGACCAAGCGGGCATGAATTCGCGCTCGGTGGCGGTGGTGAGGCGGTGCGGCGTGCCGCCGGGAATCTCCATTACGTAAATGTGGGTGAGGGCGGAGAAGGCGAGGCGCTTGCCGTCGGGCGATTGCACGGGCTGCTGGATGAGGCGGAGCTTGACGGGGCCTTCGTCGACACGCATGGCGAGATTGAGGTCGGGGCCTAGTTCACGGGAGATTTTGGCGGTGAAGGGGATTTCGGTGTCGGAGCTGTCCGCGACGGAGATGCGATGAATTTTCCCGCCGTAGGCGATGACGACTTCCTTGCCGTCGGGAGTGAAGGCGTAGTTGGGGAGGAAGTCGCGGGTGAAGAGCGATTCCTGGTCGTCGCGCTGGACGGGATATTTGAGCCAATGCTCTTCGCCGCTATTGAGATCGCGGATGCGGAGGCCGGTTTCAGTTTCGGTGCGCGTGGCGTAGACGAGGAGCTTGCCATCTGGGGAGATTTCGGGGCGCATGGCGCTGCCGGGCGCGTCGGTGACGGTGTCTTCTTCACCGGTGACGAGGTTGCGGCGGACGATCTGGGAGAGCGGGAAGATGACGTTATAGAAGCCGTCGGGATTGACGCGGGCGGCGTAATAGAGATAGCGGCCGTCTTTGGAAGGCGAGGCGCCGAGAGCGTTGACCCAGCGGCGGGGAGAGGTGTCCGGCTTGCCCTTGGATTTAGTGACCTGAATGCCGGCGCCGCCACGGATGTGGTACATCCAGAGTTCCGCGGCGCCGATGGGGAATTGGGTGAAGCGGGAGACGATGACGTAGTTGCCGTCGGGGGTCCAGACGGGCGAGCAGAATTCGGATTGGTCGTCCTGGCTGAGCTGTTTGGCGTTGGAGCCGTTGGCGTTGGCAATCCAGAGGTTTTCGGCGCCGCCGCGATCGCTGATGAAGGCGATTTTCTGGCCGTCGGGCGAGAAGCGAGGCATGGAGTTGAAGCCCATGCCAGAGGTGATTTTGCGGGCTTCGCCGCCGGAGAAGGGGACGGTGTAGAGATCACCGACGAGTTCGAGGATGAGGGATTTGCCGTCGGGAGAGACGTCGAGCGAGAGCCAAGTGCCCTGATCGGTGGTGAATTCGACGTTACGCGCGGGCTTGAGGGGGAGAGGCGAATCTTTTTTGGAGTCCTTGGCGTCGTCGGCGGGCGACGCGTGCGCGGGAACGGCGAGAACGCCGGCGAGGAGAATGCCCATCAGCAACGATTTCATGAATGCCTCCCGATGTCGGGGCGGTACGTTAGTCTGCCCGGAGGATGAGTGTCAATGAACTTTCTTTATGGCGAGGCGCCGGATGTTGCGTGAAAGCATAAGGATCGAAAAGCGCCGGGACACGAACGGCGACGTTTGGATTGTTGGACGGAGGGGGAGAGGAAAGGGAAGCAAGGAGAAGGTGAATCGTTGTGGCCCGAAGAGAGCGGAGGGAAGACGATGAAGTCTTTCCGTTTTCCATCGGATGAGGTGGGGAGGGTTGGTAGCCGGGGTCTCCGCTGCGTGGCCGGCGCGCCCTTCGTCTTCGCTTAGGGCAAGCCAAAGCCGGGCGCGGAAGAAAAAGCCAGCCACTCCGGTTTTCTCAGCTTCGCTCGGGACAAGCGGGATGACAGAAGCAGGAGGCGGGGCGCAGATTGAGAGGGGAGGTCGTCGGAGCACAGGCAGGAATGCCCGTGCCACTAAGAGGGGCCGGAGGGCTATGCCACGCCGGCTTGGCTAGCGGGTGGGTTTGGAGGATTTCTTGTTCATGAGTTTTTCGGCTTCGGCTAGAGCGGTGTCGGCGGGAATTTCGGCGCCGGATTTGTCAACATAGTGGATGTCGAAGGCGGCGTCGATGAGGAAGACGGCGGCGCAGGGACGGGAGCCGGTGCACTTGGCTTGGTGAATGTGATTGGCGGGCAGGTAACCGAAGTCGCCGTTGGCGAGAATGAAGGGTCTGGCGTCTTTCATGGTGATTTCGAGAAGGCCGGAGAGGGGAATCGTGCTTTCGGCGGCGGTGTGCCAGTGCCAGGGAACGATGCAGCCGGGCGTGAATTTGATTTCGACGACGGAAGCTCCCTTGGAAGGATCGCCGCGAAGGACGGCGAGTGTGGCGCAACCGGGAACATTGGGGAGGGGAGCATATTTCTGATTGGCGGTCTTGCTGACGACGGGCTGATCGGACACTTCCTGCGCCACAGCGACGAGACCAAAGAGGACGAGACAGATTGGGGCGAGAAGAAGCTTTTTCACGAGTGCCTCCACAGACCAGGCGCTACATTAGCCCCGGCCGATTGCGGGTGCCAATGAAGATTGCGCCGGGCTGATATGCTGATTGACTGGGAGAAAGATAACGCAGAGCCGCGGAGGACGCAAAGCCACGCAGAGCCCGGATTTAACACAGAGTTTACAGAGGAAGGATTAGAGAGGGCACGGAGAGAGAGGGGATGGCGAAACTTGGCACCGATACTTAGCGCGCAGAGTCTGGGGAGGCGGTTTGGGGCGACACCGTTGTTCCGGGAGATTTCGTTCACGGTTTCGGAGGGCGACCGGATCGGAATCGTAGGACCGAACGGGTCGGGGAAATCCACGCTGCTGGCGATGCTGGACGGGCGCACAGCTCCGGACAGTGGAGAGGTGGCAGCGCGGAAGGGCGTGCGCGTGCGCACGGTGCTGCAAATTTCCGAGTTTGCGGAAGGGGATACGGTGCGGTCGGTGATCGATGTGGCGCTGGATCGCGTGAAGGCAGCGGAGGAAGAAAGGGCCAAGTGGACGGCGGAGATTCTGGGGCGAGCGGGGTTCGGAGAGCTTGAGGCGCGAGCGGCCTCGCTTTCGGGAGGATGGAGAAAGCGGTTGGCAATTGTGGAGGCACTGGTGCAGCAACCGGACGTGCTGCTGCTGGACGAGCCGACGAACCATCTGGACCTGGCGGGGATCCAATGGCTGGAAGGCGTGCTGCAAAATGCGGCGTTCGCATGTGTGGTGGTGAGCCACGACCGGTATTTCCTGGAAAACGTGGCGACGGCGGTGGTGGAGCTGAATCCGGCGTACGAGGACGGGGCGCTGCGCGTGGAGGGGAACTACAGCACGTTTCTGGAGAAGAAAGAGGAGTACCTGCACGCGCAGAAGAACCGGCAGGAGGCGCTGGAGAACCGCGTACACACGGAGATTGAGTGGCTGCGGCGGGGGCCGAAAGCGCGGACGACGAAGTCGAAAGCGCGGATCGACAAGGCGCACGCGATGATCGGCGAACTGGCGGAGATGAACGCACGGACACGGACAACGGCGGCAAAGATCGACTTCACATCGAGCGACCGAAAGACGAAACAGCTGATGACGCTGGACGGCGTGACGCACGGGATGGGCGGACGGACGCTGTTCCGCGACATTCATTTCGTGATTACCTCGGGTATGCGCGTGGGGCTCGTGGGACCGAACGGGAGCGGAAAGACGACGCTATTGCGCCTGCTGGCAGAAGAGATCAAACCGGAAGCGGGAACGATCAAAAAGGCCGAGAACCTGAAGGTCGTGTATTTCGACCAGAACCGGGAGCTGGATCCGGAGGTGACCCTGCGGCGGGCGCTGGCCCCGGATAGCGATTCGGTGATTTACCAGGAACGCGTGATCCATGTGGCGTCGTGGGCGGCGCGATTCCTGTTTACGGGAGAGGCGTTGAATCAAAAGGTGGGGCGGCTTTCGGGGGGAGAACGAGCCCGCGTGCTGATTGCGCAGTTGATGCTGCAGCCGGCGGACGTGCTGCTGCTGGACGAGCCGACGAACGATCTGGACATTCCGACACTGGAAATACTGGAGGAGAGTTTGCTGGAGTACCGTGGGGCGCTGGTGCTGGTGACGCACGACCGGTACATGCTGGACCGGGTGTCGACGGTGGTGCTGGGACTGGATGGGAGGGGCGGGGCGGAGCGGTTTGCGGATTTCGCGCAGTGGGAGATCTGGCAGCAAGAGCAGAGGTCGCCGGCGAAGAAGAGCGAGGCACGGACGGGGGCGGCCATGGCAGCGCCGAACGCTGGGACCGCGACGGCGAACGCGGTGAAGAAAAAGTTGAGTTACAAAGAGTCGCGGGAACTGGAAGGGATGGAGGAACGGATCGCGGAGGCGGAGAGGGAGTTGCAAGCGAAGCACGAGACGCTGCTTGATCCGAAGGTGATGGGGGATGGGGCGAGGCTGCGGGAGCTTTCGCTGGAGCTGGAGTCGGCGCAGAAGAGGATCGACGGAATGTATGAAAGGTGGGGGGAGCTGGAGGAGAGAGGTAAAGGGGGCTAACCGCCGACAGAGAAGAGGCACGGAGCAAGCTGGATGGTTGGGCGGGCCGATTGGGGTGAGAGTGCTTGCTGAGAGGGGAGGTCGTCGGAACACAGGCAAGAATGCCTGTGCCACTAAGAGAGGCGGGTGGGGTGGAGTTGGCGGGACAGGCGCAGGGTGACATAATTTGAGTTTCCAGTTTGGGGATTTGCGCGGAAGCGGATGCAGCGATCCGACGCAAATCTCGGTATGTGATCGGGCGATCTCATAGGCAGACATTTCCTCAAGGGCTAAAGCCGAGTTTCTGCTGAGCCTAATGTCGGAGCTAGAGTTCCGACCCCCGGGAGATGCACCCAGGAGATGGTTCGCAGGTTTCTAACCAGCGATTGTACGGAGGGGTCCCATGGCGATGAGAGATGGATGGGTGGAAAAGCGGGAAGCGACACAAGCGGATGCCCTTCGCAGCTCAGGGCAAGCAAACGGTTCGCGGAACATGTCGCAGATGCATTTGGCGCGGCTGGGCGTGATTACCGAGGAAATGCAGTACGTCGCAACGCGGGAAAAGCTGGACCCGGAGACGGTGCGGAGCGAAGTGGCGCGGGGGCGAGCAATCATTCCGGCGAACATCCACCACCGCAACCTGGAGCCGATGGGAATCGGGGTGGCGTTTCACTGCAAGATCAACGCGAACATCGGGAATTCGGCGACGACCTCGGAGATTCAGGAAGAGTTGAAAAAGCTGCACCACGCGGTGCACCACGGCGCGGACACGGTGATGGATCTTTCGACCGGAGGGAATATTCCGGAGATCCGGAAGGCGATTATCAACGCGTCGCCGGTGCCGATCGGGACGGTGCCGGTGTATGAAGCGATAGCGCGGGTGCGGCGGCCGGAAGATTTGACGATCGGGCTGATGCTCGAGGTGATCGAGGAGCAGGCGGAACAGGGCGTGGACTACATGACGATCCACGCGGGCGTGCTGCGCGAGCAGGTGCCGCTGGTGCGGAAACGGATCACGGGAATCGTCTCGCGCGGCGGATCGCTGATGGCGCACTGGATGGAGCACCACAAGAAGCAGAATTTCTTGTACGAAAATTTCGACGACATCTGCAAGATTTTCAAGAAACACGACGTCAGTTTTTCGCTGGGCGACGGGATGCGGCCGGGGTGCCTGGCGGATGCGAGCGACGAGGCGCAGTTTGCGGAATTGAAGGTGCTTGGGGAACTGACGAAGAAGGCGTGGGAACACGACGTGCAGGTGATGATCGAAGGCCCGGGCCATATTCCGATGGACAAGATCAAGGAGCAGGTGGACAAGGAAGTGGAGTGGTGCCACGAAGCGCCGTTCTACACACTGGGGCCGCTGGTGACGGACATCGCGCCGGGGTACGACCACATCACGAGCGCAATTGGGGCGGCGATG
The DNA here is from genome assembly GCA_035518915.1 of Candidatus Eiseniibacteriota bacterium. Classification (GTDB taxonomy): domain Bacteria; phylum Acidobacteriota; class Terriglobia; order Acidiferrales; family UBA7541; genus Acidiferrum. The sequence continues at coordinate 10,668 of DATIXE010000029.1, forward strand.
ATCGGGTGGTATGGCGCGTCGATGCTGTGTTACGTGACGCCAAAGGAGCACCTGGGACTGCCGAATCCGGAGGACGTGAAGCAGGGAGTGATCGCGTACAAGATCGCGGCGCATGCCGCGGACGTGGCACGGCACCGTCCGGGAGCGCGGGACCGGGACGACGCGCTGAGCTACGCGCGGTTTTTATTCGACTGGAACAAGCAGTTTGAGCTGTCGCTCGATCCGGAGACGGCGAAGGCCATGCATGACGAGAATCTGCCGGACGATTTTTACAAAGAGGCGAAGTTCTGTTCGATGTGCGGGCCGAAGTTCTGCTCGATGAACATTACGCAACTGGCCGAGGCCGAGAGCGGGAAGGATCAGGAAGAGCGGAAGCAGAAATTCGCGGAGTTGCTGGTGAAGGTGCAGGGGGCGGGGAGATAAGAATGAAACCGTCCGTTTACAGTTCATAGTCAGCAGTTTGACGAAGAGAAGATTTACCAAAGGGGAAGCAGAGGGGAGCGGAGGCTGGGAGGAAGGCCCGCGCCACGGGGAAGAGAGAAAAGAAGGGTCACATGAGGACAGGGACGTCGGCGACGCCGGCGAGGCCGAAGACGCGGCGGTAGCGTTCGACCTCGGCGGGATTGCCGAGGGCCTTCTGGAAGTTGTCAGAGAGTTTGACGGCAGGGCGGCCGTCGACATCGTTTAATTTGCAGACCAGGCTGAGCGGATCGAAGCCGGAATTTCCCTGCGGATTACAATCGCGAAAATCATTGGTGAGGAGCGTGCCCCAGCCGGCGCTGAACCGGATGCAGCGGCCGGACTTCCATTTTGTCGCATCGAGGAAATCCTCGGAGCGGCGGAAATCGGAGGGGACCGCGCCATTGATCGGCGTGCCGGCGAAGTGCGCGTGAAGCGCAAGGATAGTGTCCGCGTCGAGCGCGTCTGAGGCGATGAAGCGCTTCTGGCAGGGATCGTGGCCGCGGCTTTTGAGCCAGGCGATGTACTCGTCGCCGGCGAGGAAGGGATCCTTGCTGTCGGCGCGCTGGCCGGTCCAGTCGGCGACCCAGTCGGGCGCATTCTGGAAAAATTGCGTGGAGCCGAAGGTGTCCGGGAGGACGATGAGAAGTTCGCCGTGATAAGTCTGCTGCCAGAGTTCGAGGAGACGGTATTGGGCGGAGTGGAGTTCGGCGTCGTTATTGGCGAGGGCGGCGAGAGCCATGGGGAGTTCGTGGGCGTTGGTGCCGATGGCTTCGAGGTCGTGCTTGTAGGCGAGATAGGTGTTGGAGGTTCCGCGGAAGGCGGGGCCGACGACATCGCTCATAGCTTTCACGACGTATTCCTGCCAGAGAAAACTGTGGCGGCGGCGAGTGCCAAAGTCGCTGACACTGAGATCGGGAGTGCCGCGCAGGCGAGCCATTTTTTCCCAAAGACGCGTTTTGGCGCGGGCGTACAGGATGTCGAGCTCGAATTCGCTGAGGAGTTTGAGGCTGGCGCGGGTTTTGAGTTCGCTGATGGTGGAAAGGGCGTAAATCTCCCATAGGGTGGTTTCGGTCCAGAGGCCGCGGAAGGTGAGCAAGAACTGGCCGTTCTGGATGGAGAGTTCGTAGTCGGAGAGCTGGAAGCCGTTTTCGAGCCATTCGAGGAAAGCGGGTTCGAAGATGCCCTTGCGGCCATAGAAGGTGTTACCGGCGAGCCAGATGAGTTCGGATTTGTGGAAACGGCGGGTGCGAGTCTGCTCGAGCTGGGCGCGAAGCTCCTCAATGGGGATGATTTCGGCGAGGCGAACCTGAGAGGAGCGGTTGACGAAAGAGAAGGAGGCCCGCGTCGTGGGGAAGTGCTTCCAGATGAATTGGAGCATGAGGAGCTTGTAGAAGTCGGTGTCGAGCAGGGAGCGGGTGATGGGATCGAGGTCCCAGTTGTGATTGTGGGCGCGGCCAGCGAGGTTGACGATCACGGTGGGATATAGAGTACCGCAAATGGGGGAGCTGAGAGTCAGGAGTCGACAGCCGCAGAGAAGAAGACCGAACGCAGAGACGCAGAGAGCCCGGAGGAAGCGCAGAGAGGAGGAAGCGGGTTGGTGACGGGTTAGGTCGGAGTAACTTTTGTTTATGGGAAGCGGATTGGCGTTTTGGTGCAGGAGACGGGTTGCGAAACGCCGGGGACCAAGGCGTTTGGTAAGTTGATAGGAAGCACACCAAAGCAGACAGATCGAGCGGATCCAAGCGAACAAGCACAGGCGAACCGTATGAACATGCAAGCGTCCAACTATGACCTGCTGGTGGTGGAAGATTCCCCGGTGTACCGGAAACTGGTGGAGCAGGTGCTGGAAGGTGGAACGTACCGGCTGCACTTTGCGAATAATGGGCAAGAAGCCATGGAGCAGTTCGAGAAGCACGTTCCGTGCATCGTGTTGACGGATTTGATGCTGCCGGATTTTTCGGGATTGGAATTGTGCAAGAAGATTCGCGCGGACAAGTCAAAGCCGTACACGTACATTGTGGTGATGACCAGCAACACGGAAAAGGGAAACGTGGTGAGGGGTCTGCAGGCGGGCGCGGACGATTACTTGTCCAAGCCGTTCGATCCGGGAGAGATGCTGGCGCGGATCGGAGTGGGACGGCGGATTATTGACCTGAATCGGGAATTGGCGGCGAAAAGCCTGAAGCTGGAAGAGGCGGCGCGGACCGATCCACTGACGGGGCTGCCGAACCGGCGGGCGATCGAGGAATGGGCGTTCAAGCAGTTACGGGGCGCGGAGCGGCACGGGTTTTCGCTGTGGATCATGGTGGGGGACATTGACTCGTTCAAAGCGATCAACGATTCGTTCGGGCACGACGCCGGGGACACGGTGATCAAGACGTTCGCGGAATTGTTGAAGCGGGTGACGCGCGCTTCGGATATTTGCGGGAGGCTCGGAGGCGACGAGTTTCTGCTGGTGGTGACGCACGTGGGGCCGGAACAGATCCAGACGACTGTGGGGCGGTTCCGGGAAGAGTTCGCTGCGCTGTCGTTTCCGTTCAAGGGGCAAAGCGTGAGCGTGACGGCGAGCTTCGGCGTGGCCGGATGCGCGGGAAGAGACTTGCCGGATTTCAGCGGAATGGTACGGCGAGCGGACCAGATGCTCTATGAAGCAAAACGTGCGGGGCGGAACGCCGTGCGCATTTCGTATCCTACCGAGCCCAGCCGGGGCTGACGGCGGCGGTGGCCGCGCTGTAACTTCAGCGAGCAGAAAACAGACAGGTGCGAGCAGAGGCTGGGCGGCTGAAAGCGCTGGCGGACTGGACCAGCCGTCCTGATCAGGGTAAAAAGTGGTCGGTAGCATTGCACCTGAGTTGCTGTCAGGCGAGACGGAGGAAGCATGGGATTTCTGAGCGAAGGGGTGGCGGTGATTACCGGGGCGGGGTCGGGCATGGGGCGATGCCTGGCGCAGCAACTGGCAGCAATGGGCACGTCGCTGGCGATTTCGGATGTGAATGGGAAGGCGTTGGCCGAAACGGCGGGAATGCTTGGGGCAGCGAAGGGAAAGGTGACGCAGCATGTGGTGAACGTGGCGGAGGAGGCCCGCATGAAGGCGTTCGCCGAGGAGGTGGAAGCGCAACACGGGCGCGCGACGACGCTTTTCAATAACGCGGGGGTGGCGCTGCTGGGGAATTTCGAGGAAATTTCGATCGCGGACATCCGCTGGCTGATGGACATCAATTTCTGGGGCGTGATTTATGGGACGCACTATTTTCTGCCGCTGCTGAAGCGGGAGAAGCGGGCACACATCGTGAATTTGTCGAGCGTATTCGGGCTGGTGGGTGTGGTGGGGCAGACGGCGTATTGCGCGAGCAAGTTTGCGGTGCGGGGATTTACAGAGTCGCTGCGGCATGAACTGGACGGGACGAATATTTTCGTGACCAGCGTGCATCCGGGAGGGATCCGGACAGACATTGCACGGCATGCGCGGCCGGGGGCGAAAGTGGGAAAGGATTTGTACAAGAATAGCGTGGCGCGGTTCGACCGGGTGGCGATTACGACTCCGGAGGATGCGGCGGCGCGGATTTTGCAGGGCGTGGAGAAGCGCGAGGGGCGGGTGCTGATCGGGAAGGATTGCAAGCAGGTGGACTTTTTGCAGCGGTTGAAGCCGGCGAGTTATTGGGGAACTTTAGCAAAGAAGATTGAGGACCCGGGAGCCACGAAGCGGTAAAGGGAAATTAGACAATGGAAAATCGGGAAGAAGTATTAACGCAGAGGACACCGAGGAAGAGCGCAGAGGGAGCAGAGAAGAGTCGGAGGAAGAAATGAACGACGCGCATCCGTGCGTGAGGGGCTACGGGCATTGCTTCTGGCGGGGATAAGAAAAACTCAATATGGGCAGGAAGGCGTGGGGCTATAATGCGGCCACTTTGGTTCAGAATGTGGGAGGCCGAGCATGCCGATAATCGCGCCTGCAGCCGAATGGAAAAGTCTGTCCTCACGATTGAAAGCCGAAGCGCCCGAGGCGTTTGATTCCGAGGGCCGCGTTCTCAACCTGATGGAAGAAGAGTGGAAGGAGCCGGGATTCGGGCGGCATTACGAATCGCCAATCGATGGGCGGAGCCTTGGCCGGATCCCGATGATCGATCTGGATACCGCGCGCGCGGCGGTAAAGTTCGCGAAGTCCGAGGCGGCGAGGTGGGCGAGGATCGATCTGGAGGAACGGCGGAGGCGGGTGAGTGAGTGCATGGCCGGGCTGAAGAAGCAGAAAGAGCTGATTGCGCTGCTGCTGATGTGGGAGATCGGGAAGCCGCACGCGCAGGCGATGACGGACATCGAGCGGTGCATCAGCGGCGTGGAGTGGTACGTCGAAAACATTGAAGGAATGCTGGGGAAGCGGCAGCCACTGGGCCTGATTTCGAATATTGCGTCGTGGAACTACCCAATGTCCGTCTTGATGCACTCGGTGCTGGTGCAGGCGCTGGCGGGGAACGCGACGATTTCGAAGACTCCGACGGACGGCGGATTGTATGCGCTGACACTGGCGCACGCGGTGGCGCGGCGATGCGGGCTGCCGGTTTCGCTGGTGAGCGGGTCGGGCGGGCAATTGAGCGAGGCGCTGGTGCGGAACGAGTCTGTGGATTGCCTGGCGTTTGTGGGCGGGAAGACGAACGGCGGCGTGATTGCTTCGACGCTCTACGATGAAAACAAGAGGTACATGCTCGAGATGGAGGGAGTGAACACGTACGGCGTGTGGAAGATTTCGGACTGGGCCGGGCTGGCTCAGCAGTTGAAGAAAGGATTCGATTACGGGAAGCAGCGATGCACGGCGTACGTACGGTACGTGGTGCAGCGGGAACAGTTTCCGCAATTTCTGGAGATGTATCTGCCGGTGCTGCGGGGATTGCGATTTGGGAATCCAGTGATGGTGGAGACGGAGACGGATGCGCTGCCGAAACTGGATTTCGGCCCGTTGATCAACAGCAAGAAGGTGGAAGAACTGCGAGTGTTGTACGTGGAGGCGCTGGGAAAGGGAGCGATCAGTTTGTACGAGGGCAGCGTGCAGGAGAGCATGATTTTTCCGAATCAGGATACGTCGGCGTACGTGGGCCCGGCGGCGTTGCTGAACATTCCGAAAAACTGCCGGCTATACCACAGCGAGCCGTTCGGACCGGTGGACACGATTGTGGTGGTGGATCACCTGGAGGAGCTGGTTTCGGAGATGAACGTGTCGAACGGGGCGCTGGTTTCGTCGATCGCGTGTGATGACCCGAAGATTGCGCGACGGGTGGCGGAAGAATTGCGGGCGTTCAAGGTGGGGATTAATTCGGTGAAGTCGCGCGGGGACCGGGAAGAGGTGTTTGGCGGCGTGGGGCAATCGTGGAAGGGCTGCTTTGTGGGCGGACGGTATCTGGCGCTGGCGGTGACGACCGGAGAGCCGGGGGAGCGATTGTATGGGAATTTTCCGGATTACACGCGGATGCCGGAGGAGTTGACGATGCGAGCGGCTAAAGTGGCTTAGAGGATAGAAAATAGAAAATTGAAATTGGAAAATGGGACTTGGAAAATACAGATCTAGAAATCGTGAAAAGAAAGACTTAATACAGAGGCCGTAGAGAAAGAACAGAGAGGGCACAGAGACGTCGGGAGATGTTCAAGGACCGTAGATCGCGGATTCGACAAGGAGTGTGCTGGCCGAAGACGCCGATATTCGCCGGGCGTCCAAGGAATGCAAATCAGCAGGCTCGCTCAGATCTAGAAGCGGGAGAGGCGGATGCGGATGGTTTCGAGGCCCTGGTGGAACTGGAGGCCGCGGTCGGTTTCGTCGCCGTTCCAGAGGCGGATGGGTTTCCAGACGCCGTTTTCGTACGTGCCTTCCTGGGCTGCGAGGATCTGCATGCGGATGCCAGGGAGTTTGCCTGGCAGGTGGAACGAGACGGCGGCGTCAATGCCGGTGACGAGAAATTCGTCGGGGCCGAGCTGGGCGACGACGGCGGCGCCGTGGAAGTCCTTGGTGCCGGGAGGACGCCGGCCGTCATATTGCGGATAGCCGTAGGCGATGCGGGCGTGCCAGGAGCCGAAATCGAGTTCCTGCTCGGCTTTGCCGGGTTCCTCGACGGAAGTCTTGAGTTTCCCCTCGAAGTTCAGTTTGGCGAGTTCGCGATCGAGCGAGCCGAGAAGCTCGAAGACGTGCGCCTGGGATTTGGGCAGTTCGTCGCCGAGGATGTTCCAGCCTTTTTGATCCACGCCGAAGGGAGAGACGCCGATGGCGCCGTCGCCCAATGCGTAGAAGATCAGTTTGGCGAAGTCATCGCTGCGGCCCATTTCGGGGACCCAGAGAGGGTTGTCGGGGCGATTGTAGGTGTTGAGGATTTCCTGGAAGAAGCTGGAATCGCTGGCGTAGATGTCCGGGCCGATGGCGTCGAGAGAAGGCGCGAGGGCGCGCCAGAGGGCGACGTATTTCTGGACCGCGCCGCCACTGGGATATTGAATGCCGGGAATGGGGATGCGGCGCTCGGGGAGTTCGGCGGGAGGATAGCTGAGCCAGACGTTGGCATAGAGAGGAATGGTGAATTCGGCTTTGCCGGTGCTGGCGAGTTCGTTGAGATAGCGAGCGACGTGATAGACCTGAAAAGTTTCGTCGGCATCGGCCCCGAAGACCTGGGACCAGGTGCCGGGCTGCTTGCTGACGATTTTGAGTAGATCGGAGGGAACTTGTGCGGCGAAGGCAGCGTCGGCTTCGGGAGAAAAATCGCGGACGGTGCCGATGGCCCCGGATTCGTTTTCGACCTGGACCATGAGGACGGTGTGTTGATCAGCGTCGAGGGATTTGAGATGGCGCATGAGGGCGGCGAAGGCGGACTTGTCGGCTTCGAGATTGGTGCGGGAATTGGCGGAGAGGACGTCGAGAGGTTCGCCGTAGGGATTGAGCATGCGAGGATATTTTTGGGGATTGGTTTTGATCCACTCGGGAGCGTAGTGCATGTTTCCGTTTTTCCAGGTGCCGAACCAGAGGAGGATTAAATGGAGATGGTGTTCGCGGGCACCGTTAATTAGCGCATCGACATTGGTGTAATCGAATTTTCCGGGCTGGGGCTCGAACTGTTCCCAGTAGACGGGAGCTGCGAGCGTGTTGGCGTGGAGGGAGGCGATGCTTTGCCAAACTTCGGGGAGTTCAGCGGGCCAGGCGCTGGAGTTGTGGATCTGGCCTCCAAGAATAAGATAGGGCTGACCGTCAACGAGGAAGGCCCAGCGGCCGTCTTTTTGGACCAATCTGGGAGCATCGGAAGCGAGGAGAGAGGGAGCTGTCAGAAGGGCGAGGCAGATAAGGGGTAAAAGGAAGTGGGAACGGATCACGAGAGCACCTCGGGGTGACTATACGGGTGGCAGGTTAAGCGGTTCAAGTGGAAATCTAGTGGGGAAAGGAAAAGGAAAGAATTAACGCAAGGGCTGCGGAGGAAGAGCGCCCCTTGCCGAATACGCTGCGGATAAGCAGAGGGCCCGAAGTGGTCTGGGTGAGGGAGAACCAGAGAACGGGAGGCAAGGATTTGTAGACGGGGGCGAGGTCTCGAGCAATCAGCGGAAGACGGCGGATTGGTGGATGGAGTGGAGGACGCTCGCGACGACGGCGATGGTCAGGATGAGCCAGACGACCGCGATGCGTTTGAGGAACCAGTTGAGGGTGCTAATCATTAGGACTCCAAAGTATTCACAGCTATTAGCTTATCGGCGGACCGGGAAGGTTCACTAGTGGCCGGTGGTACAGAAATCGGGCAGGGACGGACAGGGTCGAGAGTCACAGAATTGATGTGGCGAAAGGATAGAATTGGCGTGTGCCTGAGCGCGGGAGAGGTTTTGACGGAGGGGAGAGCGGGGAATATACTGCGCAGAGGAAGCGGAAGAAGACGTATCGTGCACCAGCTTTGCTGGTTCACTCAGTGTGGATTAGGGGATTGCTGGTAGCCAGGGTCCCTCCGCTTCGCGGCCCGACGCGCCAGCAAGCAGCGCGAAGAAATAATCGGGCTGCTTCGGCCCTGATGACAGAGAAAAGCAAGAGGCCCCTCGCCGCGCTCAGGGCGGGCCGACACAAAAGCCAGTGCTACATTGGGCCGGGCCGTTTTGCGAAAAAGGTATCAGGATAACGCTGAGACGCAGAGAATAGCGGAGAAGCAACGTGGGAGTAATTGACCAGAGATTTGAGAAGAATGTGCTGATCAGTTCAGTGGACTACGTGTTCAACTGGGCGAGGAAGAGTTCGCTGTGGCCGTTGACGTTTGGGCTGGCGTGCTGCGCGATCGAGATGATTGCTTCGACGACGGCGCGTTTTGATATGGCGCGGTTCGGGGCGGAGGTGTTTCGGCCGTCGCCGCGGCAAGCGGATTTGATGATTGTTTCGGGAACAGTGACGCTGAAGATGGGGCAGGTGATCCAGCGAATCTGGCAGCAGATGCCGGACCCGAAGTGGTGCATCTCGATGGGAGCGTGCTCGGGAGTGGGCGGGCCGTTCAATACGTATTCGGTGCTGCAAGGCGTGGACCGGATTGTGCCGGTGGATGTCTATGTGGTGGGATGCCCGCCGAGGCCGGAAGCGCTGTTTTACGCGTTGCTGAAGCTGCAGGACAAAATTGACAACATGAGCCTGGCGAAGCGGCCAACGGACGTGAGGCTGCGGCCGGAGATGGTGGAAGAGTTCAAGAAGAGCGTGATGATTGCGCAGGTAGCCGAACCCAGGTGAGGCGAAAATAGAAATTGGAAAAAGAAAAATGGCCAGCATAGGGCGCTACCTCCGGTTGGAATGACACAATGCTGCCGACTTTGAATTGCCGCGGTGGGCAGTTCTTGCGGGAGGGTAGGAGAAAGAGAGTAGGAAAGAAGAGGAGAGAAGATGGCGTTTGTGAGGACGGTGAAGGTGGCGGAGGTGCCGGCGGGAGGGATCCGCGAATTGCAGGTGGAAGGGAAGGCAGTAGCGGTGGCGAATGTGGGCGGGAAGATCTACGCGATCAACAATACATGTTTGCATCGCGGCGGGCCGTTGGGTGAGGGAACACTGGAAGGGAAGGTGGTGACCTGCCCTTGGCATGGATGGCAGTTCGACGTGACGAACGGGAAATCGGTGCAGAACCCGGTGGCGGGAGTGGATTGTTATGCGATCGAAGTGCGGGGCGAGGATATTTTTGTTGATATTGGGTGAAGGGGAGACAGGACGGTTTTTTCATTGGGAACAGGAAGACAGGGAGAGAACCCGTAGGCTTAACACCGCCGCCGGATTTCTCCCAAGGTAAACAAGACGTGGCCCCCAATCGAGAAGAAGGCCGGTCTGAAGCCCAGCCACTACAGGAGTTGCGGAGATTGGCGAGAGTTGGAGCGGATTGCTTGCCGACTGGAAGCCGGGGCTACCCCTGGGCGGACTTCTTCTAGATAAAATATTGAAAATTATTGAGTTATTTGGATTTAGGGACTCGACGGGGCCGGGGCGGGGGTTTTTGCACAGAGTGGCGGCTATCCTGCACATTTCATTTGGTTTTGATGGCTCGACCGTGTATAGTGCACGCGACTTTGGGTGAAGATGGCGACTGCAACTCCTCAGACACGACATTATTGGATCTTCAGCACGGACCCGCACCACTATCACTGGGACACACTTTTCGTGAAGGGGAAAGAGATGTGGCACGGTGCCGGTGCGAGACCGGACGCGATACGCGCGCTCAAGCAGGTGAAGCGCGGGGATCGCGTGCTGTGCTATCACTCCTTTCCGGAACGCTCGCTCTATTCGATCGCCGAAGTGACACGAGACCCGTATCCGGATCCGCACGACCCCAAAGGGAAAAATCTGGTGGCGGACCTGCGCGCATTTGAAAAGCTGCCGAGGCCGGTGGCGCTGGCGGAGATGCGAGCGAATCCGGCGCTGAGAAAAGCGAAGCTGTTGAAGAATGTGCGGCTGATTATTTCGGCGATCAGCGAGGCGGAGTACCAGGAGATTCTGCGGATGGCCGGCATCGTGGCCACGCCGGGAGTGCCGCTGCCCTGAAGGGGCGACCAGTGACTGGGGATTGGTGACTGGTCAAGATGCGCCGCCAGTGGGGTAGTCCAGAGCTGGTTCAATTCCACAGGCGTGAGTCCCCGCACAGAAAACGGCGCGAAAATATTGAACAAAAACGCGGTTGCGTGCGTCCAAGATTCCGTGGCGTGTCAAGGAACAAACCCATGAAAACAGGCTGGAGACGATGTGCACCGCTGGCGGCACTGGCGGCGGTGCTGGTGTGCGCGTGCGCGGCGAGAGCGCAGGAATATCCCGTAGCGACGAAGACGCTGAAGAACGGGATGAAGATCCTGGTGCAGCCGGACCACAGCATCCCGAACGTGGCGCTGTACACGTTTTACAAGATCGGTTCACGGAACGAGCGGCCGGGGACGACCGGGCTGTCGCACTTTTTCGAGCACATGATGTTCAACGGAGCAAAGAAGTACGGCCCGGGCGAGCTGGACAAGGCGATGGAGTCGAACGGCGGGTCGAACAACGCGTATACCACGCGGGACGTGACGGTGTACCAGGACTGGTTTCCGCGGACGGCGCTGGGATTGATTTTCGACATCGAGTCCGACCGGATCGAGAACCTGAGTTTCGATCCGAAGAAGATTGCCAGCGAGCGGGAAGTGGTGGCGAGCGAACGGCGGATGCGGGTGGATGGAGACAACGAAGGACTGCTTGGCGAACAGCTGTGGGCGACGGCATTCCTGGCGCATCCTTACGAATGGCCGGTGGTGGGGTGGATGAGCGACATCGAGCACTGGACGATGGCGGATTTGAAGCACCACTTCGAGATGGGATATTCGCCGAACAACGCGACGATGGTAATTGTAGGAGACGTGACGCCGGAAGAGGTGTCCGGATTGGCGGAGAAGTATTTGGAGCCGATACCGGCGCACGCATCGCCGCCTCCGGTGACAACCGTAGAACCGGCCCAAATCGGCGAGCGGCGACTGGTGGTGCACAAACCGGCGGAACTGCCGCTGCTGATGATTGCGTATCACGTGCCGCAGACGAACAATGCGGATTTTTACGCGCTGAACGTGCTGCGGTCGATCTTGTTTCAGGGAGAGAGCTCGCGGATGTACCAGCGGCTGGTGGACAAGGATCAGATCGCGCTGGACGTGGAATCGGAATCGAGCAGCGCGTTCGACCCGACGCTGCTAATCATCAGCGCGCAGCCAAAGGCGGATGTCGATCCGGAAAAGTGCGAGAAAGAGATCTACGAAGAGCTGCAAAAGGTGGCCGACACACAGGTATCTGACCAGGAGCTGGAGAAGGCCAAGAATTTCCGGCTGGCGGAATTTTACCGACAGGTGCGAACGATCAGCGGCAGAGCGAACACGATCGGGACGTACGAAGTGTTCTTTGGCGATTACCGGAAGCTGTTTGACGCGGCGAAGAATTACAGCGCGGTGACGAAGGATGACGTGCAGCGGGTGGCGAAGACGTATTTTGGGGCGAATAACCGCACGGTGGCGACGCTCCTGCCGGAGAAAGAAGGGAAGGGGAAGCCATGAGGGGCGTGGGCACAAGATCAGGACGGAGAAGAATACAGATCTTTCCCGCCGCAAATACCGCGGGCATTCGGGATGGCAAAGAATTCCGCTTGCCTGCTAGAAGCACGCGCTACCAGGCGGTGATTGGCCTGATCTTGGTTATCTTGCTGTTTGCCAGCGGAGTGAGGGCGCAGGGAGTGAAGTTGCCTCCCCATGAGAAGGTGGTGCTGCCGAACGGGCTGACGGTATTGCTGCTGGAGAAGCACAGCGTGCCGCTGGTGGATGTCACGGGAATTGTGAAGACGGGGAGCCTGGCGGACCCAGCGGGGATCGAGGGATTGGCATCCACGACCGCCGGGTTGCTGCGCAAGGGAACGAAGACGCGGACTGCACAGCAATTTTCGGAGGAGATTGATTTTATCGGCGGGAACTTCGGGGCGGATGCAGGCTCCGACTATTCGAGTTTTGGGGCAGAATATCTGGCGAAGGACACGGACAAGGGACTGAACCTAGTGGCGGACGCGGTGCTGCATCCGATCTTTCCGCAAAGCGAAGTGGAGAAACTGCTGGCGCAATCGGTGGACGGGGTGAAGGCGGCGAAAGACAGCGCGCAGGACGTGATTTTCGACTATTACCAGGGGTACTTATACAGCGGAAAGGGATACGGGCGGCCGACAGCGGGAGACGAGATTTCTCTGAAGAAGATCCAGCGGGACGCGATCGTAAAATTTTACGAGACGTATTACACGCCCGGAAACACGATCCTGGCGGTGGCGGGGGATTTCAAGACCGAGGAGATGAAGAAGAAGATCGAAGCGGTGTTCGGCGAGTGGCCGGGGAAGGAGGCCCCGGCGGTTAAAGTGGAGGCCGAGGGGCAGGTGAAGGGTAAACGGCTGCTGCTGGTGAATAAGAGCGACGCGACGCAAACATTTTTTGTGGTGGGGAACGTGGGGATTTCGGCGACGGATCCGGACCGGGTGGCGGTCAACGTGGTGAATACGATTTTCGGTTCGAGTTTCACGTCGATGCTGAATGAGGCGCTGCGCGTGGAATCGGGGCTGACCTACGGGGCGACTTCATTTTTTTCACCGGAGAAGGAGCCAGGGCCGTTTGCGATGTATAGTTTCACGCGGAACGAGACGACGGAGAAGGCGATCCAGATGATGCTGGACGTGCTGAAGAAACTGCACACGGACGGGGTGAGCGAGGCGCAACTGGCGTCGGCGAAGAACTACCTGAAGGGGCAATTTCCGCCGTCGATCGAGACATCGGCGCAACTAGCAAGTGTGATCGCGCGGCACGAGTTTTACGGATTGGGTGATGACGAAGTGAACGAGCGGGACGAGCGGATTGACGCAGTGACGCCGGAGGTGGCCAAGCGAGCGATCGCGAAGCATTTCCCGCTGGAGAACCTGACGTTCGCGCTCGTGGGGAAGTCGGCGGAGATCGGAGCTCAAGTGAGAAAGTTTGCGGAGACGGAGGATACGAAGGAGATTTCTGCGCCGGGATTCTGGAGTGGGACGAAGTGAGTCAAAAATAGAAACTAGAAAATCGAAATTGGGAAGTGGCAAGTTCACATCTGACAGTCAACAGTTTACAGCTTGCAGAGAAGAGCTTTGAGGTTTGGGGTGAGACTAGAGGATGGGGGATGAGATGAAGAAACTGGGGGGATGGGTAGTGCTGGCGTTGGTCATGGTGTGCGCCGGTGCGCTCGGCGTGAAGGCGGCGGAGACGCATCTGTTGCTGCAGGAACCGACAATGTCGAAGACCGACATTGTGTTTGTTTACGGGGGATATTTGTGGAGCGTACCGCGCGACGGCGGAGAAGCGCGGCAGTTGACGACGGGAGGACATGAATCGCATCCGCAGTTCTCTCCGGACGGAAGGTGGCTGGCGTTCACGGGCCACTACGACGGAAATACGGATGTCTACGTGATGCCGGCGGAAGGCGGGACGCCGAGGCGGCTAACGTGGCACCCGGGACAGGACGGGGCCGCGGGTTGGACTCCGGACGGAAAGAATGTGCTGTTTCTTTCTGACCGCGACGCGTACGCGGATTTCACGAGGCTCTACACGGTGCCGGTGGGAGGGGGCGTGCCGGAGGTGCTGCCGATGTGGCGTTCGTTCGAGGGCTCGTACTCGCCGGATGCGGCGCGGATCGCGTACGTGCCGAATATTCAGTGGCAGGCGGCGTGGAAGAGGTATCGGGGCGGACAGACAACGCCGATTTACATCGTGAGACTGAAGGACCTGCAACTCGAGAAAGTGCCGCGAGAGAATTCAAACGATTCGAGCCCGGCGTGGTTTGGGGACACGGTGTACTTTCTTTCGGACCGGAACGGGCCGGTGACGCTGTTTGCCTACGACACGAAGACGAAGAACGTGAAACAAGTGGTGGAGAACAAGGGATTCGATCTGAAGAATGTGTCTGCGGGGCCGGACGCGCTGGTGTACGAACAGTTCGGTGGGCTCTTTGTATTTGATCCGAAGACGGGGAAGTCGAAGCGCGTGGATGTGCAAGTAAGCGGAGACCTGCCGGCGACCCGTGCGCATTGGGAGAAAATCGCGGACAAGATCGAGAACGCAGCGATTTCACCCACGGGACAGCGCGCGGTTTTTGAAGCCAGGGGAGAGATATTGTCGGTTCCGGCAGAAAAGGGAGACATCCGGGACCTGACGAGGACCACGTCGGTGGAGGAACGGAATCCGGCATGGTCTCCGGATGGAAAGTGGATCGCGTATTTTTCGGACGAATCGGGTGAGTACGCGTTGCACCTGGAGGACCAGAGCGGGTTGGGAGAGGTGAAAAAGATCAGCCTGGGCAATCCGCCGTCGTTTTTTTACGGGCTGGCGTGGTCGCCGGACAGCAAGAAGATCGCCTACACGGACAAGCGATTGAACATGTGGTACGTGGACGTGGACAAGGGAACACCGGTGAAGGTCACGACGGACCGGTATGAGGTGCCGTTCGGGTTCGCGACGGGGGCGTGGTCTCCGGACAGCAAGTGGCTGACGTACGCGAAGTTCCTGGAGAACCATCTGCATACGATTTTCGTATATTCGTTGGAAACAGGAAAAGAGACACAGATCACCGATGGGACGGCAGACTCGCAGTATCCGGTGTTCGACAAGAACGGAAAGTCGCTGTATTTCGCGGCGAGCACGGACATGGGGTTGACGGCGGGATGGCTGGACCTTTCGAGCTTCCAGCACCCGGTGCTGCGGAGCGTGTACGCGGTAGTGCTGAAGAAGGGCGATCCGAACCCGGTGGCTCCGGAGAGCGATGAAGAGAAGGTGAAAGAAGAGAAGGGGAAAGAGGCGAGCGCGGACAAGGGAAAAGAAGGCGACAAGGAAAAGGGAAAAGAGGGAGAGAAGAAAGAAGAGACGCCGACAGTGACGATCGATTTCGACGGGATCGGACAGAGGATTGTGGCGTTGCCGATCAAGCCGGCGAATTATGTGGAACTGGATGCCGGGAAGACGGGAGAGTTGTTCTTGTCGGAAATTGTGGACGTGCCACGTTTTGGGGGACCGGACCTGGTCACGGTGAGCAAGTTCGACTTGAGCAAGCGGAAGACGGAACCATACATCGGCGGAGTCAGCAGTTTTGCGATTTCGGCGAATGGAGAAAAGGCGTTGTTCCGGCAGGGTCCGCCACAGAGCACGAACTGGATCATTGCGGGAACCGCGTCAGCGCCGAAGCCGGGAGAAGGGGCGTTGAAGCTGGAGAATATGCAAGTGTACGTGGACCCGCGGGCGGAGTGGAATCAGATGTACCACGAGGTGTGGCGGATCCAGCGGGACTTTTTCTACGATCCCAACCACCACGGACTCAATATCACCGCGGCCGAGACGAAGTACAGTCCGTACGTGGCGGGCGTGGGGGGCCGCGCCGATCTCAATTATTTGTTTACGGAGATGTTGGGGAATCTGACGGTGGGGCACATGTTCATCCACGGCGGGGATATTCCCGAACCCGAGATGGTGAAGGGCGGGCTGCTGGGTGCGGACTACAAAGTGGAGAACGGGAGATACCGGTTCGCGCGGATTTACAACGGCGAGAACTGGAATCCGGAGTTGAAGGCGCCATTGACGCAGCCGGGCGTGGACGTGAAGCCGGGCGAATACCTGATCGAAGTGAACGGAAGAGACGTGCGGCCGCCGGCGAGTGTGTATAGTTTTTTTGAGAACTCGGCGGGGATGCAGGTGAAGATCAAAGTGGGGCCGAATGCGGATGGGACTGGAGCGCGCGAACTGACCGTTGTGCCGGTGGCCAGCGAGTTCGCGTTGCGCAACCGCGCGTGGGAAGAGGACAACCGAAGAAAAGTGGACGAATTGAGCGGGGGGAAACTGGCGTATGTGCACGTGCCGGACACGTCGGTGGGCGGATACAAGAACTTCAACCGGTTCTATTTTGCGCAGACGGGGAAGCTGGGAGCGGTGATTGACGAGCGGTACAACCATGGCGGAGAGATCGCAGATTACATTATCGATATGTTGAAGCGGCCACTGCGGAATTGCGCGATCTCGCGGGAGGGCGAGAAGTTCTGTTCGCCGCTGATGCAGATATACGGACCGAAGACGATGGTGACGAACGAGATGTCGGGGTCGGGCGGAGATGCCTTGCCGTGGATGTTCCGTCAGGATGGAGTGGGGCCGCTGGTGGGAACGCGGACTTGGGGCGGGCTGGTGGGCATTTACAACTATCCGCCGCTGATGGATGGAGGGAGTGTAACGTCGCCGCGAGTAGGGATTTACGGCCTGCACGGCTCATGGGAAGTGGAGAACCACGGCGTGGCGCCAGACATCGAGGTGGAGAACGACCCAGCGTCGGTGGCGGCGGGGCACGATCTGCAGCTGGAAAAGGCCGTGGAGGTGACGCTGAAGGCGTTGCAGGAGCACCCGGTTGTGATTCCGGAGCATCCGCCGTATCCGGATTATTACAAGAAGTGAGTAGTCGGGAGAGCAGATATCAGATAGCGGCGAGCAGCAAGGAAAGGCGGAGAAAGAGCAAGAGTTCAGCACAGAGATAGCAGAGGAGTGGGGTCTGACCGGGAGCGGCCTTCGACTCGGTTCGCGGCATGCGGGAAGAGTAAAGTACGAAAGGCGCAGTAAGAGTGTGTGAGCGACAGAGCGAGACTGTGCCGGGGAGCGGTTGGGCGGGGATGCCGGAATTACCGGAAGTGGAGACGGTGGCGCGAGGGCTGCAGCGCGAAATCGCGGGGCGGCGCGTAGTCAGCGTAACACTGGGCAAAACAGATTTCATGGACAATCCAGAGGAAATTGAACGGCTACTGCCGGGGGCGGAAATCCGCGCGGTGGAGCGGTACGGGAAGTTTATGTTACTGCGGCTGGAATCAGCGGAGGCCGCGGAAGAATTGGCGCTGCTGGTGCATCTGGGGATGACCGGAGCGATGATGCCGAAGGCGGTCAGCGTGCCGCAGGCGAAGCACACGCACCTGGTGGCGCTGCTGGACGACGGGCGGGAGCTGCGCTACGTCGACCCGCGGCGATTCGGGCGAATCGCAATGCTGCAAGGCGAGTCGTTGCGGAAAGAAGTGGGGCGATTCGGGGCCGATCCGCTGGAGGTTTCGCGGGGAGAATTTCTGGAGAGGATTCGCGGGCGGCGAGCGCGGATCAAGGCATTACTTCTGGATCAGCAGGTGCTGCGGGGCGTTGGGAATATTTACGCTGATGAGAGTTTGTGGAAAGCGCGACTCCATCCAGCGCAGATCGGGGCTCGGTTGCGCGAGGAGCAAGCGGAGAAGCTGTATCACGCATTGCAGGGGATTTTGCGAAAAGCGATCGCGCTGCGGGGATCGACGATTTCGGATTTTCTGGACGCCGAAGGTGAACCCGGAGAGTATCAACTGCACCACAGGGTGTACGGGCGCGAGGGGAAGCCGTGCCCGCGCTGCCGGACGCTGATCCGGCGGATGGTGGTGGCGGGACGCAGCAGCTACTATTGCCCGAACTGCCAGAAGATCCCACGAGGGATGAAGCAGGCGCGGCGGGCGAAGCCCGGAGGGCGGCGTGGCGCGTCGAGGAGGGTCGTAAAGGTTGCAGCGGCGGGGAAGTAGGGAGATGTTAGTGATCAGATATCAGAGATCAGTCAGCAGAGATGCTTCGTCTGTGCAGCGGGAGAACGTGGGCACCGGTCAGAGACGAGTTCTGCGCCGAAATTGAAGGGACGGAAATTTAGGACGGACAATTGAGCAGGGGAGAGTGGCATGAAGATGAACCGCAAGACTACCGGTGTGGCTGCAGTGCTGGTGTGTTTACTCGCAGCGAAGGCGTGGCCTGCGGGACCCGACGAGGAGAAGAACTCGAACGCGGCGGTGGACGTGCAAATCATGGGCGAAATTCGCGACCACAGCGAATTGATGGCGAATCTCGAGTATCTGTCCGATGAGATTGGACCGCGGCTGACGGGGACGCCGCAACTGAAAACGGCGAGCGACTGGACCGCCGAGATGTTCAAGAAGTACGGGCTGACGAACGTGCATGAGGAGGCATACACGATTCCGCATGCGTGGAACCGAGGGAAGGCAGAGGCGCGAATCCTTGCGCCGACGGAGCATCCATTGACGATCGCCTCGGCGGCGTGGGCTCCGGGAACGAAGGGCAAAGTGCACGGGCCGGTGGTGTATTTCGACGCGAAGAAGCCGGAGGATTTCGACAAGTTCAACGGGAAATTGAAGGGTGCGATCGTGATCATGAGCGATCCGAAGCCGCTCTCCCGGCCGAAGCCGATCAACCAGTACGCGGAGATTTACCACGAGATGGAAGAGCCGCCTCCACCGGCGGGAGCGCCGGCCAGGCCTGATCCTTACGAGCGGTATCTCGCCGAGATCAAGGTGCGGAACCAGTTCTTGAAGGAGCAGGGAGTGCTGGCGGTGCTGCGCGACGCAAACAAGCCACACGCGCTGCTGAACATGACGGATGCGACCACGGTGCCGTTTGAGATGGGGCCGCTGACGACCGCGTTCATCACGGGAGAAGGCTACCGGATGATTTTCCGGATGCTGAAGAAAGGGCCAGTGGAGGTGGAGCTGAATATCTCGAACGCGCTTTCGAAGAAGCCGGTGGAAGTGTACAACACGGTGGCAGAGATCCGCGGAACGGAGAAGCCGGACGAAGTGGTGATCCTGGGCGGGCACCTGGATTCGTGGGACCTGGCGACGGGCTCGACGGACAATGGAACGGGTTCGATGGCCGTTCTGGAAGCGGCGCGGACACTGGCGAAATTGAATCTAAAGCCGAAGCGGACGATCCGATTCATATTGTTTACGGGCGAAGAGCAGGGGCTGATCGGGTCCGAACAATATGTGAAAGCGCACAAGGCGGAACTGGACAAGATTTCGGCGGCGCTAATCCACGACAGCGGCACGGGGCGCGTGCTGGCGATCGGGCTGCATGACAACTACCAGGACCGGGCGATCGTGGACCAGGTGATCGCGCCGCTGGGAGAGCTGAAACTGCTGGAACCGACGATGGACAGGGAGTACGGGACCGACAGCTACTCGTTCGACGAAGTTGGCGTGCCGGGGTTCTGGTGCGCGCAGGACCTTGCGGAGTATCCGAAGACGCATCATAGCCAGTCCGACACGTTTGACAAAGTGTGGAAGGACGACATCAACCAGGGAGCGCAGGTGCTGGCGACATGGGCGTACAACACGGCGGAGCTGCCGGAGATGATGCCGCGCAGGGCGGTATCGCTGGCGGCGCCCAAGACGGAGGCCGAGGTGCCTCCAAAGGCCGATCCGATCGAGGAGATGGACAAGAAGATTCTGGAGCAGGTGAAGTCCGACGAAGGGCAGCTGAAAGCGGACTTGACGTACCTGACGACGAATATCGGGCCGAGACTGACGGGCTCGCCGCAACTGGATCAGGCGAGCCACTGGACGGAGGAGCAGTTTAAGGGGTTGGGTCTGGATAACGCACACCTGGAATCGTGGAGTATTGCCAACAGCTGGACGCGAGCAACGGCGTCGGCGAGCGTGATTTCTCCCACAGTGCACGTGATGAGGCTGGCGCAAATTGGCTGGACGCCTTCGACCAACGGAACGATTCGAGGAGAGGTGATCGGGATTGAGGCGGAAAAGCCGGAGGACCTGGAGAAGTACAAAGGGCAGCTGGCGGGAAAGATTCTGCTGGTGGGACGGCCAAAGGAGATGGAAGCGCCGATGGATCCGATGTTGACGCCGTGGGGCGAGCCGAGCTTGCCGATCAATCATCCGAAGGGGCAAGGACGCGTGGACTATCGCGAATACATAAAGATGCGGAAGTCGCTGTTCGCGATGATGGCGGAGGAAAAGGCGGTGGCGATACTTGCCGGTTCGGAGAAGATGTTCGGCTTGCTGAACATGGGAAGCTATTCGCGGGACTACAAGTCCGCGCCTTTTCCGGCGGCGATTCTGGCGCGCGAGGACTATCTGCAACTGTGGAGGATGCTAGACGCGGGAGGACCGGTGCAGGTGGAGCTGAACCTGCAGGCGACGTTCAGCGAGCGGCCGGTGGAGGTGTACAACACAGTGGCGGAGATTCGGGGAACCGAGAAGCCGGATGAAGTGGTGATCCTGGGGGCGCATCTGGATTCGTGGGACCTGGGTACCGGAGCGACGGACAACGGGACGGGTTCGATGGCCGTGCTGGAGGCGGCGCGGGCGTTGCAGAAGCTGGGCGTGAAGCCGAAGCGAACGATCCGGTTTGTGCTGTTTACCGGGGAGGAGCAGGGGCTGAACGGCTCGCGGGCGTACGTCCAGGCGCACAAAGACGAGCTGCCAAAGATTTCCGGCGTGCTGATCCACGACACGGGCACGGGGAAAGTGCTGACGATTGGGCTAATGGGCAACTACAATGTGCGGGAGACGATCGACCGCGTGATGTACCCACTCGCGAAACCGGTAGGTTTCATGGAGCCGACACTGCGAAGCGAAGGCGGGTCGGATCACGTGCCATTCGACGAAGCAGGCGTACCGGGATTCTGGTGCGTGCAGGAAGTAGCGGATTACGACAAGATGCACCATTCGCAGGCGGACGTACTGGATCACGTGCGGTGGGACGACCTGACGGAAGGGGCGCAGGTGCTGGCCGTGTTTGCGTATAACGTGGCGGAATTGCCGGAGATGCTGCCAAGGAAACCGGAAGTAAAGAAGTAAGGAAGCAAAGAGGCAAAGAGGCAAAGAGGCAAAGAGGGGAAGAAGAAGGCAAGATGCGAGCGGTGGTGCAGCGGGTGAGCCGCGCGAAAGTGATGGTGCAGGGACAGGTTACCGGGGAGATCGGGCCGGGCTTGATGATCCTGCTCGGAGTGGGGAAGGAAGATACGCCACAGGTAGCGGCGGCAATGGCCGAGAAGCTGGCCAACCTGCGGATCTTTGAAGACACACAAGGGAAGATGAATCTTTCATTGCTCGAGGTGAAGGGCGGCGCACTGGTGGTGTCGCAATTCACGCTCTACGGGGATGCGAGGGGACAGAGGCGGCCGAGCTTTCTTGCGGCGGCGGCGCCCGAAGTTGCGAAAAAACTTTATGAAGAGTTTTGCGAAGAGCTGCGGAAACTGGGCGTGACGGTGGGGACGGGGATATTCCAGGCGATGATGTCGGTGGATCTGGTGAACGAGGGGCCGGTGACGATTCTGGTGGATTCGGAGAAGACATTTTGAAGAGGGTGACTGGGAATTGGTGACTCGTGACCGCTAATAAGAGCAGGATTAGCGAAAATAGAAAATGGAGAAGCGAGCACGGTAACAGCACTGGGTCGAGAACGGACACGAGAGAAAAGGCGCCGAGGGGCATTGGCGAGAACCCATAAATCGGCGGGAGCCCTATCCTTAGCATAGGATGCTGCCGACGTGCTTGGGTAGCTGCGTTGGTTAGGGTCGCAGCCGGTGTGCTGCGGGAATCGCAGAGCGAAGCGGTGGAGGCAAGTCTGCGCGAAAAGGAGCGGCGGAGGAATGGCTCCAAGCGGAAGCAAGTTGCGTGTACGACGGATTCGAAAGAGGGATGCGGGACGGGCGGCGGAGCTTTCCAGCCAGTTGGGATATCCAGCGAGCGAGAAAGAGATGAAGAAGCGGCTTGCGGAAGTGCTCCGGGACAAGGAAGCGGCTTGTTTTGTGGCGGAGATTCCCGGAGAAGGCGTAATAGGCTGGATTCACATCAGCGTGACGCCGCTGCTGGAGGTGGAGCGACGCGCGGAGGTGAACGGACTGGTGGTGGACGAATCGATGCGCAGCCAAGGCGCGGGTGCAAAGCTCCTGGAGGCGGGAGAGAAGTGGGCGCGCGGGAGACAATGCAAGGGGATGTCGGTGCGATCGAACGTGCTGCGGGAACGGGCGCATGGGTTTTACTTAAAGCAGGGATACCAGCATTACAAGACGCAAAAGGCGTTCCGCAAGAGCCTGTGAATTGCGTCGCGAGGTGGAAAAACCAGGCGGTGAAGAGGAATCTGGTAAGCGAAGTGAGGCAGGTGTATGAATAGCCCCTGGCGAGGAGGATGGGCTGGTTATATGTATCGTGGTACGATAGACTTTGGCTATGGCCACCAGGATGACCGACGGGGAATACCACGCGTTGTCACAGCTTCGCTACTTGATCCGGAAGTTCCTGCAGGACGGAGATCAAACGGCAAGGCAGGCGGGGCTGGAGCCGCAACAATATCTGTTGTTACTGGCGATTCGGGGACTGGATCCCACGAGCGACGCCAGCATCCGAACGCTCGCGGAGCGATTGTCGTTGCGGCACCACAGCACGGTTGAGCTGGTGGACCGACTGGAAGCCCACGGGTTGGTGAAACGCACGCGAGGAACAAAGGACAGGCGGCAAGTGTTGGTGTCACTCCAGCCGCGAGGAGAGAAGTTGCTGGAGAGAGTGGTGGCGCAGCGGATAGTGGAGTTGCGGTCGCACGGACACGCATTGGTGGACGCGATCGGTAAGCTGCTGGAGGCCGGGCCGAGACGTTCGAGAAGAAAGCGAACCGGTAGGAACAGAGCGAAAGCGGCATAAAACCTGCCCCGGAAGGCACCACCAGGAATAGCTCTGTTCGCGGGACATCCAGGAATACGCAAAATTCCTACGCGGCGCTATGCGCCCTGTGCAGATGCCCGGTGCCATCCGTGCTTAGGGTTTTTCTGGTCCTGCTATCGAAAGTCCTCGATGCGCCGGCTGAACTGAAGTTTCGCCCTCCTTCACGCTATGTGACAGAGTTCTTAGTAGGGGGCGGGAAATTCCTCGTGGGATTTGCGGTAAGCCTCCATCACATCTCCCAGATCCAATACACCTAAAATTTGAGAAAGATCGGCGCGGTTGACGACCGGAATGAACGAATGACGGGTCGCGAGCGGAAGCGCGTCTTCGAGATCTTCGTCGGGGTGGAGATACGGAACCGGCGAAATCGCCTGGGTTTCGCGAAGCGGGCGATGATCGTCCGCCTCGACGAGATGGCGCAGTTCACCAAAAGAGATTTGCGCGGGTGGCTGGTTAGGGAGAGATACCAGGAAAAATGGCTCGGCGGTGTGACTGACAAAGGGCCAGGCTTCGGCGGGGGACTTGTCGCCGTCGAGAACGATGGAGGGACGTGGACTCATGGCGTCTTCGACGTTCAAGGTTTCTTCCTCGCGCTTTTCTTCCATGGCTGGGAGAGAGAGGCCATCGAGGCGGGTGAGGACTTCGAGGACAGGAGCGGCCTGGAGCCGGCGAGAGATGAGGTATGAGAAGGTGTTCGCAACGAGGACGGGGAGAATAATGGAGTAATCGCCGCTGACTTCAAGAGCCATGAACACCGAAGTGATGGGAGCGCGAAGGAATCCCGCAAAGAGAACGCCCATGCCGACAAGTGCGTAGGTGCCGACCGAGCCGGTGAGGTAAGGGAAGAAATTGTGCTCGACGGTGCCAACGGCGCCGCCAAGCATGGCGCCGATGTAGAGAGTGGGAGCGAACATACCGCCAGGAGTACCGCTAACAAAGGAGAGCGTGGTGGCCAGGATTTTGAGGCCGGCCAGGAGGCCGAGGATTTCCCAGGTGTACTGGTCGTGCATGGCGAGATCCATGAAGTCGTAACCGGCACCCATGACTTGGGGAAAGCCGGCCACCGCAATGAGGCCGATGAGCAGGCCGGCAATGCCGGGGTAGAGGACCTGAAGCGTCATCGGGGTCTCTTTGACCTTGGGTCGCAGCCAACCGATGGCTTTCGAGAAGACGACGGAGGCGATGCCGCCGAGGATGCCGAGGACGGCGTAGGCGACGAGTTCCTGCCAGCGGATGACACCGACCGAAGGGATGCGGAAGAGGGGTTCAGCGCCGAGGAAGAGGCGCATGGTGACGACACTGGAGACGGCCGCAAGGACGATCGCCCCGAGAATGCCCGCGCTCCAATGGCCGATGACTTCTTCGATGACGAAGAGGACGGCGGAGATGGGAGCATTGAAGGCGGCGGCGAGGCCAGCGGCGGCACCCACGGGAGCCAGGAGGCGCATTTTCTTGCGGGAGAGTTTGAGGCGAGTACCGACGGCGGAAGCCAGACCGGCACCGATCTGGAGCGCGGGGTCTTCCGGGCCCAGGGAGTGGCCGGACCCAATGGCGAGAGAGGCGGTAATGAATTTGCCGATGACGGTGCGGAAGGGAATGTAGCCGTCGAAAATGTAGAGAGCGGCCTTGGTCTGATTGAGGCCGCTGCCGGCAGCGCCTTTGAAGATGGTGAAGATGAGAAGAGAGATCAACAGACCGGTGAGGCATGGGGCGAGGAAGGCGCGGAGCGGGGGAGGATTCAGGGTGCTGCCGAGGAGGTAGAGGCGGACCCACTCCATGGTGATTCGGAAACAGACCACTGCGAGACCGGCGAAGATGCCAATGAAGACGGCAAGAATCAGGAAGAAGCGATCTTCATCGAAGGAAAGCTGTGCGGTGATGCGGCGGCGAAAGGCATCCGCGGCGGCGACGAACGAGTCCGACGAGGGCGAGGCGGGGTTCAGAGTTGTGTCGGGTGTGCTCACTTTTCATCCAACGGGTGAGAGTTCGCCAGGGCCAGCAAGGCGGAGTCCTCGGCCGCAGGCTCTCCGCAGACAGACTGAGACTGTTTTTCGATTTCGGTGGCAATGACAAAGAGAGGATCGATCTGATCCGGGTGACGGGACAAGTAGCGGGGATTAGCGTTTGGCTTCCACTGATTCCGCCGCTGCTGAAGCGGGGCGAGCTTGGACGGAAGCGAGCCGCCAGAACGAGACGAGCAGGCATCGAGGCGCCCGGAGGCAATCTGAAACGAGCGGAGAACACGCTGAATTTTTTCAGATTCGCGAAGGCCACGCTCGAAGGGATTGAGCGCGGAGGCGGCCTGGGTGATCTGGAGGAGATTTTTGACTTCGGGCCCGGCGGCGTCCTCATGCGAGGCGCGGGTCAGATAGGTCTCCGCGGCGTGGTAATCGCCGACGTGGAATGCGGCCTCGCCGGCGCCGAAGAGTGCGGGGAAATACTTGGGATCGAGGTGGAACGCGCGGCGGTACTGGTCGAGAGCCCGCTGGTAGTCCCCGACGTGCGCGTAAAGATCCGCAACACGCGAATGCAGGACGGGATCCTCTGGGAGATTGGCGGAAAGAATGATGAGCTGGGACTCGGCCTGGCCGGTATCGCCGCGCTGCAGATAGAAATTGATGAGCTCGAAGAGGGCTTCGCGGCGATGATCAGCGGAGTTGTTGGGCCAATCGCCAAAGATGGCTCCACTGAAATAGCGCTCGGCATCGGCGACTTGACCAGAACGGACGGCGAATTCAGCGAGATGGAGATTGACCACGCCATTTTTCGGGTTGAGTTGCCAAAGGCTCTGGTAGTAGTTGAGGGCCTGCCTGGTCTGGCCCACCTGAGAGAGGGCTTCGGCGAGATGCAGACGGTAGTCCCAATTCCTGGAATCGTAGATGAGCGAGGTGCGAAAAGCGTCGACGGCAGCCGCAGGCTTGTTTTTCTGGAGTTCGGCGTTGCCCTCGGCGAACCACTGCTGGCCAAGTTGATTGCGGCGGCGGTCGTAGGCCCGGCTGTAGGCATGGGTGAGCGTGGAGAAGACGATGGTAATCAGAACCAGGATGACGACGAGCAGCGGTTCCCGAACGACAAAATCGCGCCTAAGAACGTTCATTTCCTTCCAATCGTGAAGCATTCTGCCCCGCCGGGGCGAGGGAAAACCGCAGGAATTACGACGCGGTGAAGGCGTCAAAAACGATTATATCGCATTACGACATGATTATGGAAAACGGGCCTGCGTACTTGTTCACGGCTGGTAATCGGGGAATTTTTGGCGGACTTCGATGAAGCGAGGAGAGCTGGTGCCGCGACGCAAATGGTGATTCAGGATGCGGCGTTCGTCGGCATCGGGGACGGGCTGATTACCGCGCGAAGAGCCAGCTTGAGCGACTGTTGGGAGGCTGCGTTCGACTTCGCCACGATTGAGGATGGAGGCGAACTGGAAGGCGATGCGGCGACCGGTAGGGGCCACGCGGATGACAAGATGCTCGCCGGTGCGATAAGCGCCCTGAGCGTCGGCGAGATAGTTGAGATGGTCGCCGCGAAAGTTTTCGTAGCGAATGCGGATGGCATTGCTTCCGGGCACGAAATCGCCACGCAGATGCGGAAAGACGGAGACGGCATCTTTGTTCTCGATGCGGTTCTGGTTTGCTAGTTCGGCGTGGGCGGAATCAAAGTTCCGGCAATTCGGATTGGGACATTTCGTTTTCCAGAGAAGTCTTGCGGCGCGACGGGAGCCGCACGCCGGGCATGTGGCTGGAGTTCCCTTGAAGTCGAAGAATCCCATACGCACCTCCCCCAAAGAGTTTTCCAGAGAGACGGCCAAAGAAACGTACGCAAATCTTCAGATTTGCGTACTTCGATAAGGCCCTTCTACAGGTGACCCTCTCTCCCACGAGAGTCTCCGTACGGAAACTTACGTCACTGCTTCGGGGCTTGGAGAGAAAGCCGGCGGCTCCGCGGTCGGCGGACGCAGCTTG
This sequence comes from Candidatus Eiseniibacteriota bacterium, assembly GCA_035518915.1. Lineage (GTDB taxonomy): Bacteria > Acidobacteriota > Terriglobia > Acidiferrales > UBA7541 > Acidiferrum. The sequence goes on from DATIXE010000029.1 coordinate 37,621, forward strand.
ACGGCTGCCTCTCTGGAACTCTTTTGCCATTGATAGCTCTTCCAAATGAAGAACGGGGCTTCGATTTGGTGATGCCGGATCAGACGGCGGCGATGGACGAGGGAGGGGAGGCCCATGGCGCGAAGGGCCTCGTAGGGCAGAAGGCGAAAGTAGCCCCTCTTGTGGCCGCCGCGAAAGGCGAGGGAGAGGACTTCTTCGGCGAGCCAACGGTCGAGGAGACGGAGTTGCTGCTCGTCATTCACGTGCTTGAGGTAGTAGTCGATGATGGCGACGTTGCGGACGCATTGATCGAGAGTGTTTTTCGCGAGTTCGATGGCGAACTGGGCGCGCTTACGGTAGTCGAGAATGCGCGCGAGTTTGGAACGTTTGCGGCGAAAAGCGAAACGAAAGAGATTGCTGATCTTGCGGAATTTGTCGCGCGAGAGGCGGACACGGCCGTCGGCGTGGAATTCCAAACCGAGATGGCGGATGGAGCGGGAAGGGAGGAAGCCGGAAGAGGCTGCGCCGGTAGAGGAGAGGAGGACGTTTAGTTCGTGGCTTGGCTTACTGGCGAGGCGCAAACCGGCGAGGGCATTCTGGAAGACATGGATTGCGTGTTCAAAGGCAGGGCGGTCTTCCGAAAAGAAGAGGATGTCATCCGCGTAGCGGAAATAATGGAGCCGGGGGATGGAGTCGAGCCGGCGATCGAGGGGAGTGAGGTAGAGGTTTGCGAAAAAGCAAGCGATGGGAGTGCCAAAGGGTATTCCCTGATTGGCCGTGCAGAGTTGCTCGCCGTCGAGGTAGGGGAAACGGATGCGAGCTTCGAGCAGGTGGAACAGGTAGTCGTCCTGGGAGACGAGGCTGCGGATTTGGTGCAGGAGAAGTTCGTGGGTGACGGAGGGGAAGTAGGAGGAAACGTCGCGTTTGGCGACGAAGAGAGGCGTATCGCTGGCCGCGAAGAGGCGAGCGATTTTGCGCTGGCAGCGATCGAGACCGAAGCCGCGAAGCCGGTAAGCGTAGGAATTGCTCGAGATAAATTTATGGAGGCGAGAGGAAAGCAGGCGGTAGAGCAGGAGATCAACGAGGCGTTCTTCCCAAGGATAGATGTAGAGAGTGCGTTGTTTGCCTTTAAAATTTCGATGGAGAACGATACCTGGACGATACGCGAAGTTTTCGGAGCGAAGCGAGCGATGGATGGAGTCGAGATTTTGCGGGCCGCGACGAGCGAAGTCGTATAGATCCCGTTTATCGGAAGAAGTGATCAAGGCCTTTCGCCAGGAAAACAGCGGCTTGGTGTAGAGGCGAACGGCGGATTTATAGAGCTCGGTTTCGGAGTAGAGATCGCGCCAGCGGAGTTTTTGATCGGATTGAACAACGGTGCGAATTGGACGGGCTTCAGATGGCATCGCAAAGATGGGCGAATTGTATGCGGGACTTAGAGGAGGGTCAATCATTTCGCAGCGTGTGATAGCCCGTTGAAGGAGCGAGATGATGAGGCCCCAGCCCGTGTCATGCGGGCTAGAAGGCGTCGCCGCCGCCACCCCCGAAGCCGCCGCCGGAGAAGCCGCCTCCACCCCCTCCGCCAAAGGCAGAGCCACCAGAACTGCGCGGGGCGGAGGCCATGGCGGTGCCGGCCATGGAGGACATGGAACTGAGGTTGTTGGCGAAGGCGTATGGGTAGAAGCCGGGGCCAAAACTGCCACCTTGGTACCACTGGGGGGGCTGCGTGTAGATGCCCTGGAAGGCGCGGCTCCAATTTTTTTCGACACCCAGAGCCATGGCGAACGGAAGGAACTTTTCGAACATTTCGGGCGTTTTGATCATGCGATTGAAGCGGTCGGACTCGACGTGGGCGAGAAAATCCTCGAAGCCGAGGATGCCTTCGAGAGCGCGGGCACCGGTTTGCGTACGCGCGGGCATAACCAGGCCGAAGCCGCAGACGATAAGGCCGGAGATAATCCCGGAGACGATGAAGGGCATGGGGGCCATGCCGAGATGTTGGGAGAGCCAATGGCCGAGACCTATGAGGATGGCTCCTGTGACGAGGCCAAAAGCGAGGTAGGAGGCACGTACGCTGTCCGGGCGACGAGCGTAATAAGAATTGCCGACGAGAGAAGCAAAGATTTGGTCCCGCATGACGGGGATGTTCGTGTAGAAAGTGTTGTGAAGCTGGTCGAGGGTGACGAGATCGCCGGCATTGCCAGAACTGAAAAGGCCGTTGAGAAGGGTTTGTTCATGGGGCTTGAGAGAGGCCCACTCGGCGCGGGATTTCTTGAGGTGGAAGATGTAGTCCTTACTGTGAGTGAGGCCGAGGAGATGATCTTTCTGTTTTTCCTCGATGACGATGTAGCCACGGACGGCCAGGTCAACGATGGAGGCAGTGATATCGCGCATGTCCACGGAGTTGTCGATCAAGGTACCCACTTCGCCGGGAGAGAGCTTGTCGGGAGGTTCATACTGTGCAGCGATGGGGCGCAGGCGAGGGTCGCGGCCGCGTGTCCACCACCACCAGAACATAAATATGAAGACGAAAACGGGAAGGACAAGCGGCCAATTGCTGCGGAGATAGAGGAGGAAGAGGGAGAAGGCGGTGGGCTCGCGGACGGCGCCCTTATCGAATGCGGTGGCGAGCGTGAGGCCTTCGTGAATGTTGAGAGGAGCGGTGGTTTGCACGTCGACGCCGGTGCCTTCGACTCGGGCGCTGGCGGCGGAACCGGTGGAACGAAAGGTGCCGGTGAAGGCCTTGGCACGGAGGTTAGCAGTGCCTTCGGGGAAGACGACGTGGGCGCCTGCGGAATCGATCGGGATGGGCCATTCGTCGCCAGTGACGTTCCAGTAGAACTCGTCGTGGTCGTCGAAGTATTTGAGGGCGTTGGAGACGGTGTAGTCGATGGAGACGGTTCGGGTGGAATTGTCAGCGCCGGGGATGTAAATCTTGATTCGGAGATAGTGGCGGACGCGGCTGGTTTCGTATCGGAGGTTCTGGCCGGAATCGTCGGTAACGCTCTTGACGCTGAGGAAGAGGGAATAGTTGAGTCCGCGAGGGCCGGAATATTCGACGGGGATGTCGCGATAGATGCCGTGCCAGGGACCGCCAACGAATTGGAAGGTAATGTTTTCGGTGACGTCAATCGTGCCGTTGGGGAGGACGGCAATGTCGGAGAAGAATTTTCTGAGGTAGCGCTCCTTGGCAGCGGAGGGAGAAACGAGCGCGGTGAGGACGAGGAGGAGAAGAGCCAGGGCGCGCACGAAGCGGATATGCGCGGGAAAGGAATTTGCAGAAGGGGAAGGGAGGGAGAGCAGTGGGGGCGCAAAGCGCACAGCCAGAAATGGCCGTGGGACATGCTGCGCTCGCCTCAGAAGGCAGCCGCTACAAGGATTCTGACGTGGCTCCATGGCTCGTTAGGGAGAAGAATCAAACCGTGGGAGTGCCGAAGCTGACCTTGGGAGCTTCGCGCTCGGCGGCGGCCGTGACTTCGAAGAATTCACGCTGTTTGAAGCCGAGCATGCCGGCAAATATGTTAGTGGGAAACTGCAGGATTTTGGTGTTGAGGTCGCGAACGACGGCGTTGTAGTAGCGCCGGGCGTTCTGGACGGTGTCCTCGATCTGGGTGAGCGAATTCTGGAGCGAAGTGAAACTCTCGATGGCGCGGAGTTGCGGGTAGGCCTCGGAGAGGGCGAAAAGGCTCTTGAGGGCGCCGGTGAGCATGTTTTCAGCCTGAGCCTTGTCGGCAGGCCCGGTGGCGGTCATGGCGCGGTTGCGGGCGTTGATGACGGCTTCGAGGGTGCCCTTTTCGTGGCCGGCGTAGCCTTTGACGGTTTCGACGAGATTGGGGATGAGGTCGTAGCGGCGCTTGAGTTGAACGTCAATGTCGGCCCAGGCGTTATCGCACTGGACTTTGAGACGGACCAGGGAGTTGTACATGCCGATGCCGAACAGCACCAGCAGGACGAGGACGACCAAAACGATAATTCCAGCCATCGGCCAACCTCACGGGAAGGGATTTGAATACGCTGTAGATTCACTATACGGAGGGAAAGTGGGGGAGTAAAGATCGGTGTGGGCGCCGAGTTCGGGGAGGAAAGCCTCAAGACGTACAGATCCTTGCAAGGCAAGCAAGAGGTGTCACGGAAACGGGCATGAAGGGGCGGCGATGCCGATACCACATCGATGGTCATTTGCGTTGGCGTATCTTAACCAACTAATATATGATTTGCGCGCATTGAGGGTTGGAGCCGCATGCTATTCAAAACGCTGAGCGCTTCGGTTTATGGGATTGACGCGCACCTGGTACAGGTGGAAGTGGACGTGGGTGTGGGACGGATTCAGGATTTCAACGTGGTGGGGCTGCCGGACAACGCGGTGAAAGAGAGCCGGCAGCGGGTGCAATCGGCGATGAAGAACTGCGGGTTCGAGTTTCCATACGGGCAAGGGGTGACGATCAATCTGGCGCCGGCCGATTTGCGGAAGGAAGGGTCAGCGTTCGATTTGCCGATGGCGCTGGGACTGGCGGGGTGCCAGGGACAATTTTTCGGGAAGGCGCTGGACCGGATGATGTTTTTGGGGGAGTTGTCGCTGGACGGGAGCGTGCGGCCAGTGCGAGGGGCGCTTTCGGCGGCGATTGCGGCGAGGGATAACGGGATCAGGGCGGTGGCGGTGCCGGAGACGAACGCGCGGGAGGCGGCAGTCGTTGAGGGGATAGAGGTGTACGCGCTGAAGTCCCTGCCGCAGGCGGTGGACCTGGTGAATTCGCCGGAGTCGTTCGAACGGGTGCGGGTGGACGCGCAGCAGATGCTGCGAGAGTCCGCGCAATACGGCGTGGATTTGCGGGACGTCCATGGGCAGCAGGCGGCGAAGCGGGCGCTGGAGGTGGCGTGCGCGGGGGGACACAACATTCTGTTCCTCGGGCCGCCAGGCGCGGGAAAAACGATGCTGGCGAAACGGATTCCGACGATATTGCCGGCAATGTCGCTGGAGGAGGCGATCGAGACGACGCGGATTCACAGTGTGGCGGGCATCCTGGAAAATGCGCAGGGGCTGCTGGGGACACGGCCGTTCCGCTCCCCGCACCACACGATCAGCGACGCGGGGCTGATCGGAGGAGGAGCGGTGCCGCGGCCGGGCGAGGTGTCACTGGGGCACAACGGGGTGTTGTTTCTGGATGAGTTGCCGGAATTTCAGAGGAACGTGCTGGAGGTGATGCGTCAACCGCTTGAGGACGGGAGCGTGACGATTTCGCGGGCGGCGGTGTCGGTGACGTTTCCTTCGCGGTTTATGCTGGCGGCGGCGATGAATCCGTGCCCGTGTGGATATTTCGGAGACCCCGGCCACGACTGCCACTGCACGCCACCGATGATTCAAAGGTATGTGTCGAAGATATCGGGACCGCTGCTGGACCGGATAGATATCCATATCGAGGTGCCTGCGGTGAAGTACAAAGAGCTGCGAGCGCCATCAACGACAGAGGATTCGGCGGCGGTGCGAGCGCGGGTGATTGCAGCACGGGAGCGGCAACTGGAGCGATTTCATGGAGAAAAGACGACTTATCGCAATGCGCAGATGGCCCCGAAGATGATCCGGAAGCACTGCGGGATTAATGCGGAAGGAGAGGCATTGCTGGAGAAGGCGGTGACGAGGCTGGGGCTATCGGCGCGGGCGCACGACCGGATCTTGAAGGTGGCGCGGACGATTGCAGACCTCGACGGTGCGGAGAATGTATCGGGAAAGCATTTGAGCGAGGCGATTCAATACCGGACGTTGGACCGGGACTACTGGGCGTGAAGCAAAGAAGAAGAGTTGCCACGGAGGCGGCACAGGACTGCGGAAAGCCGGAGCCGCCAATGATGGGTACACTTCGGCACGATAGAGAGGGAGTGAACTAGGGAATCCGCTCCATTGACTTCTGTTTAGGCGCTGTGTTACGGATAGGAACGCGTTTCCAAGGGAAAAGCCGGCTTAACCGAGCAGGAATGGCGCCAGAGACCAAGCACCTGGAAGTGACGCTGGACACCCACGTCGAGAGCGTGAATCTCGCGGAAGAGATGTGCGTGCGCGTGGCCGAGGCGGCGGGATTCAACGAGGATGAGTGCTATCGCATCGGGATGTCGGTGCGCGAAGGCGTCATCAACGCATTTCATTACGGGAATCAGGAGAAACCGGAGAAGAAGATCCATCTGGCGATTGAACTCACCGACGAGCGCATGGTGATTCATGTGATGGATGAAGGGAAGGGCTTCCGGCTGAACGACGTGCCGGACCCGCTCGCGGAGGAGAATCTGCTGAGCACCTCGGGCCGCGGGATATTCCTGATGAAGGCATTCATGGACGAATTTGATGTGGTCCCGGGAAGAACCGGCGGGGCGGAGATCGTGATGGCCAAGCGCCTGCCGCTGCTGGGGAGCCCATCGAGCAACGGAAACGGCAACGCGTCGAATTCCGGCGCAGCCCCACAGCAGGGAGCGTAAGAACATTATGGCTTCACTTTTTGCCACCACGCGGGAATTCAGCGGCATTGCAATTGTGGATTTGAGCGGACGAATCTCGCTGGGAGACGGAAGTGCATTGCTGCGGAAGACCGTGAGAGATTTGCTGGAAGAAGGAAAGACAAGGATCGTGCTGAATCTTGGAGACGTAAATTATATCGACAGCTCCGGGATTGGCGAATTGGTGAGCGGATTTACGGCGGTGCGGAACCGTGGCGGCGAATTGAAATTGCTGAACCTGACAAAGAAAGTGAACGACTTGCTGCAACTGACGAAGTTGTTCACGGTCTTTGAGGTGTACAACGAAGAGTCGACGGCGGTTGGTAGCTTCAAGTAAAGCATCTTAAATCGCTGACGAAGAGTGAGAATGGCAGGGGTTGGCCGATCGAAGGATCGGCCAATTTGTTTTTTGGCGCATGGCGAGGACGAATCAGGACCTGAGCAAATTGCCAGCACAACCCGAGTGAGGAGGAACGGCAATGCAGGCCGGAGTTCCGCGGGGCTTTGTGCAGCTTGGACTAAGAACAGGTCTGTGAGTACGCAGTCAGAGCCTGCCACGGACGAAGAGCTATTTGCGAATGCTGGAGAGATGTGACATGCGAAGAGAATACCGGGCAGAACACATCGGGAGCTTGTTGAGGCCGGTGGAATTGCTGGAAGCCCGGAAAAGCGCGAGTCCAGAGGAGCTCCGAAGGATCGAGGACAGGCATATTTTGCACGTACTGGAGAAGCAAAAACAGCTGGGATTCGATATGGCGACGGACGGTGAGTTGCGCCGGCGGAATTTCATGAGCGACTTTACCGACGCGGTGGAAGGTTTCGACCTGGGGGATGCGGTGGGGAGGAACTGGCAAACAAGAGAGGCCGGCGCGGCAGCCGCAAGCAGCGTGACGGGTATCGTCACGAGGAAGCTGAGGCAAGTACGCCCTCTGACCGGACACGAATTGCCGTTTCTGAAAGCGAATACCTCTCTGCGAATCAAGATGACCCTTCCGAGTGCGACACAATTTCCAGCGATTTCGTATAAACGTGGAGTGACAGACAAGATTTATAAGGACCATTCGGCGCTGCTCTGGGACATCGTGGAGATCATGAAGAGCGAGCTGGAGACGCTGGCGCCGCAAGGCGTGAGCTATATCCAGATTGACGCGCCGCGGTACAGCTATTACGTGGATCCGAAATGGAGGACGTGGATCAAGTCAGAGTTGCACGTGGAGCCGGATGCTGCGCTGGATGAAGCGGTGCGGGCCGATAACGCCTGCTTTCGCGCGGCACGACACATCGGCGTGACGCTGGGGATTCATTTGTGCCGGGGAAACAACCGAAGCCACTGGTACGCGGAAGGTGGCTACGACGCAATTGCTGAGAAATTGTTTGGGACGTTAGAAGCGGACAGGTTCCTGCTGGAATATGACGACCAGCGCTCCGGAACGTTTGAACCGCTGCGATTCGTGCCGAAGGGGAAGACCGTGGTGCTCGGGCTGTTGAGTTCGAAAGTCCCACGGATGGAGGATCCAGACCTATTGGTGAAGCGAGTTGAGGAAGCGTCGCGGTTTGTGCCGATGGAAAACCTGGCGCTCAGCCCGCAGTGCGGATTTGCTTCGACGGCCGAGGGGAATCTGCTGTCGGAGGAGAGACAGTGGGACAAGTTGAAATTGGTGGTGGATACGGCCCGTCAGATATGGGGCTAACTTTTTTGGGTTGAGCAAGCAGGCCGTGGTGAATCGGGCCGCCATGCAGCGCGTTAACCATCGAAGAAGACGGTTTCGTTGGGGCCTTGCAACACGACATTCCATTCGAGTTGATTTGCGCCGATGGGGGACTTTCGGGCAATGAGCGTCCCGCGGCGTGGGGGATCGACGAGATTTAGCGCAAAGTCGGAATGATTTGCAGGATCGTCTGGAAAGTAGATGCGGGTGACGAGGCGGCGGAGCAAGCCGCGCATGAATACGGAGACTGCGATGTGGGGCGCCTGCAATTTGCCGTCGGGACCGGGAACCTGGCCCGGCTTAATGGTGGAGAAGCGGAAGGAGCCGTCTTCAAAAGTAGGAATTCTGCCAAAGCCATGAAAGGCGGGGTCGAGCGGCTTGTCCTGGGTGTCCTCGGGGTGAGCGTATTTACCGTGGGTGTTAGCTTGCCAGAGTTCGAGAATCGCATCTGGGATTCCCTGGCCATCGGCATCGAGAACTCTTCCGGAAATTTCGACTTTTTGTCCTGAGGCGGAGTCGGCAGCGAGGTCATTGGAATAGAGCCACTCGAAGCCGATCTGAAAGAAAGGCCCGACGGTTTGCGAAGTGGTGGCCCGAAAAGACATTTTATTTCTCCCACGGAGTGGCCAGGCGGCCGCTGAGAATTATGTCAAATTTGAAACCGAGGGCTTGCTCGGGTTCGGTGGTCTCCCAGTCGAATTGGGAGATGAGACGGTTGCGAGCGGCATCGTCGGCGGTGCAGTTGAAGATCGGGTCGAAAGGCAGAAGAGGATCGCCGGGGAAATACATTTGGGTGACGAGACGGGTAGCAAAGGCGGGGCCGAGAACGGAAAAATGGATGTGAGCGGGGCGCCAGGCGTTGTGGTGATTGCGCCAGGGATAGGCGCCAGGACGGATGGTGATGAAGCGAAAGCGGCCGTCGGCGTCGGTGAGCGCGTGGCCGCAACCGGTGAAGTTAGGATCGAGCGGCGCGTTGTGCTGGTCCACGCGGTGCAGGTAACGGCCGGCGGCGTTGGCCTGCCAGACTTCCACGAGGGTGTGCGGAACGGGGCGGGCGTCTTCATCAAGGACGCGTCCGCTTACAATGATGCGTTCACCGAGAGGTTCGCGGAGGTGTTGGCGCGTGAGATCGAACGCTTTGGCATCCACCCGAGCGGCGGGAATCGAAGGGCCAGTGATTTCGGAGAGGGTATGCGGCAGGTAGACGAGTGGTTGGGAGGGAGCGCGCTTGATGGAAGAAACGTAAGGTGGATGCAGGTGATTGGGCTGGGTGCCGGGTTCGGGCCGACGGTAACCGGCCAGAGTGGACATGAGAGAGACCTCCAGAGCGTCGCGTTCAAGGATACAGCGAAACGGGTGCGGATGCGGAAAGGTGAGGGGAACGCCGAAGGCCGGGAATCCTGATAGGCTGGACACGGCGAGGATTTGGAAGCGGAGCACAATTTTATGGACAGGATGCGCCGATGCCGATGAGTGAGCTGATGATCGTGGAACGTACGTATGGAGTGGCGGTGCTGCTGCTGAATAATCCGCCAGTGAACGCGCTAGGGGCGGGAGTTCCCGAAACGATTGGGGCGGCCATCGCGTCGGCCGAGGCGGATGGGGCGGTGGAGGCGGTTGTGTTGATGGGTGCCGGGCGAACGTTTATTGCCGGGGCGGATATCAAACAGCTTGAGGAGGCAGCGTGGGGGCGAGGGGCGGGGGCCCCGAGCCTGCACGGATTGCTGCAGCAGATTGAGGATTGCGGGAAGCCAGTGGTGGTGGCAATCCACGGTACGGCGCTTGGCGGAGGGCTGGAGGTGGCGATGGCCGGGCACTATCGTGTGGCGACACCGGACGCACAATTCGGGCAGCCGGAAGTGAACCTTGGAATTATTCCCGGAGCGGAGGGGACGCAGAGATTGCCGCGACTGGTGGGGATCGAGAAAGCGATCGAGATGTGCGCTAGCGGCAAGCCGATCAAAGCGAAGGAAGCGTTGGAGACGGGGCTGGTGGATGCAATCGTGATGGGTGATTTGAAGGCGGAGGCGGTGCAATATGCCACGGCGGTCGCGAAAAAGGGCAGACCGAATCCGAAGACGAGAGAGAAGAAAGCAGAACGCCGAACCGCAGGGACACTTGAGGAGGCGCTGGCGGTGGGGCGCGCATTGGCGGGGAAGGCAAAGAGGAACATGATCGCGCCGTTGAAGGCAATCGAGGCGATACAGGCCGCAGCCACGCTGCCGTTTGAGGAGGGCTGGAAGCGCGAGCGCGATTTATTTCTGGAATGCGTGAAGTCGGAGCAGTGCCGGGCGCTGATTCACGCGTTTTTCGCGGAACGTGCGGCGGCGCGGGTTCCGGGGATTGGCAAAGATGTGCAGGGAGTGCCCGTGGCTCGAGTTGGGATTGTAGGAGCCGGGACCATGGGCGGCGGAATCGCGATGGCATGCGTGAATGCTGGAATTCCAGTGCTGCTGAAAGATTCGGAGCAGGCGGCGCTGGACGGCGGGATGGCGAAAGTTCGAAAGAACTACGAGGCTTCGGTGCAGCGTGGAAGGTTTACGGCGGAGAGCGCGGCGGAGCGGATCGCGAAGATTCATCCGCAGCTCGATTACAGCGGATTCGAGTCCGTCGACCTGGTGATTGAGGCGGTGTTCGAAAACATGCAGTTGAAGAAGAAGGTGTTCGCGGACCTGGCAAAGATCGCGAAGCGCCAGGCGGTGCTAGCGTCGAACACTTCGACTCTAAGCATTGACGAGATCGCGAGCGCGGCCGAGCACCGCGAGAATGTGGTTGGGATGCATTTTTTCAGCCCGGCGAATGTGATGAGGCTGTTGGAGATTGTGCGCGGGAAGACGACTTCAGCGGCGACGATCGCGGCAGCGCTGGCGGTTGCGAAGAAAATCGGCAAGGTGGGAGTGGTGGTGGGGAATTGCGAGGGCTTTGCGGGAAACCGGATGATGTTCCCGTACATGTATGAGGCGCAGTTTCTGGTGGAGGAAGGGGCGACACCGGAGCAAGTGGATCGCGCGCTGACGCGCTTCGGGATGGCGATGGGGATTTTTGAAGTGGACGACATGGCGGGATTAGACGTCGCGTGGCGCATTCGAAAAGAGTTGGGCCATTTCATGGAACCCGGAGCGCGGCGACCCCTGGTAGCGGACCGGCTTTGCGAGATGGGCCGTTATGGGCAGAAAACGGGGAGAGGGTGGTATGTGTACGGCGAGGATCGCAAACCCAAGGCAGACCCAGAGGTGTCGGCGCTGATCCGGAAAATGGCGAGCGAAGCGGGGATTGTACAGAGAGAATTCACGGACGAGGAGATCGTGGAGCGAGCACTCTACGGGTTGATCAATGAGGGCGCGAGGATTCTGGAAGAGGGTTTTGCGGTGCGGGCATCGGATCTGGATGTGGTGTACCTGAATGGCTATGGTTTTCCTGCGTGGCGAGGCGGGCCGATGTTTTACGCGGACACGGTGGGACTCGCGCGAGTGTACGAGCGCATCCGCGACTTTGAAAAGACTTTGGGACAGCGATGGAAGCCGGCGGAGCTGCTGGCGCGGCTCGCGGGGGAGAGGAAGACATTCCGCGAATACGATCAGGAGCGCGAGGCACAAGCGGGATGAGTGACACGATGGAATCCAGTAGCGGGCGAGGCGGAAGTGCGGCACCTTACCGTGGTGGGACGGGCCGATGAATGTGGCGGCAAGGACGGCGTGGATTGTGGGACGGGCGCGGGAACTCGGGTTCGCGCTGTGCGGCGTGACGCCGCTGCAAAGGTTTCCCGAGCATAAGGGATTCGAGGAGTGGCTGGCCCGGGGATATGCGGGAGAGATGGGGTATCTGGCGGACGCCAGGCGATGGAAGCCGAAGGAAGTCTTGCCCGGGGCGCGGAGCGTGATTGTTTGCGCGCTGCAATACAACACCGATCATCCGTATTCGACGGAAGGTGGGCCGGCCGGAGCGAGCGAGAAACCCGCCGGATGGATTTCGCGATACGCGTGGGGGCGCGATTATCACGAAGTGATGTGGGAGCGGCTGAACGCACTGGTGGAGAAGTTGACAGGGGAGTTTTCGGAGAGCCACATCGCGCGAGCGTATGCAGATACGGGACCGGTAGCGGAACGGATTTTTGCGAAGCACGCCGGTCTGGGCTGGCTGGGGAAAAATACGCTGCTGCTGAACAAGGACCTGGGATCGTGGTTCTTCCTGGGAGTCATTCTGACCACTCTGGAACTGGAACCAACCCTAGCGCCGGGAGAAATGCCGGCCGGGGATTTGTGCGGGCATTGCCGGCAGTGCCTGGACGCGTGCCCGACCGGAGCACTTGTTGAACCGTATGTACTCGATGCGCGGCGGTGCATTTCCTATCTGACGATTGAGTTGCGCGGGAGTATTCCGGAGGAGTTTCGCGCTCCGATGGGGCATCACGTGTATGGGTGCGACGTCTGTCAGGAAGTTTGCCCGTATAACAGGGACGCAGTTTTCACCGAGGTGGATGAGTTTGAACCGCGAGCTTGGGGAACGGAAACGAGTCTGCTGGAGCCGAAGCTCGAAAGGCTGGCAGAGATGAGCGAGGAGGAATTTCGCGAGAAGTTCCGGGGCAGCGCCATCAAGCGCACGAAATGGCGAGGGCTGGTGCGAAACGCCTGCGTGGGGTTGGGAAATGCGCAACTGGAGAATGGGTCAGAGCAACATCAGCGGGTGGTGCAGGTTCTGAAGAGATTGGAGAATTCATCGGAAATGGTGATCGCGGAGTCTGCCCAATGGGCCCTTTCGCGCATCCTATAAGAAACACCCGAGAACTCGCAACGCGGGAGCTGGAAAAACGGAGCGCGAGCGGTTGAGCAGGAGTGGCGGAGGAGCTATAATTCGCCCGCGAGCGCACCCGCCCACCGAAGCTGAGAAACTCCATGGATCGGAGACAGTTTCTTGCGAGCAGTGGAATTGTCGGCGCGGGCCTACTCGGAGCAGGCAGTGCAGCTCCCGGTCTGCTTCACGCTGGGCCCAGGTCGGAACTCGATTCACACTTCAAAATGGAGGAAAAATCCGTGGCATTCACAGTGCCCCCCTTGCCGTACCCGAACGATGCACTTGAACCGTACATAGACGCGCGAACGATGGAAATCCATCACGACAAGCATCACGGCGCCTACGTGGCGAATCTGAACAAAGCACTGGAAGGACATCCCGAGCTGCAGGCCAAATCGATTGATGATATTTTGAAGAATCTGGACGCTGTGCCGGAGAGCATCCGTACGGCGGTGCGAAACAATGGCGGCGGCCACTGGAATCACTCGTTCTTCTGGCCCTTGATGAAGAAAGGCGGCGGAGGCGAACCGAAGGGCGATCTGGGGATCGCGATCAACGCGAGTTTCGGGTCGTTCGCCGGCCTCAAAGAGAAATTCAAAGCGGCCGGAATGGGGAGATTTGGATCGGGCTGGGCCTGGCTGCTGGTGAAAGATGGAAAACTGGCGATCGATTCGACTCCGAACCAAGACTCGCCTTACTTTACCGGCGGAAAGGCCGTGCTGGGACTGGATGTCTGGGAGCACGCCTACTACCTGAAGTATCAGAACGTGCGGGGTGATTACATTGACGCGTGGTGGAATGTGGTGAACTGGGACAGGGCAGCAGAACTGTACTCCAGCGCAAAGAAGTAATAGCGCCAAAGAGATGCCCCGCAAACGCGGGTCACATCGAGCGCCAGGGACTCACTGACAAATCGAAAGGCCCGATTCGGGGGAAGCCGGATCGGGCCTTTTTTTTGTAACTCAAATGCAGAGCGATCAGGCCATCATGCGATGGCGTGCCAACGGCAGAACTTTACCGGAGTGGATCGGGCGCCGATAACTCTCGCGGTGCTGCGGGACGGGAGCCAGTTGCGGGGAGGGAGCGCTGAGCGCCTGAGGAATGCTGTTGAGAGTATGGCGTGAAGCTTCGCGCATAAGTTCGAGACGGCCGCGGACCTTGAACTTGGCGAGAAGAGAAGAGACATGGAACTTCACGGTGCGCTCGGAGAGATTGAGCTCGTTGGCGATCTCCTTGTTGGCAAGGCTGCGGAGGATGCCGTCGAGGACCTCTTCCTCTCGCCGGGTAAGGCGGACGGCGCACTTCGCGCTGTTGCCGGCTTCGAGAAGCTGTTGAGCTTTCTCGGTCAGGCTGCCGAGAGAATCGGGAGCCGCAGGGACCATGACGAGATAGTCCTTGGGGGATTGGCCACGAACCATGCAATGCATGGCAAGGAGGCCTGCGGCATGGTCGACCGGGAGCTCTCCGGAAGGACCAGCTTCGACATGGAAGTGGGCGGTACCCGTGCTCTTTTCGTAGAAAAGATAGACGGTGGTTGACGGCGAGTATTTAGATTGGGTGAGCGAATGCGTCGGTACTGACCTGCGGATCAACTTCACGTGCACTCCTCCGATTGTGCCTCGAGGTGGGACCGAAGCCACTCATTAGGATTTGACCTACAAGAACCTCCGGTGGAGGTCGGCCGGAATGACCGAGCAAGCGACAGGGAAGAAGGACTGGTTCAGGTCCATTTACACCAGAGAAAATCCCTCAGAAGCCCTCTGGGGCAAAGTAAAGGATCCCTATCATTTACTTGCGAAAGTTACACCTGACCGAGGGAATGCTTTGCATCCACTTTGCCGGACTGTCATTTATTACAGGCTTCGAATTCTCAATAACTTAGAGCGAGGCTTGGGCGGTTAAGCTCGAAGGTCGCGGGTAGAAATTGCCCGGCGCCCGCAATTTTTTCCGGAAAGAAGGTTATCCACAACCTATGGGGTAAGAACGCGGGTTTGCTCGGTGGAGATGAGTTCGTACTGAATACCCCGCCAGCGGATGCGGCGCCCGGCGAGGGAGGCAAGGAAATTGACCAAGTACAGGAATGGAACAAAAAGAGTAAGCAGAATGTAAATCCAGGACTGAGCCATGACCTGGCTGCGCGCGGCAGGAAGCGACTCCGTGGCACCGACGACTCGGAGCGCTCCACGAATCGCGGAAAGAAGAAGAGGCAAAAACCAGAGGGTGACGATCTGGGAGGCAGGCCGGGAAGCGAACTCAAGATTGAAGGTGACCAGAAGCCCCAGAAGGAGAGTCAGACAGAAGAGAGCGTGGGTGACGAAGGCGATGGCCCACATTTGGGGCCGATAGACTCGCGTTATTTTGACCTGGCGATTGGTAAATTCCAGCAGATTGGAAAAGTCGGTCTGAACGTAGGAGGGAGTGAGACATTCGGGAAGAAAGACAATCTGGCGGCCTGAACGTTCGATCGCGATGGTGAGGGAGTAGTCGTCGCTGAACGCGTATTGCCAGACTTCGAGCATGCCCAGCTGCTCGAAGATATTGCGGCGAATCGCGGTGCCGCCGCCCCAGCAGAAATTTTTTGCGTGGCCGCCGAGCATGGTGACGACCGAGGCGTTCCAGGCAGCGAGGAGAGCGGTGGGAAGGCTATTGTTGTTGGGAATGAACCAGCGCATGGTGGTAGTGGCGCCGATGCGGGAATCGGTAAGCGGAGCAACCATGTGGTGCAGCCAGGCTTTGCCAGGCCGGCCGTCGGAATCCGTGAAGACGAGGACTTCAAACTCGGCAGGGAGCTGCTCGATGGCCACGCGCAAATTATTGACCTTTTCCGATGTGTTGGCGGGTTTACCAGCAATGACGATGTGGGCTTTCACACGCGAGGAGGCCGCGACACGCTTTACGGTGCTGTAAGCGGGATCCTCTTCGGAGGCGAGAACGAAGAAGACTTCGTAGTTCTGATGGTTAAATTCGCAGAGAGAGACGAGATTGCGCTCCAGGCCGGGTTCCATGCCGCGGCAGGGACAAAGGACGGCGGTGCGCGGGGCATAGAAGCCAGGGTCAGTCTGCAATCGGCGACGAACGTAGACAAGCCACTGGATTCCCTGCCAAAGCAGGAAAAGGCCCGAGGCGATTTGAAGAATCGCCAAGAATTCGAAGAGAGCTTCCACGCAATTCGAGCATAGCAAACAGAAACCGGGTGGGAAGAACGATGAGCAGAGGTAGAATCGGACCGGTAAACAGGCGAAAGCCAAGGAGAAGCTTATGACAGGGCGCGTGGACAGCTCGATGGTAACGACGGGGAATGAATTGCCAGGTTACCGGGTCGTGAAGAATTTCGGAATCGTACGGGGCATCACTGTGCGTTCGAGAAGCGTGCTGGGAAACCTGGCGGCGGGGATCCAGACAATCGTGGGCGGAAATATTTCCGTGCTGACGGAGCTTTGCGAGAAAGCGCGCGAAGAAGCCTACGAAATATTGCTGCAACACGCGGCTCAGCACGGAGCCAACGCAATTGTGGGAATGAGGTATGACGCAAACGAAGTAATGCAGGGCGTGACGGAAGTGCTGGCGTACGGGACGGCGGTGCAGGTCGAGCGAGCCGGTTAGAACTGGCGGCGCGCGAGTTCAATGCAAGTGTTTGATGAGCTCTGACTTCACAAGGGCGAATTGGTTCCAGGGAAGGAAGTGGTTCTGATCGGGGATGCGGATGATGTCGAGAGGATATGCGCGGGTGAGCACCTTGGCGGCAAAATCGGCGTTTTCGGGAGGAACCAAGTCGTCGTTTTCGCCCTGGATCATGGTGACACGCTGGGTAATTGTCGGCCAAAGCGGGAGCATCACGGTGAGGTCGCTTTTAAGGTGACGGATTTCCCGGTTGGCGACGATGAGGTCCGAGGGAACTATCCAAGAGAATATCGGCCAATCGGCGGGGTATTGAAACCATTTGGTGTGTTCCTGGACAGGATCGATGGACCCGGCGAGGAGGATAAGATCGGTGATTTTGTTGCCGTAATCCATCGCGAGCCGCGCGGCGACGGGGCCGCCGTAGGAATGGCCAATGACAACTATGCGCTGGCCAGGAGCGGCCTTATCCAACAATGGCGCGATTTCCTTGCATTGCTGGTCGAGTACACGTTCTGCCACGCCGTGACCAGAACCTCCGAATCCGGGGCGATCGACCGAGATCATGTGGGCGAGCCTTTGGAGATCCGGGTCGCTGAGATAGTCCGCCCACACCTGCCAGGAGCCGGGAGAGCCGTGGATAAAGAGGACCAGGGGCTTGGGCATTCCGTCCGTGATTTCGACGAAGTGGATGTTCCGTCCATTCGAAGTATAGTTTCCGGAGTGAAAGTCACTTTCCGCCGAGAGTTTCCGGGCGAGTGCGGATGTGCGACTCTCCATTTGCTGGATTTCCTTGGGCATCATTGCGGTACAGCCGGAGAGAAGCGAGCACGAAGCGAGCGCGGCCACCGCCGGGAGCAATCTGCGGAAGAGCGAGACTAGGTGTTGGGTCATTGCAAGATTAGGCCCGGGAGAATCGTGACGAGGCTTGGGAACACTCGCCAGACGTCCCTGAGAGCAACAAGCGATTCCCGGAGTTGGATGCTTCCGCTAAAGGTGGGGTGATAAGATTCCGTGGCCATGTTCTGTTCAGCGTGCGGGTCCAAATTGAGTGAGGCGGCGAAATTCTGTGCACGCTGCGGCACGGCCGTTGTAGGGCTAGATGACGAAACCATCCTGGGAGACGCATCGCTGCTGGATGCCAATGCCGAGACGCTGGCGCCAGAGCAACAGGCGCCGGCAAAACCGAAATCCGTTGGGGCAGCGCATTCTCCGAGGGCAACTCCCGTGAGTGGGCATCCAGGAACCCCAGGCCCCTCAATGCTCAGCAGTTCGGATCCCATCGGCGGGGGACGGTTTGCGCCGGGCTCGATCATCGCAGACCGTTACCGGATCGTGGCGCTGCTGGGTAAGGGCGGCATGGGGGAAGTGTACCGAGCGGAAGATTTGCGCCTGAGCCAAGTGCTGGCCATCAAATTCTTGCCGGAAGCGCTGTCCAACGATGCCGCGGCGCTGTCGAGATTTCATTCGGAAGTGCGAGTGGCACGGCAGGTGTCCCATCCGAACGTTTGCCGGATGTTCGATATCGGAGATGCGGACGGTCTGCCATTTCTGTCCATGGAATACGTAGATGGGGAGGACCTCTCTTCGCTCATCCGCCGAATCGGGCGGCTGCCCCAAGACAAAGCGGTGGAAATCGCGCGTCAGATTTGCGCGGGGCTCGGCGCCGCACACGATTTGGGGGTGGTGCACCGGGACTTGAAGCCAGCCAACATCATGCTGGACGGGGCAGGCAAGGCAAGAATCACGGATTTCGGACTTGCGGGAATTGCGGCCACGATTCAAGGGGCGGACGTGCGCGCGGGCACGCCCGCCTACATGGCTCCGGAGCAGCTCTCGGGCAAGGAGGTGTCGACCAGGAGCGACATTTACTCGCTTGGGCTGGTGATGTACGAACTGATGACCGGGAAACGCGCGTATGACGCCGTGAGCTTGCCAGAACTGATGAAGGCCAGAGCTGAGGGGAAGCTAACAAATCCCTCTACCCTGGTGAGGGATTTGGATCCCCTGGTGGAGCGCGTGATTTTGCGCTGCCTGGAGAACGATCCCACGAAGCGGCCGAGTACGGCACTGCAAGTTGCGGCAGCACTGCCGGGGGGAGATCCGCTGGCAGCCGCGCTGGCCGCCGGGGAGACTCCTTCGCCAGAGATGGTGGCAGCGGCGGGGGAGAAAGAGGCTATGCGCCCGAGCCTGGCGCTGGCTTGCCTGCTCGGGATGTTAGTTCTTTTGGGGCTTTGCACTTATCTGGGGCATCGGGAAAGCGGGTTGAAGTACATTCATGCGGAAAATTCGGGAGATGTTCTGGCGCATCAGGCGCAGCAACTGATAGCAGATCTGGGTTACACGTCTCCAACTAAAGATTCCGCATGGGGATTTTCGTACGACGATGATTTTCTGGATTACCTGGCTAACAAGGAAAAACCAAAAGGAAAGTGGCCACAGGTGTTGCGGGAACGTCCAGCGTTGATCGACTTCTGGTACCGGCAGAGCCCCGAACGAATGAGGGCTTTGGAACTTCGGAACATGTCACTGACGCCCGGCGAGGTGACCTTCAACGACCCGCCGGCGACGTTTTCGGGGATGATCAACCTGACGCTGGAGCCGAGCGGAAAGCTGGTCTATTTTCAGGCCATACCCCCAGAGAAAGTGGAGAGCTCAAGCGAACCCGCGCAAATGGTGGATTGGAGCAAATTGTTTGATGCGGCGGGACTGCGGATCGAGGATTTTCAACGGGGCACTTCCAGCTGGAGTTCGCTGGCGGCCTCTGACGTCCGTGCCGCATGGGATGGGACATGGCCAGATTCCAAGCGGCCGTTGCATGTGGAAGCCGCGGCGCTCCGGGGGAAGCCGGTTTTCTTCCAATTGATGGGGCCGTGGACGGCGCCGAGCCGAATGCCCGGTCCGAAGGAAACCGGAGCAGCGCGAGCAAGCACGATATTCGGCATCGGTTTTCTGCTGCTGCTCACGGGCGGCGGATTCTGGCTGGCAAGAAGAAACTATGCACGGGGACGAGGAGACCGCCGCGGGGCGACACGACTCGCGTTCGTAGCATTTGTGGTAGAGATCGCGGTGTTTCTGGTGCGGGGACATCTTTCGGTGTCCGGCGGAACGCTGTCGCTGATGGTGATGGCGATCAGCACGGCTCTATTCGTGTCTGGATGCCTGTGGATCCTGTACATTGCGCTGGAGCCGTACGTGCGCAGCAAGTGGCCGCAGACGATAGTTTCCTGGACGCGGCTATTGAGCGGTAATTTGCGGGATCCGATGGTGGGCCGCGACGTTTTGTACGGGATTCTGCTTGGGCTTGCCTGGGTGCTGGTGTTTTTTGTGGGATACGTGCTTGACATCCGAGTGGGAGAGCGACCGCTGCTGTCGCAACTGGAATATCTGGAGGGTTTCCGGGCGAGCGTAGCGGTTTGGCTGGAAAATATTGTTCAGGCGCTGGTAGGCGTCCTGATGTTTTTCTTTTTGCTGGTTTTGCTTCGGGTGTTGGTGCGAAATAGATGGCTGGCGGCGGCATTGTTCGTGATCCTGTTTACCGTTCCAAAGGTTTTGGGAAGCGATCATCCGCTGATTGACGGGCCGGTGTGGATGATCATCTACGTGATTTCGGCGTTTGCCGTGGTGCGGTTCGGCTTAATTGTGCTGGCGATGGCGGTATTTAGTGCGAATCTACTGTTGAACCTGCCGCACACGCTGGATTTTTCAGCATGGTATGCCGGGAACGTGGTTTGCGTGGTGCTGAGCATTGTTGGGATTGCGGTATGGGCTTTCTATTCGGCGTTGGCAGGGCAGAGGGTGTTGAAGGACGAACTGTTCGAGTAGCCGAGCAGATTTCAGCGGGAGGGCTTTTGCTGCTCGAACAATGAAGAGACTTCGCGGGCCGCAAGCGATTCGAGATCTGTCAGGGCACGACTCGCGGCAATGCGCGCCTTTTCGAGAAAAGACGAATCCAGGACGAAGGCGCAGCGGTCCACGAAGGGGTGATTGGCGGGTTCGAAGGATTTTCGCGGGCGCCGGGTTGCGGCGGCACGAGCGATGAGTTCCTCATACATCCGCAAATCGGACTGAAATTCCAAGGCTTCCCCAACATTCCAGCGCTGGTGACGCGTGACGCCGGCGAGAAATTTCTGGCGAAAGGCGGAGGCCTCTTTGCGTGTTAGGGATTTCGGTTTTTGATCCGGAGCCGCGTGGACGCCACCGGCAACCATTTCGAGGGCACGAGCAGTTATGGTAAGGAGCGCCTCGCGCTGGAGGAGTTGAAGAAGATCGCGATAGAGGCCCGCGTGAACCTGGAGGGAGTGGCGGCCGTGTTCGACGACGTAGGAGTCGACAAAACGCGGGATGCAGCGCTCACGAAGGAGGGCCTCGCCGAGGGCTTGCGCGAGCGCCCCTGCGATGTCGAGTGTCGCAGATTTGGGTTTCGCCAGCATGCAAGTTTTTATAGTAGCAGGTGCAGAGAGCACATACGCAGTGGGCGCGGAGGCTTGCAGAACATGGAGATAGAAAAAATGGGGCCGGGCAGGCAAGCCCAGCCCCTACAAGAAGTTTACGATTAGGTTCTATTGGGCCACCCGTTCCTTTGTCAAGGCAAGCCTGCCGGTGGCCGGTAGGTTTTAATGGACGGCGCTGGGGGAGTCACCGACGCTCGACTGGGCGGGTTCGGGCTCCGGGACGACCGGCGCGATCGGGTCCTTTTCGAGCGCGTGCTCAAGGACTTCGTCGAGCGTGCGCACGTAGGTGATCTTCAGATCGCCAAGGATTTCCGGCGGAAGATCGGCGACGGCGTTCGGCTCGTTATCGGCCGGGAGCAGGACGTGAGTTACGCCTGCCCGCTTAGCGCCGAGGACCTTTTCTTTGACGCCGCCGATCGGCAGCACCACGCCGGACAAGGTCATTTCACCGGTCATCGCCAGGCGGTTTTTCACCGGGCGATTGGTGAGCAAGCTGACCAAGGCGGTGACCATCGCAGCGCCGGCGGAAGGCCCATCCTTCGGGACCGCGCCGGACGGCACGTGGATGTGGATGTCCTGCTTGCGGAAGAAGTCCGGATCGATGCCGTAGCGTTCCGCGTTCGCACGAGTCCAGGTCAACGCGGCGGTCATGGATTCCTGCATGACTTCGCCGAGATGGCCAGTCATGGTGAACTGCTTGCCACCCCGCATACGGCTGGCTTCGATGAAAACGATGTCGCCGCCAACGGGAGTCCAGACGAGACCGACTGCAACTCCGGGCTTCCTTACGCGCTCGTCGATTTCCTTTTCCGTACGGAACTTCGGCACCCCGAGGAATTCGCGAACGACTTCGGGGGTGACGACCATTTTGTCGGTCTTGCCTTCGGCGATGCGCCGCGCCTGTTTGCGGACGATCGTGGCGATCTCGCGTTCGAGATTGCGGACGCCGGCTTCACGGGTGAAGCTGTGAATGATTTCGCGCAGCCCCTCTTCCGTGAACTCCAGCTGGTCGCCGACTTTAATGCCATGTTCGTTGGCCTGCTTGGGGATCAGGTATTTGTAGGCGATGTGGATCTTCTCTTCGCCAGTGTAGCCGGGGAGTTCGATGATTTCCATGCGGTCGCGCAGAGGCTCCGGGATAGGATCCATCCAGTTGGCCGTAGCGATGAAGGTGACCTTCGAAAGGTCGAAGGGCACATCGAGATAATGATCGCGGAAGGTGGAGTTCTGTTCCGGATCGAGGACTTCCATCAACGCGGAAGACGGATCGCCGCGGAAGTCACGACCAAGCTTGTCCACCTCGTCGAGCATCATGACCGGGTCGTTGGTTTCGGCGCGCTTGAGACCTTGAATGATCTGGCCTGGCAGGGCACCGATATAGGTGCGGCGATGGCCGCGGATTTCCGCTTCATCGTGCATACCGCCGAGCGCGATGCGGACGAACTTGCGGCCGAGCGCGCGAGCGATGGACTTGCCGAGCGACGTTTTCCCCACGCCTGGAGGGCCAACGAAACAGAGAATCGGACCCTTCATGCCGGGCTGGAGTTTCTTGACCGCCAGGTAGTCGAGGATGCGCTCCTTGACCTTCTGGAGGTCGTAATGGTCCTCATCGAGGATTTCGTGAGCCTTGGAGATGTCAATCTCGGCACTGCCGGAAGATTTCGACCATGGCAGCGAGGTCATCCATTCAAGATAGGTGCGCGAGACCATGTACTCGGCGGAAGCCGGAGTCATTTTGGCGAGGCGTTTCAGCTCGCGCTCGCATTCCTTCTTGGCTTCGGCGGGCATAGCAGCCTCTTCGACCTTCTTGCGAAGTTCGTCGACTTCCGCCTGCGCGTCGTCGATTTCGCCGAGTTCCTTCTGGATGGCCTTCATCTGTTCGCGAAGCAGGTATTCGCGCTGATTCTGGCTCACCTGCTCCTGAACCTGCTCGTTGATCTTGCTGCGAAGCTCGAGGACCTCGAGTTCCTTGGAAAGCTCACGGATGAGCATTTCCAGGCGCTTGCGGACGTTGGAGGTTTCGATTAGTTCCTGACGAAGCAGGGTGGAGAGACTCGGCAGCGTGCCGGCGATGAAGTCGGCAAGGCGGCCGGGATCGTCGATATTCATAGCCGCGTTCTGGAGATCATCGGAGAGTTGCGGCGAATGACTCACGACATCGCGGAAAAGATCCTGAGAATTGCGCTGCAATGCTTCCAGTTCGGCGTCCTTCTCTCCGACGAAATCGGGCTCGGAGGCAACAGCCGCACGGAGGAAGGGACGCAAGCTCAGCAGGTCATTGATGCGGATGCGCTGTAAGCCCTCCAGGAAGACGACCACGTTGCCGTTCGGCATCTTCACGGTCTTGTGGACTTTGGCGAGCGTACCGAGCTTATGGAGGTCCGCTGCGGCAGGATCTTCGATCCGCGGATCCAATTGGGCTACGACCCCGAGCAGCTTCTCATCGCCGGAAAGCGAATTAACAAGGGCGAGAGAGCTTTCGCGGCCCACCGTAAGAGGCAGGACGGCTCCCGGGAAGAGAACAGTATCGCGAACCGGGAGGATCGGGAGAGTATCCGGAACAAAGTGTTTTTTGTCAGCCATGGTTTCCCCTTACAAAAAGACGGGAGCAAGCCGTCATAAAAAGATTGGATGCAAGAGAGGCGGAAAGGGTGCTCGGAAATGCAATTCCAATCAGCAACAAATATTAGTCAATCACGCTTAGATTCTAACAAAGCTTGTTCCTGCTTGCAAACCAGCGCGTAATAACCTTATTAATCAATACATTACATCAATCCTGTTTTCCCGTCCTTAGAGGCTATCGATCAAAATGGCGGAGAGGATAGTGTCTCAGGACGAACTCAAATGCATCTTGCCGAGTCTGGACGGTCTCCTCGAGCTGGGCGTCTTCCAGCAAGAGGAGCATCTTCTGAAACTCCGGACCTGGTGTATAGCCTAAATTCTTTAGGTCGTCACCCGAAAGTAATCGGGGGGGCTTCACCTCCTCAGGAGATGTCCCGGCAATGAATTTGCGGACGGCTTCGTAAGCGTCGAGCTTGCCGTGACTGGAGAGGCAATCGAGACGGTGAAGTTCCAGGTGCTCGTCAAAACGGGGTAAGCGGACAAAGCGCTTGAGGGTGGACGCCCGCATCTGGGAGACGTCCTTGAACTTCATGTGATTAGCGACGAGGGCCTTTATCTGTTCGGTTTCGTCATTGGAGAAGCGCAGACGGTGGCAAATCTCCTCAGTCATGCGGACGCCGACATCAACGTGGCCGTCGAAACGGATGCGGTCGCCGGTTTCCTGGGCGGAGCGAAACGTGGGAGGTTTGCCGACGTCGTGAAGAAGGGTGCCCCAAGCGAGGGCGGCCGAGCAAGGCTGGGGAAGCGCCTCAAGCATGAGCAGAGTGTGGATCCAGACGTCGCCCTCCGGATGATATTGCGGTGGCTGCGGGACGCCTTTCAAGGCGGCAATTTCCGGGAGGACCTCGGGCAGAAGGTGAAGGGTATCGAGGAGTTCGAAGGCAAGGCGAGCCCGGCCCTCGGTGAGGAGCCGAGTGAGTTCGTCGCGGATGCGCTCAGCGGAAACGACCTGGATTTCGCGGGCATGGCGGCGGATGGCGGCAGAGGTTTCCGGTTCGATGGCGTAGCCGAATCGGGCGGCAAAGCGGACGGCTCGGAGCATCCGGAGTTTGTCTTCGTAAAAGCGTCGCGATGGCTCGCCGATGGCCCGGATGATGCCGTCGGCAAGGTCGTCGCGGCCGCCGACAAAGTCAAGAACCTCGCCGGTATCGTGACGCATGAGCAGGCCGTTGATGGTGAAATCGCGGCGCTGAACGTCTTCTTGCGGGGTCTGCGAATAAACGACTTGATCGGGATGACGGCCGTCGGAGTAGCCCAGATCGGCACGGAAGGTTGCGACCTCGACTTTCAGGGAGTCCAGCGACAAGAGAATGACGCCAAACCGAGCGCCCACGTCGAGCCCGTGCGGGAAGAGGTGCAGGACCTGGGCGGGCGTGGCGTTGGTGGCCACGTCGTAATCGGCCGGCGGACGCTGGAGGAGGAGATCGCGGACACAACCTCCCACAAGGAAAGCCTGGTAGCCGTTTGCGAATAGAGCGTCGCACACCGAATTGGCAAATTCTCGGGATTCCACAGATTGATTATGCGACAAAACGGCGGAACCAACGAGGCCATGAAGCAATGAAGTAATGAGAGAAGTGGAGGGCTTAACCCAGAGCCCACAGACATCGCAAAAGACGCACGGAAGAGGTCAGGTGCAGCGGAGGACAAGGCAGGTGATGTCGTCGGACTGACGCGTGGCACCGGCGAAGTCTTCTACGTTCTTCATGAGGAACTGGAGTGATTGCTGGGCGCCGAGATTGGGAAGGCCACTGATCACGCCGACCCAACGGGAATCGGAGAATTCCTGGCCGGCGGCGTTGAAGGCTTCGACGACGCCATCAGTGAAAAGAACCAGCGTGTCACCGGGATTCAAGGAAGTTTCCGCGGAAGTATAGGGGACCTCCGAGGAAATGCCGAGCGGAAGGCCACTGGATTCGAGGCGTTCGATATTCGAATTCGCCCGGCGAAGAACCGGCGCGTTGTGGCCCGCGTTGACGTAGGTAAGGCGCCGGGACGCAGGATCGTACTCCGCAAGGACCGCGGTGGTGAAGCGCCGGCCACCGAGGCTGTGGGCGCAGGCGTACAGGTTGAGACGGTTCGTGAGTTCTGGAAGAGGGAGGTTTTCGGAGGCGATGGTGTGAAGGCTGGCCTGCAGCGTGGCCATAAGCAGGGCCGCGGGAACACTTTTCCCAGCAACGTCGGCCATGACGAGCATCAGCTTACCGCCATTGGCGCCGTCGGCGGTGGGGTAGAAGGCGTCGTAATAATCACCGGCAACAGAGTTCTGTGGGCGGGTATAGAAGGCAACGTCCGCGTTCGGGATCGCAGGAGGGGTAGAAGGCACAAGCCAGGCTTGAATTTCGCGCGCGATCTCCAGATCGCGCTTCATGATGACTTTGTCGGCGAGCTCGAGCGAGAGGAGGAGAAGAAAGATCAAGGCGGCGAAAATCTCGCCGCGGATTTCAATGGTTTCGTTGCCGGATTGGAAAGTGATACCGGAAAGAACCAGAAGAACCAAGGCGATGAGGAGAAGGACACGGCGGGCGGGCGTGAGCTTGTTCATCATGGCCCAGAACATGTGGCGGGCGATGCGGAAAGGACGCTTCCAGCCGGGCAGCTTGTTGATTTCGTCCCAGTCGAGGTCCTTGCCGTAGAAGCCGTAGCTGGAACGGGCGTCGGCGGTGAATTGCGACCAGAGGTCCTCGATGTCGCGCCCCTCGCTGACGCGGAGCCAGAAGTTGCCGATGCGGCCGCGAGCGGGGGGAGGCGGGGAAGTTTCCGGTTGAGGAGGGGCGGAGGAGGCCATGGAGGAAGTATAGGCGATTTTTGGGACAGAATTCAGTGATGGGAAAAGACTAGTCGTCGTGGCGGAGCGAGCCTCCGAATTGGACCGAGCCGAAGCCGAACTTGTCGCGGAGCTGGTCGGCGGCTTTGGTAAGTTTTTCGAGTTTTTCGCGGCGGTCGGCCTCGAGGAGTTCGAGCTGCTGGCCACCATGGGAGAGGGAGGCAAGAGCAACTCCGAGGAGGCGGACCTTGCGCTTAGGGTCACGATGACGACGGAAGAGATCGAGAAAGATAGCAAAGATATCAGCGTCGAGTTGCACGGGTTCGTTGAGGGTCTTCGACCGCGTATAGGTTTCGAAACCGGCGTAACGAATAGTGAGCGTAAGGGTGCGGGTGGAGAGGCCGGCTTCCCGAAGACGCTTGCAGGCTTTTTGCGAAAGGTGGCTGAGCAGGGATTCCATGTTTTCGACGTCCAGCGTGTCTTCGCCGAAAGTGTGATTGTGGGAGATGGACTTGGGCTCAGCGTCGATGAGGAATTCGTAGGAGTCGCCACCGCGGGCCTTGCGATAGAGAGCGGTGCCCCATTGGCCAAAGATTTTTTCGAGTTTTTCCTGGGAGTGCGAGGCGAGCTGATCGACGGTTTCGATGCCGATGGCGCGAAGGGCGCGCTCTGTGACCTCACCGATGCCGGGGATTTTGCGAATGGGAAGCGGGGCAAGAAAGCGCGCTTCCATGCCAGGCGCGACCCAGACGAGGCCGCGGGGTTTGGCCTGGTCGGAGGCGACTTTTGCCGTTAACCGTGTAGCGGCGAGACCGCCGGAACAAGGCAGGCCGGTTTGCGCGGTAATGGAACGAAGAAGTTTATTGGCTGCAGCGAGCGGCGGACCGTGAAGGCGTTCGGTGCCGGAGAGATCGAGATAGGCCTCATCGATCGAGACCATTTCCACGATCGGCGAGAATCTGGCGAGGATGGAGGCGACGCGGTCGCTCCATTGGGAATATTTTTCGTGGTGGCCATCGAGGAAGACGGCATGAGGACAGAGGCGGCTCGCGGTGCGGAGGGGCATGGCGGAGTGAATGCCGTATTTGCGCGCCTCGTAACTGGCAGCGGAGACGACACCGCGCTGGTCGGGGCGGCCGCCTACTACAACAGGTTTTCCGCGAAGGTCGGCTCGGTCGAGGAGTTCGACGGAGACAAAGAATGCGTCCATATCCACGTGGAGAATGGAACAGTGGAGGAGCGCTTCCTCGGCTTGCGAGGCGGGGTCGTGCTTGGCGCGGAAGCGGGCAAAGTCCGGCATAGGGACAGCGTACGGCGCAACTATGAGATTAGGCAATGGCGGAGGAAAGGTCTCC
Organism: Candidatus Eiseniibacteriota bacterium; assembly: GCA_035518915.1. GTDB lineage: Bacteria > Acidobacteriota > Terriglobia > Acidiferrales > UBA7541 > Acidiferrum. The sequence continues at coordinate 65,399 of DATIXE010000029.1, forward strand.
AGTCAGAGAGCAGTTTGTGGAATGATTTCGGTGGCTTTTCGGCAAGAGTATTTGAAAAACAGGTGAGGACGTGGAAATGATAAAGAAAATTGGGATATCCGTTTTGTTCGCTGCACTGGGGGGTGGGGCGGTCCGTGCGGTGCCGATTCCTTTGAAGGAAGTCGTTACGCCGTCGCGGGTGTTGATGAAGGATGGGAAGCCCGTGATGTTTGCGATTCATGGGTTCATCGAGTTTGAGTCACTGTCGGAGACATTTCCGTACATCAAGGCGCAGGGCGAGCGGTGGAAGGGCAAAATTAGCGAGGCAGAGATTCAGAGTTTGGAGGGTGCCCTGCTTCGAGAAGCCGTGGAAAGCCGCACCGTGTCGATGGAAGATGAGCGGCCGGTGGAGGCACTGGTGACGCACACGAGTGAGGAGTTACGCGAGGCGATCGCGCAGGTGAAAGAGCCGGTGCCACCCGGGTACGCGGAGGCGTTTCTGGCAGTGCAGAAGAAGTGGAAACATGCGTGGGATTGTTGGAGCGCTTCACCGATCATTGCGGCCAGGGTACTGTCGAACTGGTATCCGATCGAGGAGGGAATCCGGTTGTATGGCGCGACGTACGATTCGACGGAGCATTTCTGGCAATCGGTAAAGTATCACCCGGATGTGACCGTCGAGGAATTGAAACAACTGGCCAAACAGCTTGAAGGGAGGGACTGGAGCAGTTGGCTCGCACGGCTTGATGAGGATCCGAAGATTTATCTGCCGAATGCGTACGCGGTGGAGTTCCTGAGGGCCAATCTGAAGACAGAAAAGCTGCGATGGTTTCAGGAACAGTTGAACGAGCACCGGCTGAAGGACGGCGACCATGCGCGGACGGTGCAGGAGCGGGGCGAAACGGCGTTTCGATTTACGGCGTTCGAAGAGAAGGTTCTTTGGGGCGATCTGGCAGACACGTTTCAGCTCGTTTATCTGTTTTCTCCGGACGGCGATCCCTTGAAGAAGATGATGGCCGAGCATCATTTCGACGGGATTTATCTTGGAGACCGAAAGATGGGATTCATCAGTGAAGAGTTCCGGTCGGAGATGCTGGAGATCTGGAAGGTGAAGTACCTGCAGATGCCCAGGTTTCGCGAGGTGATTTCGAATATTCCGTTGGAGATTCGGTTGGAACACTTCTTGAACGACGGAGATTCACCGGACATTCCGATTCCGATTTACGTCGGATATTTGAATCGGATTCGCGAGATGGCGAGAGATGGAAAATAGAAAATGGAGAATTGAAAAACGGAATTCGGGTTTGCAGTATGCGTCTAGCAGGTTACGAGCGCTCACCTGACGCAGGTCATGAGGGTCTGCGTCTAACCGATGGGGAGAGGTTCTGACTGGTGGGCGGTGCGTTCGGCGGAGAGGACACGAGGGATACCGGCGAGGTCGTTGGTGACGAGGAGGTTGGCCCAGTTGGGGGATTCGAGAAGGGGGCGCACGGCGGGGAGCGAGTCGTGACCCAGCTCGAGGACCAAGAGACCGCCCGGATTCAGGAAGCTTGCGGCTTGCGGAATGAGGCGGCCGTAGAGTTCGTAGCCTTCCTCGCCTCCGATGAGCGCGAGGTGCGGCTCGTGTTCGCGGACTTCAATAGGAAGCGAAGGGGCTTCGCGGCGGGAAATATAAGGTGGGTTGCTGACTACGAGGTCGAGAACAAGCGACTGGTGATTGGTGACTAGTGACTGGCCAGAAGAGAAAGCGGCGAAAAGATCGGATTGCGCGAAGTTGATCCGGTTGGTGAAACCAAGACGGTCGGCATTGCGTTGGGCCACGCAGAGAGCTGCGGCGGAAATGTCGGTGGCGTAGATGCAGGCGGCGGGAAGCTCCTTGGCAAGGGCGATAGCGATGCAGCCGGAGCCGGTGCCAATGTCCACGAGGGAGATGTTTTCGCCGGAAAGCTTGGGAGAACGGCCCGCGCGAATCTCGCGGACCGCGAGGCGATCGAGAGCAACTTCGATGAGATGCTCGGTTTCCGGGCGGGGGATGAGGACGTCGGGAGTGACTTCAAGATCGAGCCCCCAGAATTCCTGATGGCCGGTTAGGTGTTGGGTGGGCTCGCCGGCGGCACGGCGACGGATTAGCGCGTAGTACCTTGCAGCGACGGGTGGATCCAAGTGTTCCTCTGGATGGGCGTAGAGCCAGGTACGATCGCGGCCGGTGGCGTGAAGAAGGAGAAGCTCGGCGGCGAGCGTGTCTGAAGGTACGCGGGCTTCGCGAAGGAGATGGATGCCTTCTCTAAGCAGGGAACGCAAATCGTCGGATTTTGTTTCGGGTTCGGCCATCAGAATTTAGTTTTCAGCTTGGGCCTTGATCCGTCCAGCGCGTGCCGCGAACGCCACGGCACTTCGGTCGGAACGACAGAATTAATGCCCATCAGGCTTCGGCGAGCTCGTGCTTGAGGCGCTCGGCTTCGTAATGGGTGACCAGACCGTCGACCATCGGAGCGAGCTTGCCGTCCATGACTTCGGTAAGTTGGTGGATGGTCAGGCCGATGCGATGGTCTGTGACGCGATTCTGTGGGTAATTGTAGGTGCGGATTTTTTCAGAACGGTCGCCGGTTTTGATCTGGCCGCGGCGCTCGGCAGTGATGGCGGCCTGCTGCTTTTCGAGTTCGAGTTCGTAGAGGCGGGAACGCAGCACGCGCATGGCTTTCGCGCGGTTCTTGATTTGTGATTTTTCGTCCTGCTGGGAGACGACCAGGCCAGTGGGAAGGTGCGTGATGCGGACAGCGGAGTAGGTAGTGTTAACGGATTGACCGCCTGGGCCCGAGGAACAAAAGGTGTCGATACGGAGATCCTTGGGTTCGATTTTGATGTCGATTTCGTCGGCTTCGGGAAGTACGGCGACAGTTGCCGCGGAGGTGTGGATGCGGCCCTGCGTTTCGGTTGCTGGTACGCGCTGGACCCGGTGAACGCCACTTTCGTACTTTAGTTTGGAATAGACCTTGTGGCCCTGAATGGCGGCGACAATTTCCTTCACGCCGCCCATGGAGGCGGGAGAGCTTTCCATCACTTCGACTTTCCAACCTTGGGTTTCGGCATAGCGCGAGTACATGCGGAAGAGATCGCCAGCGAAAATGCCAGCTTCATCACCGCCGGTGCCGGCGCGAATTTCGAGGATGATGTTCTTGTCGTCGTTGGGGTCCTTGGGGAGGAGGAGCAGCTTCAGTTCGTGTTCGGCCTGCGCCTTGCGGACGCAGAGCTGCTTTTCCTCTTCCTGGGCCATGTGGCGCATGTCCGCGTCTTCGGACTCGACGACTACCTGGCGAGCCCCGGCGAGATCCTTTTCGATCTGCTTATATTCGCGGTGCTTGTTGACGATGTCCTCGAGTTCGGAGTGCTGTTTGGCGAGCTTCTGGAAGCGGGCGGAGTCGGATACGACTTCGGGCGAGGAAAGCTCGTGGGTCATTTCCTGATAGCGGGCGTCGAGCTGATCGAGTTTTTCGGAAAGTGTGAGAACCGACATTGGAAATCCTTTTCTCCATGGGGTTAGAGTCACGGGAGAGCGGTGACTGGTGGTTGGTGATCGGCGACAGACGGAGAAAGGCGCGGCGCCCGGGTGGGCGCAAAAAGTGAGGCAGCTAATGAAAGAGGGAGTACATTGCAGGAAGTATTATAGCAGAAAGAGCGATGCCGGAATCGGAAGGCTAATATCGATTGTGTGATGCGTCGCTTTGATGAGTGGGGCGCGGTCAGATTGCCGGGGAGTCGCGGGTGTACTAGGATGCGATTTGGCGGCAAGACCAAAGAATGCGAGCGTAACCGATGAGCGAAGCAGTACGGGCGGCGCTGGAAAGTTCGGTGGACGGGTTGGCGGAGAGCACACTGAAGAATGACGCCGGTTTCCTGTGCGACTTTTGGTACCCAGCTTTGCGCAGCGATGAGGTTCATGGAAAGAACCTGGCCACGGCGACGCTGCTGGAAGTGCCACTGGTTATCGGACGAACGACCGAAGGCCAGGCGTTTGCCATGCGCGATGCCTGCCCACACCGGGGGATTCCGTTGTCCTACGGGCACTTTGACGGGAAGAATGTGCAGTGCAGTTATCACGGCTGGGAGTTCGATGCGTGTAGCGGCAGGTGCACGCTTATTCCTTCGTTAACGAGCCACGACAAACTAAAGGTGGACCGAATCGCGGCCGGGCATTTTCCGTGCGAGGAACGCGACGGGTACGTGTGGGTCTACGTGAACGCTCCGGGGACGCGGTTGCCGGAGAAGTTGCCTAGCGTGCCGGAGTTGGAGAAATTCAGTAAGAGCTTCAAGATTGCGCGGCTCGAGTGCGAGCTGCCGTCCCATATAGACCACGGGATTATCGGGCTTATGGATCCGGCACATGGGCCGTTCGTGCACCAGTCGTGGTTTTGGCGGAGCAAGGCGAGCATTCACGAAAAAGCAAAGCAGTTTGAGCCGATTCCCAATGGTTTCCGGATGAGCCCGCACAAGCCGAGCGCGAACAGCGCGCCCTATAAGTTGCTGGCTAAGCTGACCGGGGAGACCGTGACGACGACGATCGATTTTGTGCTGCCGAACATACGCACGGAGATCGATCGAAGCGGAAAACTGTGGTTTTCGAGCCGTGCGACGGTGACGCCGGTAAGGCGGGACTTGTGCCGAATCGATTTTGTGGCGGCGTGGAACCTGCCGTTCCCCGTTTCTATTTTCCAGATCTTTGCGAGGGTATTCCTGCGGCAGGACCAGGAGACGATGATTCAGCAGTCCGAAGGATTGAAGCATGATCCGAAGCTGATGCTGATTGACGACGCCGACCGGCCAGCGAAGTGGTACTTCGCCTTGAAGCAGGGCCTGCTGGAATCACGGCGGAGTGGATTGCCGATGGTGCACCCGATGGATGGACCGGTGACATTGCGATGGAGAAGCTGAAATTTGGGTTGAAGAAGTAGAGAGGTAACAAGAAAGTTTAGTTGAAAGCCTTGATCTTACCGATCAAAGGAGCGAAGTGAGGTCGAAGTCGACGGAGACAGGATCGCCTTCGGGCGGAGTCACCAGGACGGTGGCAGTATCCCCCACGAATACTTTCGCGGAATATTCGAAAGTGATGGCGGCACCGGATAACTCGCAGCCTGAATCTGGCCCGCAGTTCCATTGAGGTTCACCGGAAGCAGTCATAGGAATGATGAGCTGATCCCGCTGGATGACGCGAACGCGAAAATCCCGCCAAAAATCGGGTGAGCGGAGCCGCAACCCCCTGGGGCCTGCGGTACGCGAGTCGCCTGGCTGAACGATGTAAACACCATAGGAGCTTGTTAACCAGATCTGAATGACGACGCGGACCACCTCGAGTGCTCTGTCGTGGTCGATTTGCGCTTGCTGTGCACTATAAACGCCGGCATGCCGATTGGAATTGATTGCAGTCAGCGCGTACGGGGTAAGAAAAGCAACCGAAGCGATCTGAGGACCAGTTTTTGGCGTCGGCAATGGGACTCCATACTTTTGGATGAAGTCCGAAAAGATTTCGTCGTGATGTTGGCCGAGGAAATATGCCTCGCGGACGGCAGTATCAGAGAGCGGAGTTTCCATAGCCTTCGTGGGGACGGGCGGAATTAGAAACCCGGCGGAAGCGAGAGCCAAAAGCCGCTGAGGGTAGGAGAACACGATAGCCCTCCAAGCTGGTTTATACGACGTTTGGCGATATCGCCACGTTTCAAATCCGGCGAGGCGTGTTGGGGAAATCGAGCCAGACTTTTACGCCGCAGAAGTGAGACCCTTCGGTGCAGATAGGTGTGGTGATGCCGGCACGGAGATGGCAGGGTGGACCGATGTAGCGGGAGAATTGCGGGTGGACTTCGCGGAGTTGAGCGATTTCGTCCATCGAGGCATTGTAGATTTCTTCCTGGGCGTTAAAGCAGGTGCGCATGGTCCATTTATGGAGAAGGTGGAGCAGGTTGCCGGTTTCGACCAGACGGATAGACTTGGCGTTGGGGAGAAGATAGAGAGCGATTTCGGGAGGCACGCCGCGGTCGAGCAGGCGATTTTTGGCCGACCAGGCGTCGTGCATGGCGCGGACATAAAGTTCCCTGGCCCGCGGATTGTCGTTCAAAAGGACAGGAGTGATGTAATCGGGCTCGCGCGTATCGGCGAGGGTCAGCAGCGGACGAGAGCCGGGAACCATTCGATGGCGCTGATCCTGGCTATCCGCCGTGTGGCTGATTTTCTTGGCAAATGTGTAGTTGGCATGCTGGAGCGCACGCATCATCGGAGCGTGGACGCCGATGTTGAGAGTCTCCAGGCGGTAGGGGTTACGGGCGGGGTTCAGGAGGCGATCGATGGCGTCCGCATCGGGACAAGCCGACTCGGGAAGGCCGAGGACGGCTCGATACGATTCTCCGATGATGCGCGGGGCGTTGGGAGAATAATCCACGAGACGCGAAGTCTTGCCTTCAAGAGTGGCGTCGAATTCGCGAGCAAAAGCGTCCGCGCCAGTCTTGGCGGCGACTACTTCCTTCCATTCTGGCAGTTCCTCCAGGGGGGAAGTGCCAAACCGATCGAAAAACTGAGGATCGAGTTGGCGCACTTGGGCGACCATTTCACCAATGATGATGCGAGCTTCGCTGGGAGTGTCGGAAGCCGAGCACATGCGCCACAGACGGTGGAGAACGATTCCAGAAACGGTGTGGACCATGGTGGTGAAAGCAGCGACAGGAAGAACGTAGCGGGCGATTTCGATGGAGCGTTTCTCCGCGGAGCGTTCGATTTTCTGGATGCGCTTGGGGTGCGACATCGGGCCGATGTGCCAGATGTCGCTGAGAATGGCACGAGCGTCGGGAACGAGCAGAGAGGAGAGCTCGCCGTAGTACGCCCAGGCCTGAGCGGCGGCGTTTTCATAGATATTTCTTGAGGTCTCATCGAAGAAGAGGGAGAGCGGGGGAACGTATGCTTGGGCGCGGTTGAGACGGACGTAGCGCTGGCTTTGCTGCTCGGAGTTATAAAAAGGGTGGGCGTGGAGAAAGCTCCAGACAAACTGCCGGCTGATGTTTTCGAGGCCGAATTCAAAATGGGCATGCTGATAGACGGTGTGATGGCCGCTATAGAAAGTGGCGGCTCCAATGTTCAGGCGCTGCTTGTCCGTAATCTCGTCCGGCACGATCAGATGAGAGGAGTAGCACGTTCGCGCAGCGGCGATGGCGGAATCGAAAGGGTGCAGGAAGGCGTTGCGGAGCGTGACGCGGGGCGGCCCAGTTTCCACCAGGCCGCTGTCGGGCGCGCCGTCGAACATACGAGATTGCGTGGCCACGTTGGAAAGAGATTCTACACGGAGAGAGGAAGGTGGACAAAACGGTGAAAACAAAAAACGGGCCGGAGCGGCCGGCCCGTTTGAGGAAACCCGTGTTGCCAGAGAGAATTTACTTCTTGGCCGCGGCGGGGACGTTGGCGTATTTCTTCTGAAAGCGCTCAACGCGCCCGGCGGTGTCTATCAGCTTCTGTTTGCCCGTGAAGAAGGGGTGACAACTGGAGCAAATTTCAACGCGGAGCATGTCGCCCTTTATTGTGGAACGGGTTTGGAACGTGCTCCCGCAGGCACAGTGCACGGTAACGGGATGATAGTCGGGGTGAATACCGGATTTCATGGGTCTCCAATCTGTTGTGGCCGGTCTGCACGGCAAGGGACGGACGGAAGGTCTACAGCCGCGTCGCTAGGTCACAAGACAATCACTGATTATACGGGAAGGGACGAAAAATTCAAAATCGGAGGCAAAATCGGCTCCAAGTGCCGAGTTAGGGGGACGGGATGACAGCGGTGGCCTGATTGGAATAGGGGCTCTCGCTACCGGAAGAGTCCACGGCAGTAACCACGTAGTAGTACGTGTTTCCTGACGCTACGGTGTTATCTGTGTACTGAAGCGAAGTGACAGTGGCGGTGAGAGGGATGAAATCGGTGCCGGAAACAGAGCTCCGATAGACGCGATAACCGGTAATCGGGCTGTTGCTTGGCTGCCAGGAAAGGGAAACCGTGTGCTGAACCGGTTGCGTGGGAGGGGGACTGGAGGGGTTGGTGGCTGAACCGGTGAGAGGGATCTCTTCCGGCGAAGCGATATTCGCGCTGAGGATGGTGACGGTGCCGGAGGCTGCGCCGACCGTCTGGGGTTTGAACCAAACTTGGAAGGTCACGGACTTGTTGGGGGGTAGGGTGTAACCGGGTGAGAGACTGGAATAGCCGAAGCCAGCGCCAGTGACCGTTACACCGTTGACGGTCATGTTGATATCACCGGTGTTTTTCAGAGTGACGTTCTGGGTGGCAGTGGTCTGCAATTTCAGACTGCCGAAGCTAACTGCAGCCGGAGTGACCTGCAAGGTGGCGTAGGCGCTTTGGCCAGTGCCGGCGAGGGATACCGCTGCTGGCGCAGCCTCCGCATTTGTGGCGATCTGCAAAGACGCGGAAAGGCTTCCCGCCTGGGTGGGGACGAAGGAAACGGTGTAGTCCACTTCCTGCGAGGGAAGAACCGTGCGCGGAACGGCGGGTCCCGTGATCGAAAATTGCTGGCTCTTTAGGGTGAGGGAACTGATGGTCAGAGGAGCGGTGCCGGTGTTTGTGATGTGCAAGGTCTGCGTGGCGGCCTTGCCAACGGTGACCGTGTTGAAATTGAAGCTGGTGGCAGAAAGCGAAAGAACGGCTTGAGAGGGCAGTGGATGCGGAGTGGAGGAAACGGTTGCGCAGCCGGCAAGAAAGAGAGAAAGGCTCAAGCTGAACGTAAGCCAATGAAGGCCTCGGAAAGAGAACGAATTGCGGCGGTGCGAGAACACCCCTGGCGCGAACCCCCTCAGATTCGGAAATCCCAAATTATCGTTTTGCGGCCAGCACAGGCAACCTGTCCCGGGTACAGTTGTGGGACAGGATTGGGTTATGCGGAACCTGTACGGTTGAACAGGAGGGTACGGCGGAACTGCTCATTGCGGGTTACAGAATTGCAAAAGTTTGGGATTTCGGCCGACTACTCATCGGGGGGAGGCAGGTGGGAATCAAAACCGCCGGTTTATGAGACGAAGTGGCAGCCGAATCGAAAAGTTCCTTCGGAAGTGCGGCGGGACCAGACAGGACGAAGGTAAACACGGACAGGAGGAAGTATGGGAACGTGGAGTATCGCGAGGATATTCTCCGGCAGGTCCTCAGACTGTTCGAACTCTAAAGCGACGCCGCCGAAGCCCAGGTCAAGAACGCGGGCACGACGATTGGCCTGATCCCCGATGATTGCGTAAGCATTGGTGCCGGACATGGAGACGCGCTCGGCCTTGCGCTGGACAGCATAGATTGCCGTTGATCTTGGAGCGGCGGCCTGCCCAAGAATTGCGTCTGCGGCAGCCGAAGAAGCGGCTGCGAAGTCGGGAGCGATGACCTCCGCGGACTTGCCGGATCGGATTGAAATCGGAGGCGGCGGGGCTGTTTGGAGTTCCGAAGCGGAAGATGCTGGAAGGTTGGGTTCGCCGGAAGCGCGAGAGTGATTCGCATGCTTGAAGCGATAAAGGCGCTCGTCGGCGACGTGGATCAACTGTTCGGCCTGGTCGCCATCCTGGGGAAACGTGGCGATGCCGTGGTCCATCGTCACGGCGAAAGCCAATTGAATGGGGCGCAGGGTCTCGGCAAAGACTGCTTCGATGCGACGGCTTAAAGCGATGGCTTGCGCCGCGTCGGTTTGCGGAAGAAGGACAGCAAATTCGTCGCCGCCGATACGAAAAGCGGAATCGGAAGTCCGTAGCGCTTTTCGAAGAGTAGTTGCCGCCGCGCGCAAGACCTGGTCGCCGACCGGGTGGCCGTACTTGTCGTTCACTTCCTTGAACCGGTGTAGGTCGAGAATGACGATGCCAAGCGGAAGACCGTAGCGGCGGGCGCGATTCAATTCTTTTTCGAAAGACTCGGCAAAGAGGCGACGATTGTAAAGGCCAGTGAGCGGGTCGGTGACGGCGCTCAGCTGGATGCGCTTGAGCTCGTCGTACTCCAGGATGACGGGGACGCGAAGGAAGCCAGAGGTAGAAAGGACGTCCATCAAAACTGTTTTCAGAGAAACTTGGCGGCCGAGGGCTTCATTTAACTGGCGACGCCGCGAAAGCATTTCGTCCCACAATTTCAGGCAGTCGGTGACATGGAATTCGAGTTGAGTGATCGCGCGAAAGTAGCGCTGCAAGAACTGTGCGCGGACGGCGGGGTCGAGGCCTTCGAGCGTGTCCGACAACAGCTCGAGATAAGCGTCTTCAATGGGCAAACGCGGGGCCTCGGGGGCACCGGGGCTGGGCATGGCCGGGATTTTCCTACAATTCTGCCTATCCCCGCGGGGTTTGGGGCAAGCACAGTCTGAGAGCTACTTGCATAGGGAGCAAACCGGCTGCCAATCTGGAGCAAGCCAGCAAGGACACGCGAGCACCCTAATTGACCCTCAATGAGCTCCTATCCTATTACAAAATTGGAAGATAAGCGAGGGCATGTATGGACCAATCGAGTCAAGGGCTAGCTGGGAGAGGGGGCCAGGAGCCCCAAAGCTCCAAGGATTTACTCAAGAGGACGGAGAAATTCCAGTCCAAAGAGGCGCTGATCTCCCAGGATCTCCTGGCGCTTGACTTTGGCCTGGATCGGGGGGGTTTCGCTCGGAATCAGGCTGGAGGACGACGGAGAAGGAGCTGGGATCGTGAGAAGAACGCTTTGTTCCGGTCGTAGGAGATGGGTTGAGGTGATACAAGCGCCCGTGGCACTGATATTAAGCGTTCTAGTCAGTTCAATGAACTCCGTGCCGGAAGCATCCGAAGCTCTAAGAAATACGGGCACTTGCAGGCGAATTCGAGGGGAACGGCGTGCCCGCTGCGAATCCACGCGAACACCCTCCTTCAATTGGTCAACGCGCAGGTCCATAAGTTTCGAGTCTTAGTACTCGGGAACTAGTACAACTGTCAGCAGGTTTTGTGCCAGTGCGGAGAGTCGCAATTGTTCGTAAGCAGAAGATACGGAAGGAATTAGAAAGTCATTGAGAACATCAACTTGAGACTTCGCTGAGACACGGGAAGGATTGAGCAGCCCTTTTCCCAAAATGTGCAAATGGAACGCTTTTACCATTGACAGTGCGCAGTGCGTTTGAAAGTATGAAACAGCAACGGGAAAATTTTTACCACTATCCTAAGCAGACGCGGGAGACGCATGGGGACCGGGAGTACTTCGACTGTGGGGCAAGCAGGGCCGAGTGGAATTCATTTTCCCGCGGACAATGTGCGGGCGCTGCTCGACGCGGTGGACGGGGGAATCGTTGTGGCAGACCGGGACGGACGCGTCCTGATGGCGAACGCACGTGCGAAACAGTGCCTTGAGGAGCATGGCTTGGCGGATATTGCTGGGCTAAACATTCTTGAGGACGCGCTCAAGGTCCTGCCCCAAGAGATTTCCCGGAGGATCGATAACGGGGAACATAAGATTGCACTAAGCGGTGGGGATGGGGCAAAAGTCTTTCACGCGCGTTTACACTGGATTCCGCAGTCGGATTGGATTGCCATTCAGTTGGTAAATGAACCGAGCCACCGCGAGAGTGGATCGGGGGCGGTGCAGCCGACCGTGCAGGAGTTGCTGCAGGAGCGTGAAATTACCTACCGCAACCTGCTTGCCGCGTATCTGAAGCTGCAGGAAGTCAACAGGCAGAAGACCGTATTTTTGGCCTCTGCCGCCCATGAGTTGAAAACACCTCTAGCAGTGATCAAGGGGTATTACGATCTTCTCCTCTCCAGCTCACTGGGCAAGCTGAGCGATAAACAAAAAGACATTTTGGAAGAATCCAAAGAGAGCTGCGAGCGGCTCGTTCGCCTGGTTTCGATGTTCCTGAACTACTCCGCGTTGGAAAGCGGCAAGTTGGTTTTGCAATTGCGCGAAAATGACTTGCGGGATTGCCTGGAAGAGATGACAAGCCGCTGGTCCGAGGCCTTCAAACGAAAGGGAGTGAAGTTGGATTCGCAGCTGGATCCGTCCATTCCGACATTCCGATTCGATTATCAGAAAGTGCAACAGGCAGCGGCAAATCTGTTGGACAACGCACTGAAGCACACACCGGCGGGAGGAACTGTGAGCCTGCGGGCCAAGCCGCACTTTTGGGAGAGGCGCGTGGCAGAGATAGCGCCGGTGGAAGAGCGCCGGAGGTTCCGGCTACCGCGACCGAATAGCGTAGAAGTGAGCGTCACTGATTCCGGGACCGGCATCGCGCCCGAGCATCACCAGGAAATCTTTGAGGATTTTGTGCGTGTCGATCGCAACACATCGGGAATGGGCCTGGGGTTGGCTATCGCCAAGCGCCTTATCCAGGCGCATCGAGGAAAGATCTGGGTAGAGAGCGAATCCATGCGGGGAAGTACATTCGCGTTTCTACTGCCGATGGATCAAGGCTGAACGTTGTGAAGTTTGGGGAAAAGGGGAAGGCTACATGACCGTGAAAGAAAAAATTCTTGTCGTAGATGATGAACCGAGCATCCGGAAGTATCTGCAGACGCTTTTGGAAGTGGAAGGATTTGACGTCGAAGCGGTGAGCAGTGGAAAAGATGCCATCCGCAAGGTGAGCGGCGGAGTGAGGCCGGATTTCATCATCCTTGATGTCCTAATGCCCGAGATGGGTGGCCTCGAGACACTGCAGGAATTGATGCACTTGGACCGCAGCCTGAACGTGATCATGCTGTCGTGTTCGAACGAGGTCGGGACGGTGGTCGAGGCGATACGGTTGGGAGCACACGACTACCTGACAAAGCCGTTCGAAAAAACCGAGCTGGAAGCTGCAATGCTGAAGTCCCGCCAGAAGAAACAACTGACGCAGGAGAATCAGGCTTTGAGGGACTTTTGCGACCAGGTTACCGAGGACCTGAGCTTTCTGGCAGCGAGCCCGCAGATGGTGCGCATCCGGCAACAGATTCTTCAGATCGCACCTGTGGACGTTCCTGTTTTTGTTTGCGGGGAGAGCGGAGTCGGGAAGGAAGTGGTCGCGCGGATGATTCATCTACGGTCCAAGCGGAGAAATCAAGCCTTCGTCAAGGTGAACTGCGCGGCGCTCCCCGGAGAACTGCTGGAATCCGAACTGTTCGGTTTCGAACAAGGCGCATTCACAGGCGCTGTACGCGCAAAGCCCGGGAAGTTTGAGATGGCGAACAAGGGAACCATTTTCCTCGACGAGATTGCGGAAATGTCGGTGCACCTGCAGGCGAAATTGTTGCATGTTTTGCAGGACCATCAATATTCGAGGCTTGGCGGACGGCACCTGGTGGAAACGGATGTGCGAGTGCTTGCGGCCACCAATGTGGACGTACACGAAGCGATGAAAACGGGAAAGTTCCGGGAGGATTTGTATTACCGATTGAATGTGCTTTCGATCAACGTGCCGCCGTTGCGCGAGCGGACATCGGAAATTCCTCTTTTGTTCAAGCACTTCCTGGAGAAGTACAGCGAGAAGTTCGGGAAGGCGCCCCAGGTCCCGTCGAAGCATTTGCTGGATGCGGCGCTGAATTATCCCTGGCCAGGAAACTTGCGGGAACTAGAAAATTTCGTGAAGCGCTACGTGATTTTGGAGGACGACGAAGGGAGCTTGCGGGAACTCGTGGAGATGTCCGCGACACGGCAGCGGACCTCGCCGCGAGAGGAAGCCCCAGTTGCCCGCGAACAAGGATTAAAGGCGCTGGTACGAGGCCTGAAAGACGAAGCGGAAATGGAAGCTATCGCGGACGCTCTGGAAAAGACGCGGTGGTGCCGCAAGGACGCAGCGAAGATGCTGGGAATCAGCTATAAGGCGCTGCTCTACAAGATGCGGCAGTTTAATTTGGACACTCCTCGAAGCCGGAGGAATTCCTCTACCCAGCCGGCAAATAACGCGGCGGTGCCTGCTCCGGTTGGGGCCAAGCAGGATTCGTAGCCGACCACGAGGGCCCAGTACGCCGCGTTCTTGAGAAGGTAGCACCGTACAAAAGAAAACTTGCGAGTTCAAGTCATCCAAGGTATGTTGCCCAGCGAGCAATCCATTTGTTCCAAGTGTGTTAGTAGAGTCAGGCAGGGATGGGGCCTCAGTCTGGATGGTAGCTTTCCACGGCTCTTCTGAATTGCGGGCAATCTCGAAATTTATGGCCGAGAGAATCTGCGTTGCGTCAGATTGTGAGAGCGGTGTATGCGAGTGATGATGAGGAGTTCGGCACGCAGGCAAGTGATTCAGCGCAAAGTTTGATTTCTTGAAAGTGTCGAAGTGTCAGGGTTTCCGGTTCTCTGCAGGTTTCCTTACGTATTGATGGCACGGCGAGCCGAGCCATAGACGGAGCAGAAGATGTCATTAATGACGGAACGCCGCCTAGCCCGACGTTATGACTTGACACTCCCCGTAAGCATTCGATCTGCAGCTGAAAAGATCGTGCTGCGACAAGAGGGAAGGACGCGGGACATCTCCACCAAAGGTTTGTACTTTGTTGTGGAGCGCGACCTGGAGGCGGGCAGCGATCTGGATTTGACGTTGACGCTGCCAGGGGAAATTACGCATGGATCGGATGTTTTCGTGCGCGCTCAAGGAAAAGTCGTACGAGTGGAAAAGCGGCTTGAAGAAGGCGAGTCTCGGATGGGGGTGGCGGCTATCATCGAGAGGTACGACATCGTGAGGGGCGAAGTGGTGCGAGCTTAGCAAAAGTACGGCCGTCCACGAACCGCCCAAAAGTGCGGATTTAACGCAGCATTCCTTGAGCAATGGCGAAGCGAACCGACCAAGAGCTAATTTCATCTGTCCTGGGCCGCATGGGTCTCCGAAAAACTCGATGTGTACCAGAGCGGTCAAACGAAGATCGTCTCCGGTATCGATCGGCGAGGACAGTAGTCCTAATATTTTCTGCCGGAAATGAGAAGATTCGTTCCTCGAAGTGTGCTGTAAAGTTCCCGCAAGCTGCTGAGATAGTCTTTGTCCTCCTTAGGGGGGTACTACAACTACCCTTTCGTTCATTCTGCGTAAACTACTAATTTAAATTGACTTACTCGGGAGGCGGGGCACGTTTTGAAGGTGCGTCGTCGATTTCATTTGGCGGGGTAAATGCATTCAAAATAGTTCGGATTGCCATGGAAACATCGGGTTCCAACAAACTCGGAGGTAGCGGCAGGCAGGGCGCAACGCTCCCGGAGGAGATCATATTCGGCCGGTCGCCCGTGATGTCGGAGCTATTTGCACGAGCCGTGAGGATTTGCCAGGCGAATGTTCCGGTATTGATATGGGGCGAGGGTGGAACCGGGAAAGAGGTGCTTGCCCGGTGGATGCATCGAAACTCTGAATACGGCGCCGGCGAGTTTGTGAAGGTGAATTGCGCTGCCATCCCGAGCACATTGTTGGAAAGCGAACTGTTCGGATATGAAAAGGGCGCCTTTACCGGTGCGAACAGCGTAAAACCAGGCCGTGTGGAGATGGCGCATCGTGGGACACTTTTCCTTGATGAAATCGCCGATCTCGACCTCAACTTACAGAGCAAGCTTTTGCACTTCCTCCAGGACGGCACTTTTTCCCGAATCGGAGACCATTCCGAACGCAAGGTAGATGCTCGCCTGATTTGTGCGACAAATAAGGATCTGGATCAGGAGAAGCAGGCGGGGCGTTTTCGCGAGGACCTTTATTACCGAATTCACGTCTTCCGGTTGAAGATGCCCGAACTGCGGGAACGGCGCGAAGATATTCCCCTGCTTGCCGAATACTTTCGAAAACAATTCGAGAAACAGTTTGAAATCAAAACGGAAGCGTTTCCGCCGGAGATGCTGGAATACCTGAAGAATCTCACGTGGGCCGGCAATATCCGGGAACTGTCGAACGGCGTTGCACGGTATGTTCTGCTCGGGCCGGAAGCAGAGATGTATCAAGATCCCGCGACCCGCCGGGGAAAAACCTCGGTCATGAATATTGGCGGTGGAGGAGTGGCAAACACTCTGAAGCGCATGTCCAAAGACGCGATAAAAGAGATGGAGCGTAACGTAATCCTCGAGACATTGCGCGCGAACCAATGGAACCGACGCAAGACGGCACAAGCCCTAAAAATCAGCTATCGAGCGCTCATTTACAAGATTCGCGACGCGGGGCTGATTTCGCGGCGCGCCGCGATCCAGAAGGCTCAGGGCGATGGACCGTTGACGGCGGCCGGGGACTGAAGGCCTTGCGACTCCAGATCGAACACTTGTTGCCCCTTTCTCAAGATCCAGCGGACAGATATCCTCAAGACCGGCCGCAGACCGGTTCTTGGAAGTATTCTGTAAGCGTGCGGCTGCCGCTCTTTACGGGGAAAGTCACGGGCGATTCAAACGGCTCCTCCGATGCTCCACGCCGCGAATGAAGGGACGCATGCGGATTCATCGAACGGATCTCGCGGAAGTCATTGTGTTGGAACCTGAGGTTTTTGCGGATAACCGGGGACATTTTCTAGAGACTTACAACGAAAGGTCGTTTGCGGCAGCCGGGATCACCGCGCGGTTCGTGCAAGACAACCAATCCTTCTCCAAGCAAGGGGTTCTCCGCGGCCTGCACTATCAGCTGAACCATCCCCAGGGGAAACTCATCCGGGTGTTGCAGGGGGAAATCTACGATGTGGCGGTGGATATCCGGACGGGTCAGCCAACCTTCGGTAAGTGGGCGGGAATTTACCTGAAGTCAACAGACCAGAGGACCGTCTGGATTCCGGAAGGCTTCGCACACGGGTTTTACACATTGTCGGAGTTGGCCCAGGTCGCCTACAAAGTGACGGCATTCTACGAACCCCAGAACGACCGGTCGTTATTGTGGAATGACCCGGACGTCGGAGTGCGGTGGCCGCTATTAGGGGAACCGATCTTGTCCCCAAAAGACCGTTCTGGACGCTCTCTGAAAGAGCTGTATTCACCCTGAGCGCCCCTGGAGACGCTCATTTCTAGGGCAAGGAGAACGCCGAACCTTCTGCGGGCGAGGCTATTTTTTGGCCGAAGGAATAGGGGGTGCGGGGGGCTTCAAGGCGGCAGCAGATTTTTCCAGTTCGGTTACGGAGGAAGTGGGAATTGCGTACCAAGCCGTCTCTCCGTCACGTTTCGCAATGTAGGTGTCTTTGCCTTTAGCTAGTTCAACCGACTCATGGCGCTTCTTGTCGTTTGAAAGTACAGAGATCCTTAGCGACGGGATGATGAATCCAGAAGCGGGAAATGTGGTGGCAGAGAGATCCCGCAACTTGTCCAGGACAGATTCAACCAACGAGGAGTCCCATTTCTTGCCGTCGGGGCCCCACCAGTCCGAACCGGACCGAGTAATGTAGTAGGACTTGTCTCCATCGTGGATTTCGACCTGGTCCGGGTCAGCGTAGCCAAAATCAAACAATTTTTTGTCACGAAAATCGTCAAGGGATTTGTTCAGCGAAGTCCCGACGCTCGACGGCACCTTGTAGACTCCCGATAGGACGGAAGATTTGGCGTAATAGTCGTCCTTGAGCTTTCGCACCTGGAGTTCTTGTGTGCCAGAAGCACCCACTACCTTCACGCTGGCGAAGGGGGAGGCAGATTGAAAGGCCGCAGCGTCTTTCTTCGCGTCGAACGAAGGATCCAACTCAATTTTGGCGTCCTTCAACGAGCGTACCAATTCTTCCGCCAGAAAGTTATCTGTCCGATATGGCTGAGGCTTCAAGATCTGCCAAGCGCTCTTGTTTCTGACGAAGGTGATTTGAGCCTTCTTTCCGGGGCTAAAATTGGAGAACTCAATCTGGCTTACCTTGTCGAAATCAGCGGTGATTAGTTTTTTGTCGCGGAGATCGTTGGCCGATTTGTCGAGACTCGACTCGTTATAGGTGGCGAGAGTGAATAGCCTTGGATCGCCTGCAAGCATGGCGTAATAGAAATTTCCCGTCGGTGTGCGATCGCCAATCAAGAGCTTTTCCGACCTCTTGTCCTTGCGGGTCACGCTCAGCGCAAGGCGAGGGGAATCAAGGCCGTATGGGGCAAGGTCGGACACCTTTGCTTCAATCAGCCGATCCGAATCCAAGGCGCTCAGCGAGGAGAGCAGACTGGAGACGGCTTCCTGGTCCGCAGCCAGGGGGGTTGGCTGGGTGATTTGCCAAGTTCCGGAATCGTTCTTTACGAGATCAATCGGTTGTTGCGCGTAGTGCTGAATGGAAATCTGAACGATATCCTGCTGACTAAGCGAAAGTATTCTCGGAGCGGAATTCAGCGCAGCTTTGACGGAGGAATCTTCCCCCGGCTTGCGGTGATTCGACCAGTACAAGAGCCCGGTAAGAACCGCAAGAACGACGACCGCGATGAATAGCCCACGAAATTTCATGCCCAAGGTCCTTGGAAAGCCGAATTGAACCGAGTCCGCTAAAGTGGACCGCGACTAGCGCCGACGCCACCACACGGAGACCCCGCCGAACACAACCAGGAGAGGCAGAAGAAACTGGCTACTGATGCGAATCCAAGTCATTTGCGCGCGGGTGAGCGTGATGCGGCGGTCGTCGCGCTCTTTCGGGCGAATGGAGATCAGGTCTTCGTCGGAGGCCAGCCAGTTGATGGTATTGAGCGCCAAGTCGCGATTGCCGTTGAATCCGAGGAAGGAATTGGCGGCCCACGAAGAACTGCCAACGACAACGAAGCGCCCTTGCGAATTGTCCTTACCCGTTTTATAGGTGCCTGCGGCGGCAATCAGCAACGGACCTTTCGTATTCCTGGGATCCTTGGGATCGATCGCCGGATTGCTGAGGTTCGTTGTGGCGAGGCTGGTTTCGCTGGAGCTGAAAAGTTTGTCCACGCTGGTTTTGTCACCATTTTTGATTTCGAGCGAACGAGCCAGCGGGAAGCCGGTGACGTTCCCCTTGAGTTCGTTGACGATGGGTTGCGGATCGTAACTGGTGACGAGAGCGACTTGAGGGCCCAAGCCAGCAATCTGGCCAATGGGATTCAAATCAATAATCAAATTAGCTTGCGGGGTAACGCCCCATGCCTCGAGCATTTTGTTCAGGGCTGCATTATCCGCGACCTCGGCGCGGCCCATTTTCAGAGGAGGGTCCAGTAGGAACAGGGCGCGTCCGCCGTTTTCCACGTATTTCTGAATGGCGTCCACTTCCGGTTGCTGGTAGTCCGATATCGGACCGCCAACGACGAGAACGGTGCAATCGCTTGGTACTTCCGCCTTGACCACGAGATCGATCGACTGCGATTCGTATTCGTCCTTCCCAAGAAGGTCTTTGAGATGAGAGAACCCACTGCGGCTGGTTTCCTCAATGCGATGCTCGCCGCTGCCTTCGACAAAACACACTGTTCGCTTGGAGATTTTGAGATCGCGAATGAAGGCGCCGGTGATGCCTTCCTCGGTAAAACTCTGCGCCGGCTCCTTCCGGTCTCCGATCTGGACTACGGCGGTGCCATAGGAACTGATATTGGCAGCTTTCGCCAGCTCAGGTTTCTTATCGGGGTCAACGTATGCGATGTGCACTTTCGGAGAAAGATTAGCGTATTCCCCAAGCAAATCCTTTGCCCCCTCGAATTTGGTGGCCTGATCGAAATAAGTGATCGTGACCGGTTGTTTCAGATCCTTGACGATTTTTGCTGTTTGGGGGGACAAGCTATACCGCTTGTTCGCCGTGGAGTCGAAGGACCTGTCGTAGCGATCCGCGAGAATATTGGCGATCACGATGACGGCCAAGGTGACCAGAACGTACAAGGTCAGGTAGAGGACGTACTTGGTCTGGCGCGCACGGAGCAACTGCATGTTCATTTACGATCTCCACCTCAGGGATTCCACCGAACGAACGGTTAGAAAGAGTCCAAGAATGATTACGGTTGCGTAGTAGACCGCATCCTTGGAGGACAACAGGCCTTTTGCAAAAGATTCGAAATGTGTGACGACCGACAAGTAGGCCAAGATCTGCGCCCACGCGGCAGTCTCGTAACCCGCCACCCATTCCAAAACCCACAGGAGTAGGCACACTCCAAAGGTAGCGACACCAGCAACAATCTGATTGCGCGTAAGGGTGGAAATGAAGATGCCGATCGCGAGCAGGGCCCCGGCTTGCAGGAGGAGGCCGAGATAAGCGACGGCCAGAGGTTTCCAATCTGGATTACCGTACTTGAAAAGCCAGATAAAGTTTACAGCCGTGATAAGGAGGAAGGTCGCGTAGAGGATCAGGGAAGCGAGCCACTTGCCGAGGACGATTTCGGTGTCCCGAATCGGGGACGTTATCAGGAGTTCGATGGTACCGCTACGCTTTTCCTCCGCGAACAGCCGCATCGTGATCATGGGAATGAAGAACAGGCCGATGACACTCACATTCGAAACCAGGGGACGGATGACCTGTTCGTTCAGGTTCATAGGGAACATTTCGCCGCGCATCTGGGACTCCATGCCCAGATAGACAAAATAACCCAGAACATTCCAGAAGAAGAAGGCGAAGATTATGGCGAACATCGCGAGCAATAAGTAAGCGATGGGCGAGACGAAGTAGCTGCGAAGTTCTTTCCGGCAGATAATCCAAATATTTCTCATTGTAAGGGTTCCTATGCCTGGGCGCCAGCGGCCGCTGGTTCGATGTTCGGAGCTTCCGAGGGCTTTGTATCTTCGCCGGAAGCGCCGGTGAGTTGGAGGAAGACCTCTTCGAGGCTAACTGCCGCACTGCGCAATTCCAGAAGGTCCCAACCAGACTCAACTATGGCACGAACCAAATCTCCGCGGATGGCCCGATCGTTGTGGCCTTCGACCTCAAAACGTAATCCATACTCACCGGAATCCTTGAGGAGGACGCGAGTGACCCCGGCCACAAGTTCCAGGCGGCTTTTCGCGCCGCCAGCATCAAGCGTCCCATTTCCGCTGGCGATTTCAATCAAGACAGAACCCGCTCCCCGCGCTCGATTCTGCAAATTGTTGACGGAGTCGGTGGCAACCAGTTTGCCTTTATTGATGATGATCACCTGCTGACAGGTCTGCTCGACTTCGGGGAGAATATGCGTGCTGAGGATGATCGTATGGTCACCGGCAAGGCTCTTGATAAGATCGCGAGTTTCATTGATCTGCTTGGGATCGAGCCCGGCGGTCGGTTCGTCCAGAATCAATACGTCGGGATTGTGGATGATCGCCTGAGCAAGGCCAACTCGCTGACGATAGCCCTTCGAAAGTTTTCCAAGGACCTTGCTCTTCACATCGGCGACGGCACAACGATCGAGAACAAAATTGATGCGCTTGTCGAGTTCGGCTCCCCGGAGGCCCTTGATTCTGCCCACGAAGGCCAGATATTCGGAGGTCCGCATTTCGAGGTACAGCGGCGGAGTTTCGGGCAGGTAGCCGATGCGCCGCTTGACTTCGAGCGGTTGCTCCAGGACGTCGAAGCCAGCCACGCTTGCGCCGCCGGAGGTCGGCGGAAGAAAGCAGGTCAAGACGCGCATGGTTGTGGTTTTTCCGGCGCCGTTCGGGCCGAGAAAGCCAACTATCTGGCCTTTACCGACTTCAAAGGAGATATGGTCAACTGCGGCATTGCGGGCGTATTTTTTCGTCAAGTCTCGGACGGAGATCATAACAGTATTACTTTTCTCCGGGATGGGAATCCCACAATTAATATCGTGATACGATATAATCCAACAATGAACTTCCGGTTGTCAAGCAGTGTGACGCACGAAACGCGGGCAAGGATGCCTTTGCATTAGCCGAGAAGGCGCCTGACCACCTGAAGGACAATCTCAAATTCACGACCGCCCATGGAAACGAATTCTACCCCTACTCCGCGTCCAGATCGGACATTCCGGACGACCGCTTGAATCCGGATGTGACCTTCTGGCAGGGAAAAGTGTAGCTCGAGGCGTGAGCCAACTGGCGGATTCTCCATAGTGGCGATGAATGCGCCGCTGGCGCTCAGGTCCTCCACGCGCGAGGTCCAGACAGTATCTCCGAACTTGCAGGAAACCCACAGGCCATTGGGAGTGGGGAGCCGCAGATTGCGTCTTCTTTCGAGATTGGAGCGCGGCCTCATTGAGACTGCGGCGAGAGCGGCAGTTGCGGCGTTGCCAGACGCGTGTCGAACCTCCCGCGCAAAATGACAGAGTTCCCGGATCGTCCAGCCTCTCTTTATATCGCATTACGATATGTGGAACAAGTCGCGAATCTTAACAGCCGGGGGCATCCGAAATCCACCTGGGAAGGTGGGCCTTCGGGAATCTGGGACCAGGTTCCCTGGCCTCACGGAAAGCGAGACCAGACGCGACCCGAGGACAACCAGGAATCTTTAGTTTGTTTCGAATCGCCCGATTCCATTCGAGGGCAGCCCATAAATGAGCCATCTAGCATTAGCGAAAGCGCCGAACCGCGAAGACATGGACTCATGGCAACGAGTCCTGGTCGAGCAGGGAAGCAGGGTGGTGGAGCACCGGATAGCCTCTGGGAGTCGTGGGAATGGATCCGCAGCCGCTTCCTCCTTATAACAGATTGAATATAAATAACTTACATAAGAATCCGCAATGTAGCTTTTCACAAGCAATGTCTGAAAATGGGCGAAGGGGCAAGTCGTGAACCAAAGGGCAGGATGAACTTTGCCCGATGGACAGCATCGGCGGCTGTCCCGAATTTGTTCCTCACGCCAGTAGTCGGAGAACGTTCAGTACCATTACCCTCCACTTGTGATGAAGAGCGCGGAGGGTAGGGCGATGCGGACGGGGGAATTTACCGGAGCAATGGGTAAGAGGGCGCCGGGTCGTATGGCTCTCGGTGGCACTGCATTTTGGACTCAGCTTCTGGTTTTGACTGTATTCCTCGCGGGCTTCCAGGGTGGGTGTTCTGGTCTCGTCAGCGGCGCAAAGCAGGCAATCCAAGCCGCGTTTCAGCTCAATCCCACAAGCATCAATTTCGGAAGAGTCACAGTGGGGAAGCAAAGCACGCAGACTGTGGCAATCTCGAACACCGGAAGCTCAGCACTTTCGATTACGCAGGCCACGTTTTCTAACCCACAGTTCACTCTGCCCGGAGCAAGCTTTCCGATGTCGCTGGGAACCGGCCAGTCCGGAAACTTGACGGTGGCAGTAACTCCCACCGCAGCAGGGGCCGTAAACGGCACATTGACCGTTCAAGGAAGCGATGGAAGCTCGCCAGCCACGGTGAATTTGTCGGCGACTGCCGCGGTCACGGGGCCACAGATTTCTCTCAGCCAGTCGGCCGTTCAGTTTGGAACCGTGAGCGTCGGTTCTACGGGGAGCTCAACGGTGAGCATTTCGAATACGGGGAGTTCAGACCTTACCATTTCCGTGATTTCGGTTACTGGCAGCGAGTTCGGGGAAACGGGGATCTCCACTCCTAGGACGATAAGCGCCGGCCAGTCGGCATCCATGCAACTGACGTATAAGCCGACGGCGGCAGGATCAGACACGGGCAGTCTGACGATTACGAGCAACGACCCGGCGAATCCAACGGAGACGATCTCTATGTCGGGAGCCGGTTCCAGCACGCCTTCCGGGCAACTGCAGGCGAACCCCACTTCCTTGAGCTTCGGAAACGTCTCCACGGGAGCGAACTCCACGCTGCATGTCACACTGACCAATTCGGGCAACGCAGCAGTGCAAATCACAAGTATCGTTGCGGGCGGCCCCGGTTTTACGGTGAACGGATTATCGGTACCCTTGACATTGAATCCCTCGGCGAGTGCGACAGTCAACGTCGTGTTTGCCCCGACGTCGGCAGGAAGCGTTACGGGGACTGTAACGGTGACTAGCAACGCAAACGCATCGCCGCTGACTATCTCGCTGAACGCAACCGGCACGCAGGCTGGTCTCAGTATTTCGCCATCGAGTTTTGCGTTTGGAAGTGTGGTAGACGGACAGACCAAATCGCAAACTTTTACTCTGACCAACACGGGCAGTTCGACGCTGACAGTTTCCCAACTGGCCGTGAGCGGGGCGGGATACAGCATCAATGGTCTAACGGTTCCCGCGACGCTTGCGGGAGGCACAAGCAAGACCTTTAACGCTGTTTTCGCGCCGACCACTGCTGGCAATCTTTCGGGGACGGTCACGGTTGCAAGCAATGCCCCAAACTCGCCCGCAACGATTGCGTTGAGCGGCACGGGTGTCGCGTCCACGGTGACGCTTACTGCCAATCCGACGAGCCTGAGCTTTGGCAGCGTGAATTCAGGGAGTTCCAGCACGAAGAGCGTAACGCTGACCAATAACGGGAATGCAAACCTAACCATTTCTCAAATTACCGTGAATGCGAAGGATACAACTCAGAGTGGAGTGAGCCTGCCGGTTACCCTCACGCCGGGTCAGACGCAGGCCATGAACGTGAAGTTCAGCCCGACAGCGGCGGAGACAGTCAGCGGGAACATTACAGTCACGAATTCGCAAGGGTCCAGCGCGGTGATTTCCATCAGCGGCACAGGGCTTCAAGCGGGCATAAGTCTGACGCCATCAACCGCGAATCTAGGAAGCGTCGTGGTGGGCTCGACCAACTCGCAGACAATTCAACTGAGCAATACCGGCAATGCCACACTGACGATTACGCAGGCCAGCGTGACGGGTACAGGCTTCAGCACCAGCGGGTTAAGTCTGCCGCTGTCGATCAATGCAGGCCAATCGAGCACTTTTAATGCGCAATTTCAACCCTCCGGCACCGGGACGGCGAGCGGAACGATTTCCATCGTCAGCAATGCCCCAGGCTCGCCGACCACGGTTGCTTTGGCCGGTACCGGCGTTGCAGCAACGCAGACGCTTTCGTTCACGACGACGAACGTGAACTTCGGCAATGTGAACACAGGGACCTCCGCGACGCAGAACGAGGCAATCACGAATACGGGTAACTCGAGCGTACAGATTTCGCAGATCAGCGCTAGCGGCACGGGCTACTCTCTGAGCGGTGCAAACGTGCCGGTGACGCTGTCACCATCGCAAAAAATGACGTTCAGCGTGATTTTCAACCCCACGGCGGCAGGAAGCAGCAGCGGAAGCGTTACGGTGACCAGCAACGCCGCGGGCTCCCCGGTTACGATCGCGCTGTCCGGCACCGGCGTGCAGGCGACGCAGCATACAGTGAGCCTGTCGTGGACCGCGAGCACCTCTACGGTTTCCGGGTACAACATCTACCGCAGCGCGACCAGCGGAAGCGCCTACATTAAATTGAACGGAACGCTGGTGCCAGGCGTGAATTACACAGACTCGACGGTGCAGAGTGGCGTCACATACTACTATGTGACGACGGCCGTGGATTCCACCGGCGACGAGAGTTCGTACTCGAACGAAGCTTCAGCGGTTATTCCCTAAGTCTTGTTGAGGTGTTCCTGGGCAGAGGTAGCAGGCACAATCGAGCCAGCAGGATCAACCTCGTTGTCGTGGAGTTTCGCATAGCCCCACACGAATACCTGCGCGAGAATCGCGCCAGCCAGGTCGATCAGAACATCACGGCCCCGTGGTTTCCAGAGGGCGACAAAGGGCTGAAGCCATTCGTCCAGCCCCGCGTAACTCACCACGATCATCAAAGTAACCAAGGCCCACTTCCAGTTCCAGCCCGGGCGAGGCCCGCGGATTCCATGAAATACGGCGATGCTGAAAACCCCGAACTCCGTAACGTGCGCCAGCTTCCGGATGCCGATGTGCATCCACCGGAGCTCGCGCGGCGTGGCGAAGGGAAAGAGGTGATGAATAATCGGAATGATGACGCGCGCCGTTTCTTCTCCGCTGAAATAGTGTGTGGAAAAGGTGGAAATCAGGGCGGCCACACAGATGGCTGGGATCCAAGACTTTAGTCGCGGTGACTCGAGAGATTATCCGATCGACTGGGTTGGAAACTCTAGCGGAGTTTGCGCATGCGCCGCAGCTCGTCGAGATAGGCGTCCAAAGCATCAGACCAAGGCCGGAGCCGGATGCCGTGGGCGGCCAGGGCAAGCGGCGAGAGGACCGAATAGGGCGGACGCTTTGCAGCGCGCTGAGAGTCGACGGAACTGATGGGGAGCACGGGAGTCTGGCGACCCGCCTTGCGCAAAATTTCGCGGGCGAATTCAAGCCAAGAGCAGTGTTCGGAATTCGTGACATGGAGAGTGCCACGGGCTTCTTTGCGTACGAGCCGACGGATCGCATCCGCGAGATCCCGGGTATAGGTAGGCGATCCGATTTGATCGTTGACGACCTTCACGAGAGGCTGGGAAGCAGCGGCGAGCAGAATTTTCTCGGGGAAGCACACGCGCGCCCCCCCAAAGAGCCAAGACGAACGCACGATCAGCCATTGACTTGCGTGATTGCGGACCGCGCTCTCGCCCGCGGCCTTTGAAACGCCGTAAATATTAATGGGATTGACGGAATCGTGCGGCTCATACGGCCGATTCGAGAGCCCATCAAAGACGTAGTCCGTACTGATGTAGAGAAGCCTGGAACCCGTTTCGGCCGCAGCCCGGCTGAGACTGGTTGTGGCGTCCCGGTTTACAGCGAACGCGAGGTCCTGGTGAGCCTCGCTGGCGTCGACATCCGTGTAGGCTGCGCAGTGAATGATCCAGTCGAGTTTGTGCCCCGCGATGAAATTGCAGACCTGGTTAGGTTCGAGGATATTCAATTCGTGAGAGCGCGGCGCGAGGATCTCGTCTTCCTGGAAGCAGTCGACAAGATCGTGCCCCAGAAGGCCGCTTGCGCCGGTGATCAGAATTCGCATCGTCTTTGCGTCTCTAGAATTTCTTAAGTTGTAAGCAGAGCCATCCCCGGCACGACCAGAATCCTCGGAAGGCCAGGCACCCCTGCGACTCGATGCACTTTCGCTTCATCGCCTTGGAACTAGGTTTTCCAGCGCGACCAATCACGTCTGAAGCGTCCGCGAGCGGAGATCGTAGTGGCGCTGGTAATAATCGCGATACTGGCCAGAGCGAGCGTGATCCAGCCACTGTGGATTGTGCTTATACCAGTCAATCGTTCTCCGGATACCCTCTTCAAAGGGGACCATAGGCTTCCATTCGAGTTCCTTCCGGATTATTGAACTATCCAGCGCGTAGCGCCGGTCGTGGCCGGGGCGATCCCGCACATATTGAATCAACGATTCCGGCTTACCGAGGGTTTGCAAGATCAACCGCACAATATTCAAGTTGGGCTGCGAGACGCCTGAAGAAACGTTATAGAGAGACCCGGGTTTTGCCCTCTCGATGGATCTCTCGATGGCCCTACAGAAATCGTCGACAAAGAGCCAGTCGCGCTCCTGCAAGCCATCCCCGTAGACGGGGAGCGGCTTGTCTTCCAAAGCATTAGCGATACACAAAGGAATCAATTTTTCCGGAAATTGGAAGGGTCCAAAGTTGTTGGTACAACGAAGGATTACGGTGGAGAGCCTGTAAGTATTTGCGTAGGCCTGGACGAGGTGCTCCGCCGAGGCTTTGCTGGCGGCATAGGGGCTACGGGGATCAAGCAGAGATTGCTCCGTGAAGCACGCTCCTGAGAGAGCGCTGCCATAAACTTCGTCGGTGCTGATGTGGATAAACCGCAGATTCGGGACGCGGCGCGCCGCTTCGAGGAGACAATGTGTCCCCAGAACATTCGTTTCGAGGAATGGAGCTGCGTCCTCGATGCTGCGATCGACGTGGGTCTCGGCCGCAAAATGCACAAGAACGTCGAACGGATGCGCCAAGAGCTGATTCACCGCCTCGGAAGAGGTGATGTCTCCCTTGACGAAAGTGTAGCGAGCGTCATTCTGAATCCCGGCGAGATTCTCCGGATTCCCGGCGTA
This sequence comes from Candidatus Eiseniibacteriota bacterium, assembly GCA_035518915.1. Taxonomy (GTDB): domain Bacteria; phylum Acidobacteriota; class Terriglobia; order Acidiferrales; family UBA7541; genus Acidiferrum. The sequence continues at coordinate 93,067 of DATIXE010000029.1, forward strand.
GGAGAGATTGTCAAAATTCAAGACCTGGATATCCGCATGAGGGGCAAGCAAATGGCGGATGAAGTTGGATCCGATGAAGCCGGCCCCGCCCGTGACCAGGACCCTCATGGAGCGAATTCCTTCTGCGTGGGAACTGTTTTCAACAGTTACTCCAAAGTCGCTTTCAAGCGGGGAGGGGTTCCCCGGCCGGGGAGCTTGTTGGCGCCGGTGCTGGCAACCAGATTTGTGGCGCGCAACAGCGAATCAAAGGTGCCAGCGTCCGTCCACCAGCCATTCAGCGTGCTATGAGTTAGCGTTCCTTCCTGAATGTAGATATTATTCACGTCAGTTATCTCCAGTTCGTTACGCCAACTGGGTTTGGTCCGGCCGATCTTTTCAAAGACGGAAGAATCATAAAAGTAAATTCCCGTGACGGCAAAGCTTGACTTCGGCTTCTTGGGCTTTTCCTCGATCTGGAGGATCCTGCCACTGGAAATCTCCGGGCAGCCGAAGCGTTCGGGGTCCGTCACCTCTTTCAGTATCAAATGGGCTCCGCGTTCCTGTCTCTCAAAGTCGTATTTGGCATCTAGGATGTTGTTTTCAATGATGTTGTCACCAAGGACAACGCAGATTTTTTCTTTTTCCACGAAAGGCTCGGCAAGCCGAAGAGCGTCCGCGATACCGCCCTCACCTTCCTGGTACGTATAGTGGATACGGTCCAGTCCGAGCTCCTTTCCGTTGGAAAGCAGGCGAAGAAATTCGCCGGCGTTTTGTCCGCCAGTGACAACTATGATCTCTCGCACCCCTGCATCCACTAGAGTTTGAATGGGGTAATGGATCATAGGCCTGTCAAAGACAGGCAAGAGATGTTTGTTCGTGACGCGCGTCAGCGGATAGAGACGTGTCCCTTTACCACCTGCAAGAACGACCCCTTTCACGCCTGTGATGCTCCTTGAGGCAATTCTCTCATTGAATGGTTCGGGTGTGGCGAGAATAAGAACTGCCGTGGGCGGAATAGAGGAGGTCCCAGGCGCCGATGATGGGAGGAGCCTAACTGTGTGCTTCGAGGTAGTGGATAGCCTAGCTGCCGGTGAGTTCGGAAAGACTCTGGCGAGCCTGTCCGGCTAGCGGAGATGACGGGCTGAGAGCGATGACCTTTTCGAATTCGGCCTTGGCACGCGTCGTGTCCTTGAGTTTCTGGTACGTAAGGCCCAGATGATAGCGGTAGGTCGGATTGTTTGGAGTCGCTTTGACTGCATCTTCAAAAAGAGGAGCAGCGACCGCGTAGCCTCCGTTGTTGTAGTAGGCCCAACCTAAGGTATCGGCAGAATTTGGAAGGTTGGGAAGGCCCTTGCGGGCGGTTTGCGCCAAACTTAGGGCGACGGTCGGGCTTCCGCCGTGTTCGAGCAGTAGGTACGCAAGGTTATTAGCGGCGAGGGCCGTGTCCGGATTCGCCGCCAGAACCTTCTGATATGTCGACTCAGCCTCCTGCCAGTTTCCAATTTTTTCATAGGCCCCGCCCAGGGCAATTTGCAGCCGGAGGTCTTGCGGAGCAATATGGATGGCGCTTTGGTAAAGGGAAATGGCTTTCGGAACCTGGCCAGCTGCTTCCTGCAGCTGGGCCATCAGGATTATGGCGGAGACATTGTTCTTATCCAACTCGAGCGTCTTGTTCAGCGCATCCTGTGCCAACTGCGGCTGCTTGGCTTGGATCTCAAGCTCAGCGAGCATCAAGTAGAGAGCGGGGTTCGCGGAATCCCTCTTGATCTGCTCCTGAACTAAGTTGAGAGCATCGGCTGGTTTGTTCTTGGCTTCGTCAACTCGAACCAGGCCCCGAATTGCTTCCAAAGAGTTCGGGTCGCGGGAAAGTGCCTGGTGGAACATCGCCTCCGCATCGGGAATTCGTTTTTGAGCAAAGCGCAACTCGCCCATTTTAAGGAAATATAGCGGACTTTGCGGGGCAATCCGCTGAAGATTCATCAGATCGGCTTCGGCGCCGATGGGATCGCCCTGGTTCATGCGCGCGGTTGCATGATAAAGATAGCCTTCCGCGCCATTAGGCGCATACTTTTTCAGCTGGTTACTCGCCTCTTCCAGATTCTGCCAATCACCTCGTTGCATGGCGCTCTTCGAAAGCGCCAGCCAAGCTTCTGACAAGTTCGGGCGAAGGCGGACCGCTTCTCGCCACTCGCTTTCGGCCTGTTGAGGGTTACCCTTTTCGGCGAAAGCAATTCCCAATTGATAGTGAGCGAGAGCGTCATTGGGCGCATTTTTGACCGCGGATTGCAGGTTCGTAAAGGCATCGTCAATCTTGTGCTGCCGTAGTTGGATTTGCCCTTTGAGGGTGAGGGTTTCAGCGTCCTGAGGATTCTTCTTCAGCAAGGCATCACTCAGGGTCGTTGCTTCGTCTAACCGATTCTTCAAGATCAGCAATTGCACGTAGGTTTTTTGGACAGATAGATCATTGGGGTATTTCGTCGAAAGCGAGCCGAATTCGTTAAGGGCCTTATCTATCTGGCCGTGGGCCAAATAGGAGTCACCAAGCAGCCGGTAGGCTTGAGGATTGTTGCTGAGCTGATTCTTCGCCTCTTCCAGAACTTGTTCGGATTGATTCTGCCGACCCTGGGCGGAATACAGCGAGGAAAGAGCCGCTCTTGGAGCGGGATCATCAGGGACCGCGGAAATGGCAGCCTTGAGTTGCTGCTCGGCATCTGAGAATCTTTTTTGTTGCGCATAAATCGCGCCAAGAACCATATATGCGGCTGTAAGCTTTGGATCGAGACTCTGGGCTTTTTGCAGATTGGATTCCGCTTCCTCGAGATTCCCCGCGCGAATTTGCAGCTGGGCTAAATTCAAATACGTAGAGCCTTTCTCTGGAGCCATCTTCACCGCTTCAGTAGCTTCGTCGATTGCGGCTTTTGTGTTTCCCAGGGCCGCATCCGCATCGGCAAGCAGAAGCTGCGCTTCGACATCGGTTGGATTTGCCTTGAGAATCAGTTGGGCGCGGGCTTTTGCACTTTGGTGCTGCCCACTTGCAAGCTCAAGTTGACCAAGGTCAAGCTGAGCGCGCCAGTTGTTGGGCTGAAGTTCAACCGTGCGTTGCAACTCAGTGTACGCCGAATTCCAACTCTTAAGCTTCAGGTGTGTCTGCGCGAGTTGAAAGTGTGCCTCGGCAAAGCGGGGATCAAGCTGAATCGCGCGCCCAAAGTAAATTAGTGCCTGAGGGTATTTGCCTTGCTCGAAGCTTTGATTGCCTTTTGCGAGAAACTTCTTGGGATCGCGATTGCAGCCGGCAGTCAGTAAAGAAACTAACAAGCTTAGGCAGACAAGGATGCGAAGGGATCTCGCGCTAAAAGCTTGAAAGATATGCTCTGACGTGGCGTCTGGACGCATCAGTTTGGCAACAGCAATTTTGCGCCCGCCGCTGACGAGTTACAAGAAGGAAAGCCGGACAAGGCTAATCGACTGGATTTGTTGAGTTTACATAATCTTTGCCATATTTTAGAGAGCGATACCAAATCTCGCAGACTTAGAGAAGCGAAGACTCGTGCTTACTCACGCGGGAACATCAGGGATAATAGGGATATATTTTTTCCACTTCCGCGTAGCTCTCCGTGGCCAAAGGAAATCCGGAGACGTGAGATCGGTGAGAGCAATGGTCGACCTGGCTGGTAAGTTGTTGATATCGAGCAGGATGCCTTGGCGTAAAATAGTAATGGATGAACGAGGGTGACGCGAGGTTGGAACGACTCGTGCACTTCTGAGTACCTCTCAGGCCGTGTGCGAGTCCGACAATAGTGGAAGCATGTTAAGGTGAGACAGGTGCAAGGCAGGATTGTATGGTGAGGAATGGGGAAATTGCAATTGCCGACGTCAAGCGGGTACTACGCCGCTATTGGTGGATCCCGACATTTATGATGATCGTGCTAGGTGGGGTGGGGCTGGCTGCCTCACTCGTCCTTCCCAAGAAATATACTTCTTCCACTGTCGTGCTCGTTGAGCAGCCTACCGTACCTAAGGATCTGATCCGTCCAGTCATCACCGACGATCTCAATCAGCGCATGTCGTCCATGAAGGCACAGATTCTCAGTCGATCCAGACTGGAAGCGATCATCAACAAATTCGACCTATACGCGGATAAGAGAGCCACGACCCACATGGAAGATCTTGTCGACAAGCTTCGAACCTCGATTGCTGTCGAACTACTACAGCCTCTGTCCGGCTCAGCAGACCGCGAGCCACCTGGGTTTAATGTAAGCGTGACATTTGATAATCCGCAGCTTGCTCAGCAAATCTGCCAGGAAATCACTTCCGCGTTCATGGAGCAGAACGCCACCCTTCGAGTACAGAATTCCCAAAAGGTATCGCAATTTCTCACCCAGCAGTTGGACGATGCAAAAGCTAGGTTAGACGCACAAGACAAGAAATTGGCCGAGTTCAAAGCACAACATCTGGTCTCCATGCCCGAGCAGGAACAGATGAACCTCACGTTGATGGGCACGATGCAATCGCAATTAGACGCGACAACGCAGGCACTCTCGCGTTCCCAGGAAGACAAATCGCTGAATGAAACTCTGCTTACTCAACAGGAATCGGCCTGGAAGGCGACTCAGGTGGGTCTGCAGAATCCCGAAACGATGGATCAGCAATTATCGGCTCTACAAGACCAACTTGCTATACTCTTGGCCAAATATACGCCCGAACATCCCGACGTAATCAAGCTAAAGGCGCAGATAGAGGACTTAAAGAAGAGAATGGCGCAGACTCCGACTGCTAAGCCAGTTCAGGACACTGCTCTGGCTTCGCTTCGAGAGCCACCCGCTCTGCAGCAATTGCGAGCGAAGATTAAGCAGGACACTTTCAACATCGCGGAACTCACAAAACGACAAGGGCAAATTCAGGACCAACTCCGGGCTATCCA
>DATIXE010000030.1:0-89872 GCA_035518915.1 Candidatus Eiseniibacteriota bacterium
TTGCAGCGCTCCGTCCGCCTACGGCGGACTCCGCGCCGCAATTCGGGGAACGGGAAGAGAAAGAAGTCATGAGTTTAGGTCAGGTAAACGTCGTATGATTCCGTGCGCGGAGCTAGGGGGCAGGTCATGGGGACTCACGCCAAGTGAGTCTACAATCTGTCCCGGGCTGTTTCGATTCTAAAGTTTAGAGTTCAGGCAAGGCTATGCGGCTTGGGCTAGCCACCCGAAGCGAAGGGGCAGACGTTCGGTCCAATTCCGTCCCCCGGCACCACCCGTTCGCGCCAGCGCTTCCATCCTCCAATAATCGGCTTGGCCTTGAGCAAGAGACACAGTTTCTTCTTGGATTGTGAGTTCGAGGATTGGGGTGCGCCGCCCCAGCAAGCTCGATGTGAAAAAGACTCGGAGAGCTGGCATCTTTCCGTCCCATCTGCCGAGTTGGTCACTGGACGCGAGGAACGAGCTACCTACGTCTTCCACCGAACCCACCACCTCCGCCCCAACTGCGGCCCCCTCCACCGAATCCCCCAAAACTCCGATCGCCGCTCTGGAAGTGCTGGCTTTGCATGGAACCGGATTCGCGGCTTTGTCTTTCGGAGTCGAGATTCTGCGAAGAGAAGCCGCCTGAGGAGCGGCTCTGATTCATGCTCTGCTCATGCTGTTGAGCATTGGCCTGGCTATTCGGATGGGACTGCTCATAGCTCGATTTGTCCTGCTGTCCTTGGGCCTTGGCTGTTTGGCTGTTAACATCGGTCCAGCCCCCGCTGCCGTTGGATTTCTGCCAGCCGGAGCCAGTGTTTTTGTAAACGTTGCCATCGTGCCCTGCGTAGAGATCTCCGTTCGAGGATTTTCCTGCCGCAGTGTTCCCGTAAGCGGACGAAGTTCCGTAGGCTCTCCCGCCCTGAGAGCCTTGAGCGGAGGCGACGGTGCCGTTTGCGGTGGAGTAGTGCTGCGTGTAGGCGGACTTATTCCCTTGTTGAACGTAGGATTGGCCCCACTGCGCAGTTGGGCTCGAGCCTTGATGAGTCGCTCCATAGGTTCCCGTATAGGGATTGTAAGCCTGGCCGACAGACTGCCTGCCATATGCGGTGGAGGTAGAGGCGGTTCGCGCCGAAGTTCCGGTATATGGATTGTAGGAAGCCGTGCGAGTCGCTGAGCCGTAAGCTCCGTACGCAGTTTGCGATACACCGTAGGCACCCGAAGCTGTGTGGTAATAAGATGTGCCATAGGCGCCGTATACTCCATACGGAGTGGGATAAGGATGGTAGATCGGGTAACCGTAGGCCGGATATCCGATGTAGGGCGGATAGTAGTACCCGCTTCCGTTGCAAACGATGGCGCCGACAGCCGCTCCCATCACGAAGGCACCGAGATAGCCGGAAGTGTAGCTGGACTGGACATATCCGTCTGAGGTGGTGACCTGGGTTACGTAGGTAACGTTGTAGACAGGCGAACTCGGCGGAATGGTATAAATCACCTGCGGGACAGAACTCGCGGTGGTCCATGGTCCCTGCGGAGTTGTGGACATGAACCATACACCTTGCAGGCAAAGATAGTAGACATCGCCGACTTGGATCACTTTATCGGGGGTATTGGTGGCGTAATTGAGCGGCGTGCCTGCGATCGCGGCGAATTCTGGTTTCCCCGTGTAAGTGACTTTTGCTTGCGCGGCAGCTTTGGCGGGATCCAGGACCATCGTCGTGGGAATTTGTGCGATGAGCACCGCGTCTTTTGCCTGACTTGTGCCGGGGACGGAAGCGAGTATGGCGCTCGCCGGGCTGTCGAGGGGTATGTTGGCGAAATCAGCCGGCAAATTGAGAGAAGCAAACGTCCATGGCCCCGCGAGGTTGCGGGCGCTGAACCAGCGACCAGCCGCGAGGTAGTAGTACGTTTGTGTTGGGTTGTAGACGAACAAGGGACTATCCGTATTGTTCGCATAAACCAATTGCGTTCCGGGAATCGGCGCGTACGTGGGTTTGCCGTCAAACAGAAGCACTTCCGCCGGAACGGTACTGTAGAAGACTTGAGGAATGATGGCATTGGCAACTGCCGGAGGCGGGACCATTTTCTTTACATCCGCGAACCGGCCGGAGTCGGGAAGTTTGCTGAACTCCTTGGAAAGCTTGGTTGCACGCGCCCATGGCCCGTGCAGGTCGCCGGCGCTAAGCCAGATGTTGTCGACCAGCAAATAGTATTGTGACCCGGATTTGTCCAGGAACAACGGCCACGTGGTGTTGACCACATACTTCAGATTCGTTTTCGAAATATCAGAAAACACCGGTTCGCCATCCACCCCCAGAAGGATGGCCGGTGCGTAACTGACAAAAATGAAGGGCGGATCATTCTTCAATTCAGCCGTTTTCATGGATTGCGGCTTGGGCATATAAGCAACCAGCCGCTCCAACGAGGCGTTGTAGGTCTGTGGCACAAACGAGCGCAATAATTGGTCCAGGTTCGCCGTTGCAGCCGGGTCCTGCCCCGGAAAATAAGTATTCAGGACTCTGATGTTGAACATGAAGACATTGTGAGTGTCCAGATTCACTTCGGTCGTGCCCTCGAAGCTCGCGGCACCGACAACTTTATTGCCACCGGTGGGCGTGAGTTCAAAAGCCTGGCGCCACTTGATGTCGTCGAAATTCTGCCAATCATCCACTTGGGGTTGGTAAACGATGACCACCCCCTCCGGTTTGACGAGTTTCCGCGGCCAACCCGGGTCCTGGGCCCGTGTTGACGCCGGCGCTATAAGAACCAATCCAAGAATCCCAAAGCAAATCCTTGTGTATTTCATATCGAACTCCTTGTGCGGTTATTGCGTGGCCCGAACGGCAGTTCCCTTCCCTCCAGCCAAATCATTCTGAAATTTGGGCTCGTTCCAACGTGAGCTTGTAGGCGACGTAGTACTTGTAAATATTGCTGACGTATTGCACGGTCTCTTGCCCTATCTCTCTAGCCGCAACGAGCTCAACATTCCCAAACCATCGATTGGGATCCAGGCCCTCGCTCGCCGCTTTCTTTCGGATGCGCGCGATCCGGTTTGGACCTGAGTTATAGGAAGCGAAAACCATCAGAGTCTTGTTCATCGAGTCAAGCTTGGGGTCATTGAAATAGGTCTGAGCGATGTTGTGAAGCATCTTGGCGGCCGCTTGGATATTTCTCTCGGCCAGGGTATCCACATGAGTAATGCTGATGGGGGGAGCGGCCGCGTATTTGGGAATAACTTGCATAATGCCCACGGCGCCACTGGGATTCTTGCGGCTTTGGTCCAGAAGCGATTCCTGATATCCCTGGGCGATCAGCATCAGATAGTCAAAATTATATTCCGCGGCGTACTTCTGGAAATAGCGGACGTAGGCCTTAAACTTTTTCATTTCCCCGGTCGCAGTTGAGTCTTTCACCCACTTGGTGTTTTGCAGATAGCGCCGGAGCAGTGTATTTCCGAAGCTGGTGCCGACATTGTGGGTCTTTACGAACTCATCGAGAAGATTTCTGAGCTGTGGACTGTCCTTGCGGGTAGCGAAAGCTGTTTGGCCGTCACGCGTCAGAATAGCGTCCGGATGTTCGGTGAGGTGGGGGAGGACTTTGATCCAGAAGTTGGCTCGCGTGTCCAGCGTGACAGTCGCGGGAATCAGGCCGGCATTGACCATTTCCAGCAAATCCTCGTCGGTGAGGTTTGAATCGGCGGCTTTCACTACAATCGGGAGCTTCCCTTCTTTCTGAAACTTCCTACTGAGAGCCTGGAGGTTCTCGTAATAGACGGTCAGAGGGTTAACGTAGACTTCTTTGCCAGTCAAGTCCTCAAGAGTTGTCACTGCGGGCGCCTTCGGACCAGTGACAATCACCTCGTTCACTCTGGGATTGACGGGGGTGGTGAAGAGCGCCTTTTTTTCGCGTTCCGGTGTGACAATTATGGGGTAACCGATAATGTCACCGACTCCTTCCTGGAGGGCGCTCTCCAATTGTTCGGGCCTCACGGGGACAAACACTACGGTGATCTTTATCGTCCCGGTATGGAGCTTGTGGTTCACGAATCGTTGAAACTCCTCGAATGCCTCGTAGAAGATGCCACGAGGAAGACCTTTGTCGTAAAAGAAGCCGGAATGGCTTGGCACCACGAGAACGTGAATCATGTGTCTCTTTTTCATGCCGTCGAGGTCGCCAAGGTGACGTGCAAAGGACAGGGGCAATTCCAGAGAAGTGGCAGATTGTGAAGGGCCCTTCGGCGTGGCGGTGTCGGACTGAGACGAGGATGCGGGATTCGAAACCGGCTGGCGGCAGCCGGAAAAACCGGCTGACAGAAGTAACGCCAAAGCGAATGTGACGGTCGGCCAGGTGGGGTTAGTGCACATAATTCATTCCCGGTATACGGCTAAGCCGAAGCAACAATGCTGATTCCGTTGAATACGGTTATCGCTGCCCTGCGCTCCAGAATAACCAGTGGAGTGAGAGAGCCACCAATCACCTTCCACCCGAACCTTGTACTTGTCGAGGCTCTTCTTCTGCTGGGCGCGCCAGCTTACGGGGACCGTGAGAAACAAAAGAAATGCGACTGGAATCGTAACCCGCTGCCTTTTTCCGATCCAATGGCTCTCGTGAGTAGGCGACATTCTCATTCTCCCGGACCAGGAAAAATCGAGGCGCGAGGAGCAGTCCCGTCTCGTCAAGGCGACAGACTACGAGACAGGGGAATAATGGCACCGCCGAAGGCCAGAGGTAATTGGTAAAAGTGACATGCTGGCTGGCGGCGATGCATTAGGATCCCGCAATGCTTCATTTCTTGTGCAAGGAGAAGTAAAGATTCAAGACCAGCCCCACCGAATTGATCTGCTGATTGGGACGCTTGCCCGTATTGTTATCGTGTTGGAAGTAAAGATTGAATTGCATATGCTTTCCGACCGGGAACAAGCTGCCCGCGTAGAGTGATGTCGTGCTCCACTTGCTGTACTGGCTCTCGTAAAATAGCTCGGCGGCAAGATACGGAATCAAGTGATAGGAACGGATCCCAAAAGCATGCTTCAGCGTCAATTTGTTCCGGTACCGCCACGAAAATACATCGTCTTTCCAGCTCAGTTCGAACCGGTTCCGGTCGGAGAGGAAAAATCCCGCTCCCAGGGGAAAGTTCGAAGTGGCTGCTTCAATCAGTCGCGTTTGCGGAGAAGCATCTGGCGCCGTGATGTAGCGATAGCCGCTCTCCAACACCAGGAATCTGGAGTTCGAATCGTCCAGATCAAACTCCGTTACCTTCTTCAGCTTGACCAGGGGCTTCAGATAGACCTGAAGGCTCGGACCGAACGTGAATTGATTTGGGTCGCCCCCTTCCCGATCGTCCTTGGCCTGCAGATAGGCGCGAAAAGTGGAATTCAAGGTGATGTGTGCGTCAATCTCGGGGAGAAATTGCGATTCCTGTGCGCGGGCCGGTGAACAGGCAAGGCTCGACAGAAAGGCCCCCCAGCAAATTGTGGCGCGAAAATGCCGCAAGAATCGTGCCGCGTGGCTAATTGGAATCATGCTATGGATTGCGCAGCTCCGCTGGCGAGTCTCGCTTCAGGTTCATAAGCAAGAGTAAGGACCAGACTCCCAATCCCGAATGGAGTGCAATTGCGGGCCAAAGTCCTATGCCCACGAGACCCATTCCAAAGTGAGTGGAGAGGAAAATCAACACGGCGGAGAGATCATAGAAAAGCAACGCCCAGACCAGGCCGATTGCTGCGCGGCTCTGACCGTGCATGCGCGCCAGCCAGCAGGTGATTCCCAGAGCAAGCAGGGCAACTCCAGCAATGCGCCCCAGAACCACCATGGCAAGCTCGTCAGATCGCTGGCCGGTCAGAAAAGTAACGGCTATCGCAGGAAACGCGGCCAATGCGAGACCGGCCAACATTTCCACCACGGCTTTCACAATGAGCAGGGGTTTCGTGGCTTCTCTCCGTCAGGCTGGTATGGTCCACGCGTGCCAGCCGGCTGAAACGATCCTGGGTGCGATCGTTAGAAACCATCCGCTTGGGAGCAATCGCGGCTTACTTGATGGTATAGGTCGCGCCCAACGCTAAACCGGGCATGTTCACGTTGTAGATGAATTGAGCCGCGTCATTCGGCCGGTAGTTTATGCTGAGGTACCGATATCCGCCCAGCACCACCCACTTGCGGCTGATCTTGTAACCCAAGGCTCCCGCTACCTGCCAATCGGAGCGTGCGGATCCGCCGCCGGCATCTCCTCCGACGACCACGAAAGCCTTTGGCGAGAGAGCGAGCTCAAATCGCCCGCCGGCCACGGCGTCCACCCAATCCGCCGACTTGTTTATCCCGTTGCCGACCTGGTTCCCTCCCGAGATGGCGATGAAGTCGTTGCTCACATGCCAGTAACGGAATCCGAAAAGCGCATCCACTTTGAATTTCTTCCCATCGACTATTCGGTAGCCGATCTTGGGTGTAAGAAGGGTTTCCCGCAAAGTCGCTTTTATGGAGTCCACCCCCTCCTCGTTCGCGGGCAATCCCTTTTCGTCGGACAGCTTCATCCACATGAAGTCGACAGGCATGATCACACGCTTGTATCGGGTTTCGAAGACACCCATAGCGCCGATGTTGAGATAGTTGAAAATGTCACTGAAATCCGCATGGACGCTGGCCTCACTGCCGAGCGCTCCAACGGTTCCATGCATACCGGAGAACCAGATATACGGCGTAACGGCAAAGTGCCAGCCGTCGTCCTTGATCGCTTCCTTGTCCTTATCGTGATCTTTTGGTTGCGGCGCGGTTGAAGTCAAATCCGCCAGCACCTGGGCACTCGCGCGCGGCGAATAATACAACGCCGCCAACGCCAGTGCGACTATTCCCACTTTTACTGCCTTCCAGAAAAAGCTCATCTGATCTTCCTTTTCGATTTTGACTGGGTGCGCCTAAGGGTCGCCCGGATGAGCGACTGGCATTTCCTTGCCCTCGGAAAAGTCACTTTTCTGGTGCAGGATGGATACAGGGCGGCACTTGCGAGCCGCCCTGCCTTGGTGATTTCTATTAGTTGCTCGGGCCTTTGGTGGCTGCCTCGGCCTCCGCCATCCGTTTCCCCATCTCCGCCTTGATTGCGTCGAGATTGAAGCTCGCGCCGCGCTGCATCGGTGGGTAATCGAGGAATGTTTGAATTTCCTTGGCCATCACCTGCTGTACGAACACAAAGCGCCAGAACTGGTACTTGAACCAATCGAAGTATTGTTGTCCGCCCTCCTTAGTTCCATCGTTGGGCCAACCTGTGCGCTCGAAGGGATCGAGGCGCAAATTGGTGATATAAGGCACGTCCGGATGAGTCTTCTCACCCAACCAGCCCTGGGGCTGATCAATGAAGCGGAACTTGTAGTCGTCTATACGTACCGCCCCCACGGTGCTTTCGCCGAGGTAAAAGATTTCATGGCGCATGGAGGGCCCTTTGCCGGTGATGGCAGCCATCTGGTTATACCCATCCAGGTGATTCTTGTAGGTGCGATCGCCGATGGTTTTGCCCTTCAGCAATTCTTCCGTGATGTTTGGATTGCCCGCTGCGGCGACGAAGGTGGGGAGCCAGTCCATGCCGGAAAAGATGCCGTTCTGCACGGAGTCGGCCGGCACGTGACCCGGCCAGCGCAGAAGGCAGGGAACGCGGAAGCCGCCCTCGAGAACGGTTCCCTTGGACTGCGCGAATGGGGTCTGACCACCATCGGGCCAAGTGAAGACTTCGGTGCCATTATCGGTAGTAAACACGACGATAGTGTTGTCGTCTTCGCCCATGTCCTTGAGCTTGTTCATCACAATGCCGACGTCGTCGTCGAGTTGCGCCATTCCCGCTTCTTCTTCTGACCAGCCGTTCTCGGAATTGCGCATGGCTTCATACTTCGGCGAAAGGTGCGTGACAATGTGCATGCGCGTAGGGTTGATCCAGACGAAGAACGGCTTGTTGTCGCCTTTGGCCTTTTCCATGAACTTGATGGAGAGGTCGCGAATCTCATCATCCACGGTCTCCATGCGCTTGGGATACAGGGGGCCAGCATCCTCAATTTTCTGTTTGCCGACTACGCCCCAGCGTGGCTGGTCGGTTGGGTCGGCCTTGTCGGTAGCCCAGCAATGAACCATGTTGCGTGGCCCGACGACATTCAGGAGATTTTGCGGATAGTTGGGATGCGCGGGGTCTTCCATGGCATCGAGGTGGTACAAGTAGCCGAAGAACTCATCGAACCCATGAACGCAGGGGAGGAACTCATTCTTGTCGCCAAGATGATTCTTGCCGAACTGGCCGGTGGCGTAACCCATCGACTTGAGGATCGTAGCAATCGTCACCGCCTCAGCGGGCAGGCCAACCGACGCGCCAGCCTGACCCACCGTGGTCATTCCGGTGCGAATCGGAAGTTCCCCGGTGATGAAGTTCGCGCGACCCGCCGTGCAACTTGCTTCGGCGTAATAGTCAGTGAACAGCATGCCTTCCTTAGCGAGCTTGTCGAGGTTAGGGGTCTTACCGGCCATCAATCCCCGGTGGTAAGCTCCGATGTTCCACATCCCGATGTCGTCGCCCATGATCACAACGATGTTGGGTTTCTTCTCCTGCGCGTTGGTGGATCGTGGTGCTCCCGCGATGAAAACCGTGGCCACGGCCGCCAAAGCGAGACTCATTTTCGCAGACCACTTCATAGACTCCCTCCTCTTCCTCTTACTTTTCTCTTTTCTTCTACTTAGAAAGGCGATGTCCCTGTGTACATGCCGAGCGGGATGACGGAGACTTCACGCAATGGGCATACTGAGCTCGCAGTTCCTGGATTGGAATTGGCAAAAGTGACAGTAGGCGGGGGAAAACCGATAGGCGGGGCGCAACACGGTTGGTTTCGCCAGGAGCCTGGAAAGAGAAATATTTCCTTGGCCGGCGGGAAACAGCGCGGCTGAATCTGACCTTATTGCGGCGTTGCTGTGGCAGCTCAGCGCACGGCCTTCAAGAGCTCGCCGATAATGACGGCAAGGGGGATCTGTGCAAGGATCATGGGCAGCGCAGGGATCAGAACGGCAGCTCCCAGCGTATAAAGGGACCCCTTGTCCGCAAGGATGGGGCTCATTTGTTCGATGCGAACGTAGGCTTGGCCAAAATTGGCGAGGGTAGTGATTTCGAGGGCCACAGGAAAGTCAACCTCCCGGCCAGCACGATGGAGAATCCATTTCTCCTGGAAGTCCGAACTATGAAGCTGGCCGAGGATTCCATATTCCAGGATCCCACTGCGGCGAACCGCTCCCAAGCATGGGACAAAAAAAGCCAGTGGTCCGAGCGCAATCAATGCAATCAGTACCACCAGTACAATCGCGGGTAACTTGAAGTCCAGAAGGTGGGCACCGTGATGCAGGATGTCGTTCCGCCAAGTTGCGGCGATGACCGCGGTTGCGCTGAACGCGATTGGGGCAAAAGCGGCGGAAGTCAAACCAAGGAAACCCAGGCCAGCGTGTCCGTCGGGATGCGTCGGGATGAGTCTTAAATTCTGTGCGGATAGTTTGAAGGCAAAAAAAGTCCATAGCAGCCATTTCCAAAGTCCGACTCCGATCAAAAACTGAAATACAGCGCTACTCACCAGAACCGCGTACCAACCCGCCGCCGTCAAGTGGAGTTCGGAGCCGGCCAAGCGCGAAAGCCAGGGAGTAGCGTCCACCAGGCCTCGGAACGAAGTCGTCGTGTGAACGATCAAAAGTAGGAGAATGGCGAGCTCGGGCAGAAAGGAGTCGCGTGCACGAATGAGCCTGGCAATTATGCCTTCCATGTACGCCAGGTCCGAAACGTCCAGGAGGCCCGCTCGACGAATATGCTTAAGCACCGCGCGAAATCGCGACTCCATGAGAGTTTCGCCGATCAGCATGGCGGGAACCGCAATGAGCAGGCGCGAGTTCACGCGATAATCCCGCAGCAGAGACATCAGGGCTTCTGGATGCAAGAAGGCGGTGATAAGAAAAAGCGGCAGCCAGCCGATAGCGACCAAAACCAGAATGCGGCCGGCCAGGTGCCAATAGCCAGGACGTTGGAGACCAATCGACTCCAGGACTCGAAAGAAGGGGCCGCCCCAGACGAGCGATTCGTCCGCGGGAGGGGAAACGGGAACAGCGTCATTTGTGGGTTCCATCAGAATCGTTCGCAATCTCCACGGCACCGCACAAGAGTGCACGATGCGAGGGGCCTTCCGTTTTAATTGTCTGTCCGCGGCGAAATCACCTGGCCGTCCTTTTGGCGAGCGAGGAGAGCCGTACAACTGCGGCCGCCGCGGCCAGCACCACGGCACCATCCTGGTCGGTCTTTGCCGCCGCAGTTAACTGGGGAATTGCGCTCTTGAATTTCATGGCCCCGAGCGACAAGGCAGCTGCCCCGCACACACACGGGTCGTCATCCTGCAGCTTCTTCTCCACCAGAGCGACGGCCTTCGCATCGCCAGGAATGAGTTGCCGCACTCGCAAGGTGGCGAGGCATTGCTCGCTGCTTTTGTCCGGGGCGCCGGCGCGCAGGATGTTCCAAGCTTGCTCGAAGGGTGTTTGGGCAGGAGTGGGAACCGTGGCCAGCCATAAAAAGGTTCCGATGAAAGCGGCGGGCATACGTCTTCGAAAACATGATTTAGGCGGGCTAAACGTCGACATTTCCTTCTCCGTTTTTGGGCCCAGTTTCGTAATCGACCGCACCCCGGCCTTGAGCGTATTGAAATTCAGATTTTTGGGATGTTCGTCCTACTTTGCGGGGATTGGAATTGTCAGAAATGACAGTAGGGCCGAGAAGTAGCATGAAGCGCAGGCCGTCGACTCTGCAAATTCCAAACTCTGGCACGGTTGCCCCAAAGAGAATGGCACGACACCCAATGCCAAACTCATTTGTGCGCCCCGCCTCATAAGACGGCCTCTTCCTGCACAGCCGCCCGAAAAACGATAGAGCTGATTCCACTCCCGAGCCCCGCGAGGTAACTTTTAATCTCGGCCGATAGCGTTGCTGACAGCGCGGAGATAGAACTACGAAAGGTGACTCCAAAGAATCTGGGAGAGTCTGGCGCCGAGGAGGCGGTTTTGTAGAAATCAAGATGTGCCGCTGGAAATGTCGGCAGGGGACGAAAAGTGCGAGACAAATGGACGATCTGCGAGCGCTTGATTTATCGCCGGAATCAGGTCCGTCTGCATGAGCACTTTCACGACGTAGCCAAGTCCTCCGGCGGCCAGGCACGTCGCCAGAATATCCGGGTCCTCGTGAACCGTAAGAAATACGATTTTGGCCCTATTGCCTTGCTTTTTGAGTTCTCGGGCGACTTCGATTCCGCTCATCCCGGGCATCGAGATGTCCAAGACCACGAGATCCGGAGCGAGTGCCAGAGTTGCTTCGAAGGCCGCATGGCCATCGGTCTCCATAGCCACGATTTCGAATTGTCCCTTCAGCAGCGCGGCGACGGCACTCAAAACCTGCGCAAGATCGTCGGCCAATAAGACGCGGGAATGCGTCATGGGCGTTCACCCCCGAACTGCCTATCACTTCCCGGGCACGGCCCAAGAATCTGGAACAAGTTCTGCTTGAAGAGCGGTCCCTGCCCTGGAGGTGTTCAGCTTCATCTTGCAGCAGGACTCAGATAACCAACCTGCGCTTGATTTCTGCGATTGGCTATTGGTAGTAATTACAATGAGGGGCGAAAACTGCGGTAGCTAGATAGAGATGATTTTATGTTTGATGGCGTACTGTACCAAGTCGGCAGTGCTATCGAGTTGCAAAAGATCCATAACCGCATATTTGTGTGCGGCGACTGTTCGCTTGGTGATCTGAAGAATAAAAGCAACTTCTTTCATGGAACGCCCTTCCGCCAGAAGTTGAATTACCTCCCGTTGTCTAGGTGTGGGTTCAGCGGCACGTTCACGAGCTCTGGGCTCCCGCAAGGAGATTCTGGCCTGACCCTCCGCGGCCCTGGGGGTTACATAGGACTCGCCTTTCAGAACCCGTTCAATGGCCTCGGTCAGCTCAAATGCAGCTGCTTGCTTTAACAGAAATGCCGAAGCGCCAGCGTGAAACGCTTCGCCCACCAGTTCGGGATCTTCATTCATGGTCATGAAAATAAGCTTCACTCTCGGCATGGCAGGTTTGAGACGACGGGCGGCATCCAACCCGTTCAATTGAGGCATGGCAATGTCCAGCAGGATGATGTCCGGTTGCAACTTGGCGGCGACTTTCAGGAGCTCCCGCCCATCGCTGACCGCGCCGACAATTTCGCAGCGCGGTTCCACAATGCCTTTCAGCGCATCCACCAGCATCCGATGGTCGTCCGCAAGGAGCACGCGCGGACGCCTTGACGTTCTAGTTGCCGGCGGCATGGGATTTTACCCGTACCTCATTCGTCGAGACTGCGATTGGCACTTCCGCCAAAATGAGCGTCCCGCGATTGGGTTCCGACTCCACCGAAAGCGTGCCTTGAATGAGTCGAAGCCTCTCGCTCATGCCGATTAATCCAATCCCAGCCCCTGGGTTTCTTGAATCCACATCGAACCCCTTGCCCTGATCGGAAACACGAAGACTTAATGTATTGGCGTTCATTCCCAGTTCGACCTTCGCTTCCTTGGCGCCGCTATGCCTAATAATGTTCCCGAGCGCTTCCTGGGCGACTCGAAATAGACACAGGGCAACGTCCTTCGGGGGGGTAATGGGGAAATAGCACGAAGCAAAATCAATATGGATCCCATACTTGTCACTCATTTCTCGACACAGCCCTTGGAGCGCCAGCACCAAACCGACATGTTCGAGCTTGCTGGAGTGGAGTTGATGAGAGAGAGTGTGAATGTCCGAGGACATCTCCTGAGTTCTCCGGAACATCTCCAGGACGCTGGAGCGTTCCTCCACTTCCCCAGGGGACAATTTGTTCCACAGCTGCCCAAGTCCTACGCCAAGAAGGGCCAGACGCTGGCTGAAATCATCGTGGAGTTCCCTGGCGATGCGTGCGCGTTCTTCTTCCTGGGCTCTGATCAGACGTCCGGTTAACGAGTGCAGAGATTCCTCCGACGCTCTCCGTTCTGTAATGTCCATGCAGGAACCGATATAGCCACAGAACTTGCCATCGGGTTCAAACCTAGGCACACCAAAGTTCATCAGCCAGCGGTACTCTCCGTCGAAACGTCGGAGGCGGTATTCCATCCCGAAGTCGGCGCGAGTTTCGAAGGCGGTCGAGTAGATTCTCAAGCACCTGTCCAAGTCGTCTTTATGCACGCCCGAGGCCCATCCGTTCCCCAATTCTTCTTCCACGGGCCGGCCCGTGAAATCCAGCCACCCCCGATTGAAAAAAGTGCAAAGTCTGTCCGGGCCAGACATCCAGATCAACGAAGGGGTACTGTCAGCCATCAACCTGAAGCGTTTCTCGCCCTCGCGTAGCTGCCGTATGTCTTGCTCATGCTCTTCCGCAAGGACGGCGAGAACCATGAAGGGCGCCGCTGCGGACAACAGGAAAAGCTGGAGTGAGAGCACGCTATTGATCGGGTTCATTCCACTGAAAGGGCCGCGCCCGTGGACCTCCCCCCAAATGGAAAGAAATGCGACCACGCTGGCGGACGTGCCAGCTCCGGCGGAACCAAAGCGCAAAGCCGACCAAAGTAGCAAAGGCACAAGAGAATAAAGTAGTTGGGGCGGGGGGTCCATCCCACGAGCGATGAATATGACATAGCTTAAGGAAGAGATCGCAACGATCAGTACGACGGCCTCAATGCAGTGTGCAGTAGAGGCACGGGTCCGCGACCTTAGATAGGCAACCCAACCGAGAATGGCGGGCGTTAGAGTAAGAAACGCCAAACCCTCGGAAAGAAAGCTAATCCTCCAGCTAACCCAGAGGTCTCCATTCAGGCCGCGGATACCGACGGACGATACGATGAGTGGCCCAAGGAGCATGGTAAGGAATGAATACCTGGCAAAGGCTTTGAGGCTGTTCAAACGGGGTACGCCATTCAGGGCGTAACTAACCCCCCAGGCAGCAAGCAGAATCTCAAGCGCATCGGCCAGAATGAGCCAAGCGATCGAACCGAGCGGCACGCCGACTTGCAGATCATAGATAGCAAAGCCTGCCAACCCTGCTGGCAAAAGATTCACCCACATTTTCTTTGGGACGACCAGCAGAACGGCGACCAAAATCGCACAACCAGGCCACAGCGGCCAGAGCGCATGAGGCCCGGTGACGATTAAAATCCCTCCAAGTCTCGCAGCTGCGTAACAGATCGCTGCTAACAGGCATGACAGAAAAACTGCTTGGAATCGTGAATTTAACTTCCCGATGCTCCATTTTGACTCAGAGCTTTGGGGCTCACTGGTTGGCACTATACGGGGGGAGGCAATTGGAGGTTCTGGAAGCAACGTTCGTGCAATGGCGGCACGCCACCCTTCAGGCCGTCCGAACAGGCGGCTCGGGTTCAGCACGAACTTGCCGAGATTGCGTGTCAGAAGGGACATGCTGGCTTGCCTCAGAAACAGGCCGCTAAGCTTCGGCTACCGAGCGGCCGGCTTTTTACGATGGTAAGAAACGGGCTCCTGCTGGGTTGAACTTCAGAAATCTCAGACGGACTCCGTGGGCGGAGGAGGCTGCCTAGCAGATGAAAGTGAGCAAGTTGACCCGATTTGTACGGGTTCTGCCGAACTTCTATAAACCTGGGTCACTATAGCAAATTTATTCATGGTACCCCAGTGATTTGTTGTTATGCCCCCGCAGGCTGCCGGACGTGAACTCCAGCCGGAGCGGCAATAGCATCCGGGGTAAAGGAGAGGGCTTCGGGGCGATGAACCGGAGAGGGCTCACAGGAGATGCATCAGAGATCGCCACAAGGTTCCCACATTGACATTGCGGTTGGCAAAGGTTTGGGCCTCCGGCCAGCCTGTCACTTCTGACAATAGTAACCGCGAGGCAAAAAGTGGAACCTTCGGTAAGGCAAGTTTGAAGTGTTGCAACCGTCTGGGAGGATTCGAATGCGAGTAGCCATTCTTTGCATCGTTGCATGGGCCATGCTTCCGCCCTCAACCCAGGCTCAGGTTCCCGTATTCGAGATTACGCCGGAAGAGAGCACCATCAACTTCTTCGTGAAGGCGTCGGTGGCCCTGGAGGGAAAATTCGAGAAATGGGACGCGACGCTGACGTTCCCGACTACGGATGTTACGACGGGCGTACTGGACATCAAGATTCAGGCCGGCAGCGTGGATACCGGGAGCGGCATGAAGGACGGCAAGCTGAAGAGCAAAGACTTCTTCGACGTCAAGGATAATCCTTACATCACCTTTCACTCCGACAAGATTGTACAGACCAGCCCCACAACCTTTGATCTGCCGGGGACATTTACGATACGCGGAGTGTCAAAACCCGAGACGCTGACGTTTACGCTCGAAGACAAGGCGGAGGCGAGAGCGAAAGGGGAGGGCGAAGTGAAAGGGACAATGGCCTTCGACCGGAAAGAGTTCGGAATGAACAGCGGCATTCCGTTTATCAAAATCGCCGACCGGGTCGAAGTGACGGTTGATCTTAAGGCAAAGCGCGTCAGCGGCCCCCCGTTGGTTCTAAAAGAATAGCCAGACGGGAATCGCAAAATTTTTCCTGAAAAATTCGCACACAGCACAGGCACGTGAAGAATATGATGGCCAATCAAAAGGGACAGAACTCCGGCAAAGAGGTTTTGCCAAGCCGTCCTGCAACGATCAAAAGAGCGCTTCATGCCTCAATTTTGTTGATCGTTTCCGTCTTCCTGTGCGTGAGCACATTCCAATTCCTAACGGCCTCGCTAGAGGCTACTTCCAATAGGGGGGGCAGCGCGGGTGGCGCGTTTGGCCCAACCGTGCCAAACACTCAGCCACCTCCCCTTCCCACTCCCAAGGGAATGGTCTGGATACCTGGTGGCGAATTTTCCATGGGTGCCCAGGAAGCTCCGGACATGAACATGGTCGGAATGCAAGCCACAAGAGACTCACGGCCAATTCACCGGGTTTACGTAGGCGGCTTTTTCATGGATAAGACGGACGTGACCAACGCTCAATTTGCGGAGTTCGTTAAAGCGACGGGATACGTGACGATAGCGGAAAAAGCTCCGAAAGCCGAAGACTTTCCGGGCGCGCCGCCAGAAAACCTTTATGCGGGTGGAGTGGTTTTTTCTCCCCCGGATCATGCGGTCCCCTTGAACAATCATTTTCAATGGTGGAGTTACGTAAAGGGCGCGAACTGGAGGCACCCGACTGGCCCCTTGAGCTCCATCCGAGGAAAGGGAAATTACCCAGTCGTGCAGGTGGCGTACCCGGATGCCGAAGCATACGCGAAATGGGCTCACAAGCGCTTGCCCACGGAAGCGGAATGGGAGTTCGCCGCTCGTGGCGGGCTTGCTGGGAAGCTGTACGTGTGGGGCGAAAAGTTTAGACCGAGCGGGAAGTGGATGGCTAACACCTTTCAGGGTCACTTTCCCGACAAAGATACCGGTTCGGACGGGTTCATTGGATTGGCTCCCGTGGCCCAGTATGCCCCAAATCAATACGGGCTCTACGACATGGCGGGGAACGTCTGGCAGTGGACTTCCGACTGGTATCGCCCCGACTACTACTACCAACTGGCGCAGGCTGGCGGCGTAGCGCGCAATCCAAAGGGTCCGGACAGTCCCTTCGACCCTGCCGAACCCAATGACAAGAAAAAAGTTCATCGCGGCGGCTCCTTCCTTTGTACCGATCAATATTGTTCTCGGTACATGGTAGGAACACGCGGAAAAGGCGAGATTAGTACTGGAACAAATCACCTGGGATTTCGTTGTGTCAGTGTCCCTGATCAGAAGCGATAGAAGGCCGGACCGAATTCTCTGGACCTGCTGCGCGGTCAATCCGGGCAATCGGTTGAAAGAACGCTAAAAGGAGAATAGCAATGCTGCAAAAAACTCGGATATGGATGGCAAGGGTAGGAATGGGCCTGATGCTCGCAGTTGTGGCGTGCGCAGTGACGCAGGCACAGGACGTAACGTCAAACTCGATGCCCGGCGTGAACTTTGGGAAGTATCACACGTATAAGTGGGTACCGATCGAAGGCGCCACCTACCCCAATCAGATCGTCGACGCGCAGATCAAGCAGTCCATTGATTCCCAACTCGCCTCCAAGGGCCTTACCAAGGCCACCGGCGACGCCGCCGACCTGCTGATCGGTTACCAGGTCTCCGTTGACCAGGAAAAGCAGTGGAACGCCTACGGCACGGGCGGAATCCGCTGGGGCGGCGGGATGGCTTCGGCGCAGCAATCGACGATCAGCATCGGCACGCTCGTTCTCGATATGTACGATCCCACCGATAAGCAACTCGTCTGGACGGGACGCGCCACAAAAACTCTGGACGCTTCCGCCAACCAGCAGAAGAAACAGAAGAATCTCGACAAGGCTATGCAGAAGCTGTTGAAGAATTTCCCGCCGAAGGCTAGTTGAGGTCAGCTGTAACTGAGACTCAACTTGAGAGGATCCGAATGAAAATCAGCGCACGGAACGTGTTTCGATTTGCGCTTCCGCCTTTCCTTATTCTATCGGCGGCGACAGTTTTCAATCCCCCTGCGAAGGCTCAAGGTCAGGAACTTCAGGAGCGTGTCGCGCAGCTCAAGGAGTCGATGGCGAAGAACAAGCAGTCCCTCGCACAGTACACCTGGGTGGAACAGGTCAACATCAGCCTGAAGGGGGAACTGAAGAAACAGGAGCACTTTCAGGTGCGCCTCGGCCCGGATGGGAAGCCTCAAAAGACTTCGCTCGATCCACCCCCCCAACCCCCTTCGGGAGGCAGGCTGAAAAAACACATCGTCGAGAAGAAGAAGGAGGAGTACAAAGAATACGCAGATCGCATGAAGGCGCTGGCTCAGCAATATGTGCCACCCGACAGAGATCTGTTGCAGCAAGCCTACGCCCAAGGCAACATCACCCTCGGAACAGTCGCAGGGGACCCGAATCAACTTCAACTGGTCATTCACAATTACCTGAAGCCCCAGGATTCGATGACCATTGTTTTCGACAAAACGCAGAAGGAAATACTGCGCTTGCAAATCGCCTCCTACATGGACGATCCCAAAGATGCGATGAGTCTGACCGTAGAGTTCAGTCGCACCGACGGAATAAATCATGTCTCCAGCGTGGTGATCGACGGCGCCAGCAAACAGCTGAACGTGGCCACCCAAAACTCAAACTACCAGCACCTCTGAGACCCAGCTCGCCGCCCCTAGCTGGAGGTCGTGGAATCTCTTGCTACATGAATTGCCAGTGACACGGCTGGCTTAACCCTGATGCTACGTCACCGGGTAAAGTGTGCCTAAGTTGGTCACAACTAGGGTTTCGGGAAATTAGGAGCCCAGGCCAGAATGCGTATCAGGCGCGAGGCACCAGGACTGAAACCAACTGCATGGGTCACGTCGCGACCAACAGGGGGAAATACGTGGTGCGAACGGCGCGATCCGGTCCCCCGGCACCGCCCGAACGTCTGACTCCATCATAAAAACTGCCCTTGTCGAAAGTAAAGGTGCAATTCGGTCGCCGAACAAATTCCCGTGCAAAGCCGTGAACCTGTGGGGGGGTAAACTATATTCTGTGTGGATAACGAGCAATGCTTCCGCGATCCAACACCTTCAAGACTGTGCTTTTCTGATCGGGTAGCGGGCAGCTACTATGGCGAATAAACCCCAGAAGTCCCGAAAAACTGAACTTGCTGATCCAGACGAAGTCCGCAGCGCGCTCGCACGGGCAAAGCGAATTCTCCGATGCTATGGCTCTCTGAAGCTTGGTGAGGTCCGGGATTTGAAAACGGCCGTTTTGCGGTCCTTGTAACGGGACTCGGCCTTGTTCGTTTGCGGCAAACTCACGGAGCACCGCTACCGCAAGGCCCTCATCGACTATCTGCGCATCCTCGGGGCCGATCCAGGAAAGGATCGGACTAATTGAAAGCTAGCCTGCCAAGCAGACGAATCCGCACGAGTCTCCAGGCGGACAGTCGATGAACCTGTATCGAGAACGGGATCATTGGAATCCAGCGTACGTTGCGGCCCCCCGCAACCAGTTTGTGAGTAATGAGGCCGGACACACGCGTCCGGCCTTTCTCTTTTGCCAGTATCGATGGATTGTATCGCGATTCTCCCCAATCCGCTTTAACCTACGAAGACACACGCAACACCAGGTTCCCCAACCCGGAACCCGGTGCACGCGGTCGCCCGCCCTTTTTTGTCGAGGTTTGTGCGTTAACCTTTGTTGAAACTCGGACGCTTAGGCTTCCCGGACCGGCTTTTGGTTCGCTGTTTCGAAGACTTGATGATTAGCTCCCCGCGGCCTGAGTTGGTAAATGGGACCGTGAGTTTCCTGACGGCGGCGGTGAGGAGCGCTTCAACTTCGGGCCGACGCAGAACTTTGCTTGCTTCGATCCGGATATAGCGCGTTTGACGTCCATCGCCCAGGAGGATGCGATGAGGGTCCGGAAGACTCACTCCGTGATTAAAGAAAAAACGAACTCCATTGGCGTCTGCGGACATCGCCACGATTCCATCTGATCCACGCTGATTTGGTGAGTAGGAAATCACGAAGGACTTGGTGTAATCGTAAACCAATTCATTCGCCGCAGGGAATCTCCTTCGGAGCACTCTACGCATGGCCTTAATGAGCTTCTGGTTTTTTGGTTCTAATTTGGCAATGAGTCCAGCAAGCTGTAGTTCCGCCGAAGGAGGAGTTTGCTGAGGTGTATTCTTGCGTCGCATCGTTTTATATACGCTTTTGATGGTTATAGCCTACAACAGGATTATAGCCATCGTGTTCCCCGGCCCCAATAATACCAAGAACAGGCGATTACCACGGAAGTTGTCCCGCCTTTGGTTGAAACGTGAAAGAGAAAGCAGCGGCTCTCGACCCGAACTCGGATAGAGTTCGAGTTGGAAACTCTTTTTGAGAGGAGAGCCGCTATGAGGAAAAGCTATCAGGGAACGGAAAGCAAGTCCAAGGGGAAGTTCGAGGTGCTCGGCAAGCGGGAGTTGGCGGGTGGCCCAGGTCTGGAGCGCCGAATACAGTCCTCACAGGGCTCTCGGAGAGAGGACGCAGAACGAATTCGCCAAGGGAATCGCGGCTAGCCGCGATTTCCTTGGGTCTGAAACAGCCGAAAACTCGCCTTAGCTTTGGTACAAAATCCCGGCTCGGTCACCTCCATGTACGCATCCAACAAGCGGCCCCATCGCCTCATCGCCGCCTCCCAAAACATCACAAGTCCAAATAATAAGACCTCCAATAAGACTTCATTGGAGGCCGCGATGAGCCCTGAACTGAACTAAAATCTGATTTCCGTTGACTGCCCCCGGCCTTTCACACAGTTCATCACACGGAGAGAACGCCAAACCGAGCCAGAGGAAGATCCGGCCCCATTTGTTTTTGCAATTGCCATGAGTGGGGTGATGGACTCTGTCTCCAAGAACCTTTGTCGGTCGGCGGAGAAATTGAGAAGGAAATGAGAAGGCGGCTACTTTGGCGCGGGGATCTGGAAGGCGGCGGGGTAGCGGTCGCCGGTGGCGATGAGGTCTTCGATGATCTCGACGCGCTGGATGCCACCGCGGGCGCCCAAGGCCGTGCAATTCAAAGCGGCGGCGGCGCAGGCGAAATCGAGTTGGCGCTGGAGGGGCCAGGATTTTCGCAGGCCGTAGATGAATGCGGCGTGGAAGGTATCGCCAGCCCCGGTGGTGTCCACGGCTTTTACCTGGAACGCAGAGGCGTAATGGAATTGTTCGCCATCCCAGGCCAGGACGCCCTGGGCGCCGAGGGTAGCGGCGGTGATGCGGCAGCGATAACGCCGAAAGACTTCTGGCAAGGAGTGGAGCAAATCGGGGTTGCTGGTCAGCTTTTCGGGGATGTCGCGGCTGGTGATGAGGAAATCGATTTTGGGGAGGAGCTGCTCGACGCCAGGGTAAAGCTCGTCGAGGTCCGCGACGACAGGGATGCCGGCCTCGCGAGCCCATTGAGCAGCAAGCGTGGCGGCTTCGGTGTCGTGGCCATCGAGATGGAGGACGTGAGCGTTGAGAATCCACTCGCGCTGCAATTCTTCGGGAAGAAGAATTAGGCCGGGGTCGCGCTTCCAGAGGACAGTGCGTTCGCCGATGTGATCCACCAGGATGTAAGCCTGTTGGCTGGGACAACCCGGCGCAGTTAAAAGGTGGGTTTCGATTTTCAGTCTGGCGAATTCGGCGCGATGCAACCCAGCAAAATGGTCTTCGCCAAATTTGCCGACGTAGCGCGTGCGGAGTCCCCAATTCTGGCACGCGGCCATCGCCGAAGCAACTTGCCCGCCCAACATGACGTTGGCTGAAGAAATCTCGACTTTCGATCCGCTGAGAGGAAAATTTTTCAAAGGGATCAAGATGTCGGTCGCATTGAGGCCGACGCCCACGACGTCGACTTTTGGAACAGTGGTCATGATCGAGGGAACTGTGTCGCTGGACAGGGTATCCGGCCCCCCTCGAATATACCTGAGATGGAGAGAAATGAGGCTTGCCGGCGCGGATTCTCGATTCGGGCTAGTGACGTGCGCAGTCGACTATCAACGCGCGGCGGCCACCCGGACTTTCAGGGCGGCAACCTCGGCGGTGATTTCGGTGCCCTGGCGCAGGGCGGACTTGACGGAGAGGACTCCGCCACAAATGAGCAGTCGCTCACGCATACTAATCAGGCCGATGCCCTCGGATTGTGCGGAGGCGTCGAAGCCGATGCCGCAATCCTTCACCGTCAAGCGGACTTTGCCGGAGTCCTGGGTGAGATTCACGAAGACCCTTTTCGTGCGGCCGTGTTTCAAAACGTTGGCGAGGGCTTCCTGAGCGACGCGGAAGAGGCAGAGCGCGAGGTCGGAGCTGAGAGAGGCGTCCACGTTTTCGGCGCGAAGTTCGATTTCCAACTGGTGGTTGCCGGAATATTTCCAACACAGATCACGCAGAGCCAACTCCAGTCCACTACATTTCAGGCTGGCGGAATGGAGATCATGGGACAGCTTGTGGATGTCGGCGGCGATAGCATCGAGTTCCTGGCGAGCGCGAACGAGCACGGACGTTTTGGAGGCGGTGCGCGCTGCGGACTTCTGCCGGCTTTCGACGTCCAGTTCGCAGGCCAGCAAGGCGACACGCTGGCCGATATCGTCGTGGAGTTCGCAGCTGATGCGGCGGCGCTCGGTCTCCTGCGCCTCGATGAGGTGCCCGGCGAGCCGCTGGAGTTCTTGATCGCGGAGGTGCAAGGAAGCCTCCACGGTCTTGTGCTCGGTGATATCGCTGACCATGCCGATCACAATGGGAGTGCCGCGTTGATGGCTGTTCAGGAGAGAAACGCTGACCTCTCCCCACATCTGGGAGCCGTCCTTACGGAAGAATCGTTTTTCGATGCGGTAACTGGAGCGCAGCCCCAGCCGCAACTCGTCGAGCAAGGGCTTCTCGACTTCTTCGTCATCCGGGTGACTAATGCGAGTGCAAGTGGATCGTAGGAGCTCTTCCGCGGTGTAGCCGAGCATGGAACAGAAAGCAGGGTTGACTTCGAGCAGCCGTCCATCCAGCGTTTCCAAGGCGATGCCAATTGGGGCCTGAGCAAAAAGGTAGCGGAAGCGATCTTCGCTTTCCTGCATCGCGCTTTGGGCGTTTCGGCGTTCCAAGGAGGCGCCGATGATGTTCGCGGCGATGGCAAGCTGATTTATGCAATCCTCTCCCCACGTAACTCTCACGGAGTAGGAGGAAACTCCGAGTACACCCTTGCGGCGGGGACTATATTTGGAGGGGATCAAGAGCAAAGACCTGACTCCAAGATCTTCCAGGAATTTGCGGTCCACCTGACCTTGTGGAGGAAGGCTTTTTGGATCCTGCAAAGCAACTACTTCATGCTGGGCCAGGCGTTCGGCAAGATAGGGCATCTTGGCCGTGGGAATCACCTTGGGGGAAAGCGGAGCGCCGTTGGCGCTTGCCGTATATTTGTGAACGATCGCAGCAGAGGCCTCGTCAACTTCATACCAACAAATACGATCCGAACCAACCGACTGGATGATGTGGTGCAGCCCTTTGACCAGGTTGGCTTCGATAAGCTCCAGAGGACTTACGGCAAGCCGCTCGCCAAATTCGCAAATGCGTTTGCCAAGGATTTCGCGTTTAGTTTTGGTTTGAGGCGATTGGGGACACATCATCGGGCTCCCGTGCACCAGTGATGTCGAAGCACTGTCTCCGTTGCTTAACCGCCAATTATACGACCTGGGAAAATTAAGAGGATATGAAGCTACAAGTACGCAAAACACCCTACTCTGGGCGGATGGTGGAGTCAAGGCCAGGGTCACCGGCGAGGGCGGTGAGAGGGATTAGGAAACATCTTCCGACACGGGCGCGGCCATTCCCGCTCCGCCTGTGGGGGCAAAGACAGAGCGAATCATGAAGAAAGATTGACAAGCGTACAGGATAAATTTCCCGTTCTAGTACCGGACTGAGGAGGGCACGGCCTGCTAAGCAGGGGGCTTAGTCATTGAAAGAACATGAGTTAAGCGCTTTCTTTAGTTCTGAGATTCGGTACGGCTGTTGCACTTACAAGTGTTTTGGCGAGGCATCTCTGCGGGCCGGGAGAACCTTCCGGCGGCGAGCCGGTTCAAGAAGACAGGCTGCCTTCAACCACCGAGGCCCTACGCAGAATCTGGGGCAGCTAAATCTCAAGGGGGATTCATGGACGAGTATCGAGAGGAGCAGGGCGTCACGCAGCAAGAGAACCGCCACCGGTGGGAGGAAATTCAATCGCAAGTCAACCGGCCGCTTCTGATGGGGGCTCTGGCACTGCTGGTAATTCTCGTTGCCACAGCGGCGTATGCGATTCACCAGCGTACGATGGCGCGCGAATTGGCCGCGCAGTCGTTGACCTCGACGCAGGCGATGGCACAACTCCAGACCCAGGTGAACCAGCTAAACGCGCAATTGCAAGCAATGCAGCACGCAGCACAAGCCGAAACGCCCGCGCCGGTGCCAGCGGATACAACGGCCGAGGCAGCCGAGACCAAGACCTTGAGCGAGCCAACCCCTCCGGCTACGGAAGCGGCGGCAGTCCCCGCGCCCAAGCCCGCGCATGCGCCGACCGTGAAACATCACGCCGTGAAGCATCACCCGAAGACCGACAAGCGCTACGACCAACTGCAGGCGCAGCTTTCCGAGCAACAAAAAGCACTACAGAGCACGCAGCAGCAAGTGGAAAAATACCGCGCCGATCTGGAAGGCAGCATTCAGGCGTCACACGACGAGCTATCCGGCACGATCGCCAAGAATCACGACGAACTGGTGGCGCTCGAAAAGAAGGGCGAACGCAATTATTCCGAGTTTGACATATCGAAATCGAAGCAGTTCCAGCGGGTGGGGCCGATTTCGCTGTCGCTGCGCAAGGCGGACGCCAAGCACAAAAGTTACGATCTGACGATGATCGTGGACGACAACCAGCTGAGCAAGAAGAAGGTGGACCTCTACGAGCCGATTACCCTGCATACGGAAAGCGGCGGGCAACCGGTCCAAATCGTGGTGAACCGCGTCGAGAAGAATGAGGTGCACGGATACGTGAGCTGGGCGAAGTACAAGTCGTACGAACTGACGCCGGCCACGTCGGCTTCTGCGACTCCGGCCTCGACACCTTCGCCATCGGTGGGCGATGCCAGCGCCGGAACGCAACGTCAGCAATAATCAGCTCACGGGCGCCTTTGGCTAAAACAGCCGAATTCAGTCATGCGGTGGTGTGACGGGAGTTTTCCAGCAGGACCTCGCGAATGATGGATTTCAATTCCTCGCGGCTGATCCCTGATAATGGCCCGCTTCCCTGCCCAGCTTCCGGAAGGTGCAGCCTCATTTGGGGGAACGGAATTTCGATTCCGAGTTCGTCGAATTTTTTCTTGATGCGGCGGTTCATTTCGCGGCCGACAAACCATTGCTGGAGCGGTTCGGTCTTAATGCGGACTTTGATGATCACGGCCGAGTCGGCGAATTTATCCACGCCGAGCACCTCGAGGGGCTCCAGAATGCTGGAGCGGTATTCATCGTCCTTCATGAGTTCGGCCGCGGTTTCCTGAAGCGCCGCAACCACGCGGTCCGTGTCTTCTTTGTAGGCCACGCCAATATCGAAGACATAGTAAGAAAAGCCATGGCTCATGTTGGACAGGCTGGTGATTGAGCCATTTGGAAAAATGTGAATGGTGCCGTCGAGTCCCCGAAGGACAATGGTGCGGAGATTGATGCGTTCGACCAAGCCGCCTTCGCCGTTGATGACAGCGACGTCGTTCACGCGCACCTGATTTTCCAACAGCAGGAGCACGCCGGAAATGACGTCACGCACGAGGTTTTGAGCGCCGAAGCCGATGGCCAGGCCGACCACGCCGGCGCCGGCAAGAATGGGGCCAATATCGAAACCAGCCTCGCGGAGAATCATGACCAGCGCGATGATCCAGGCGACGGTGGCGACGGTCTTGCGGAAGATACTGCCAATGGTGGCGGCGCGCTTTTCCAGTTCATGGTCATGACGGTTGTCGCGCATCATGTGGCTGACCAGGCGGACCCGCAGCCGCGGGGTCCACTTTTCCACGAATTTGATGAGGACAAAGACACCGGCGAGTATGATGAGGATGCGGACGGTGTGCTGGATCAACGGATACCAGGTGCTCCAGTCCGCCAAGTGTCGCAGGAAGTCCATAAGATTGTATCGTACCACGATGTATGTCGGCGCTACAGCAAATCGGAGGCGGAGCAAGAAATGGCGTGCAATTTCTGATATATCGTGATACGATATATCATGGCTTGGCACGATAATTGCCGGTCCCCAAGGGGCCGAGACGGGGCAAATCGAGTGTCCTTTACTTCCAGTCAGGCGAGTGCCGCTCCGGAAACGCGATGAGGATTACGCTTCGGCTGATCTTGTCGTTGATCGTGGGGGTGGCGCTGGTGGCCGCCGTCTTTTCGTACGTGCAGGTGCGCGAAGAACGCCAGCGCCTGCGCGAGGAAACCCGAAGAAAGTCCGCCATCCTCGCTGAGAGCCTCGAGGAAACGGTTGAGCCGCTTCTGGAGACGCGGTCTGAAAAGAAGCTGCAGAGGATCGTAGAGCGATTCGGGAACCGCGAGCGGTTGGCCGGTGTGGCGGTCTACGACGCGAAGGGCCGTCCGGTTGCAATCACGCCCAGCTTGTCGGCGAGTTTCCAGAATCCACCCGAAGCGGCAACCCAATCGTCGAAACTGGACAAACCCGTCGGTGTCTTCCAGAGCGTCGACGGGAAGCCGCTGCACATCTACGCCTTGCCACTACACCGAGACGACACGCTTGTCGGCGAATTGGTGATTCTCTATGACACGAGCCACATCGGGGCGGAAGCCAATAGCACGTGGCGATTGAACTTTCTCTGGATCCTGGTGCAGATGCTGATCATCACGCTGGTGACCATCCTGATCGTGCGCTGGAGCATCGCAGGTCCGATTTCGAAGACCGCGGAGTGGATGAAGCGGCTGCGATCCGGAGAGGACGCGATGCCCGCCGCCTTGCCGCAAGCAGATTTTTTCAAGCCCATCGCGCAAGAAGTGGTGCACCTGACAGCGAGCCTTTCGGCGGCGCGCGCCGCGGCGGAAGAGGAAGCGCGGCTGCGCGATGCAGCCGAGTCCGTATGGACGCCGGAGCGTCTGAAAGAGCACGTACGCAACAAGCTGCAGGGGCGTCCGCTGTTCGTGGTATCGAATCGCGAGCCCTATATGCACACGCGTAAGGGCCGTGAGATCGTTGTGACGGAACCGGCGAGCGGCCTGGTGACGGCACTCGATCCGATCCTGCGCGCCTGTGGCGGCACTTGGGTGGCGCATGGAGCAGGTGACGCGGACATGGAAATGGTGGACGCACAGAACAAGCTCATGGTGCCTCCCCACGATCCGCTTTTCACGTTGAAGCGCGTGTGGATTACGAAAGAGGAAGAGGAAGGCTACTATTTCGGATTTTCGAATGAAGGGCTGTGGCCGCTCTGCCATATCGCGCACACGCGGCCCACGTTTCGCGCGGATGATTGGGCGGATTACCAGGCCGTGAACACAAAGTTCGCGGAATCGGTGGTCGAAGAGCTGGAGGGCTGCGAGGAACCTCTGGTGCTGATCCAGGATTATCACTTTGCGCTGCTCCCGCAACTCATCAAGCAGCGGCGGCCGGACGCGCGCGTGGCCATCTTCTGGCATATTCCCTGGCCCAATCCCGAGGCATTCCGGATCTGCCCGTGGCAATCGGAACTCTTGGACGGACTGCTGGGAGCGGACTTGCTCGGATTCCACACCCAGTATCACTGTAACAACTTTCTGGAAACGGCGGACCGGGCGCTGGAATCGCGAATCGACTGGGACCGATTTGCGGTGAACCGGCACGGGCACACAACTTTGGTAAAGCCTTTCCCGATCAGCATCGCTTTTCCGCAGCATGAGGAAGGATGGGAAGGCGAGCCGACGAAAACGGACTTGAAGTTCCGGCTGTTCCGCGAACTGGGAGTAGAAGGCTGGTACCTCGGCGTCGGTGTGGACCGGATTGACTACACAAAAGGCATCGTTGAGAGGTTCCAGGCGATCGAGAGGTTTCTGGAACATTATCCGGCGTATCGCGGAAAGCTTGTTTTTGTGGAACTTGGCGCGCCCAGCCGAACCCACATCAAGAAGTATCACGATCTGGTGGCCGAAGTGGAAGCGGAGGCGGACCGCATCAACTGGAAGTTTCAGACCAAGACATGGAAACCGATTATTTTCCGCAAGGCCCACCACACGCACGAAGACATCCGGCCGTATTACCGGGCGGCGGACTTCTGCCTGGTGACTTCGTTGCATGACGGGATGAACCTGGTGGCGAAGGAGTACGTCGGGGCTTGTGAAGACGAGCAGGGCGTGCTGATTCTGAGCTGCTTCACAGGGGCATCCCGCGAATTGCTATCGGCGCTGATCGTGAATCCATACGACATCGAACAAGCGGCGGAAGCCATTCGTTATGCGCTGGAAATGCCCTCGGACGAACGGCAGAGCCGCATGCATCGGATGCGCATGACGGTGAAGGACGCGAACGTTTATGCATGGGCGGCCAGCTTGATCAGCGAACTAAGCCAGATCCCGGAACAGGTCAGCGAGGCCCCGCACTGACCATGCATAAGAAACTGCGATCCATTTGGAAAGAGCGATCTCGGCTGGAAAATCTAGTCAAGACGAACAATCTGATTGTACTTTGCGACTATGACGGGACGCTTGCACCGATCGTGGCGCATCCGGCGCTGGCTCACATGCCGGCGCAGACGCGGGCCGCGCTGAAGACACTTTCACGAAAAAAAGATGTAGTAACGGGAATCGTGAGCGGCCGGCCGTTGCGAGAGGTCCGAGAGTTCGTGGGACTGAAAGACGTGGCCTATATCGGAAGTCACGGGTATGAGGTGTGGTTGCCCGGAAAGGCGCCTTGCACGCGATTGACACGGGCGCAGAAGCGCCGGTTGAGAGCGCTGGCCGGAGAACTGGAACGCCTCCTGAAGAATCTGCACGGCATCTGGATCGAGCGAAAGTCGGCGGGTGTCGCGGTGCACTACCGACTGGCGAAGTTGCCGGACGCAGAGGTTGCGCTGAGCATATTGGAAGGTATCGCGCGACACCATAAACGAGCGTACCGGGTGCAGGAAGGCAAAATGGTGTTTGAATTCGTGCCGGCGGGGCGCATCAGCAAAGGGACGGCGGTCCGGGAACTAGCGAAAGAGTTGAGCACCGGACGGCCGACCGTGCGGATTTATCTTGGGGACGACTTGACAGACGAATCCGTTTTTTCTCGATTGCGGCGACAGGATTTCGGCATCCTGGTGGGAAAACCCCGGCCAAGCGAAGCGAAGTATTCCCTTCCCTCCCCAAAAGACGTGGCCGAGTTTCTGCAGGAACTGGGCGGAATCACCCAATAAAACCAGAGCGCCGCTTAATTCGCGTGTCACGGACGCGCGTGACGTGCTGCAGCGGAGTGCTCCGGTTGCCGCGAAATCAAAACACCATCCTCTTCCCGTACTCCGGCTGAACCCCTAGTTGCTATTGCTGCCGATTCGCTCGCAGAGGGAGATGTCTGCAAAGTCGGGGCCACCTCTTACGCCCTCCTCGAACCCATGCGAAGTGGCAGGAGTAGAGAGAATACACCTATAATCGCGCCACGGAAATGACCCCCAAACGATATCCGTGGTGGATCGTGGCGCTCGCCGCCATCAGCATCATCGGAAACTGCTACCTGGGATATTACCTGCTATTCGGGCTGGCCCCGGATGGCGTTGGCGTGGAGGACCGGTCCGGCGGTGTGACGATCGTCAGCGTGGACGAAGACGGCGCGGCGGGACGCGCGGGGCTGCAAGTGGGTGACGAACTGCTAAGCGTGAACGGGCAGCATATCGGTACGGTGGCGGACTGGCTGGCGCAGCGCATGAACCTCGAAGAAGGAAAGCCAACACTGCTGCGCGTGCAACGAGGCGAGCGCACCGTCGAGACTACGATGGTTATCCGCGGGCGGATCTGGAACGATTACAGCCAGTCCATGCGCATTTCGCAGATTATTTTTCTCGCCTACAAGCTCGTCACGCTGGCGATCGGGTTGTTCGTGGTCTTCAGCCGCCCGCAGGATTTTGTTGCGCGGCTTGGCGGATGGGTGCTGGTGGCCATGGCCACCGTCTTTGAGGCCTTTCAATGGGGCCTGGCGGCGGCCATCCGCGAATTGCCTGTTGTGATTGCGGCGCCCGTGCTACTGGTGTACGTGAGCGCGGTGTTCCGTACACCATTGCTCGCAGCTTTTTTTTCGCTTTTTCCCAAGCGGCTGTTTCAGAACCGTCTGCTCTGGACGTTGTTCTGGGCGGTGCCTTTGGTCGCAACGCTCTATGGATTGGAATTGTTGGTTCGCACCGTTTATGACCCGGAACACCTGAGCGGCCTGGCGCCCCCCTGGGTCCTGCTGGTGTTCGGCTCACAGAGCGTCGCGTATCTTGGCATCGTGCTGCTGCTCCTGCCGCTGAGCTATTGGCGACTAGAGACTCCGACCGACCGGCGGAGGTTCCGCGTACTGGTATTCGGGGCGCTGATTTCGATGGTGTTTTACGTACCGCGGGTGATTGGAGCGGCGTTCCTGAATCTCACGCCCGGATTCAACAACTTCCTGGATTCGCCGGCGGCCAACCTTGTATCTAGCGCGGGGATGCTGGTTCTTCCCTTCTCATTCGCGTATGCCATTCTGCGGCAGCGGCTGTTTGACCTGCGCGTGATCGTCCGGCGCGGCGTGCAGTACGCGCTGGCGCGCAGGTTCTTGCTGGCCGTGCCCGTGGTTGCGCTGGGGTTGCTGGCGATCGATCTGGTGGCGCACGGAAACCAGCCACTCTTCTCCGTGCTGAAGCAGCGCGCGGCGACGTATGTGGCGATCGCGGCGCTGGCCGGACTGGCCGCAACCCAGCGGCAAACTTGGCTTTCGGCGCTGGATCGGAAATTTTTTCGAGACAAGTACGACGCACACCTGTTGTTTCGGGAGATTCTGGACGACATTCGAAACGCGGCGGCGATGGAACTGGTGGCGCCGCGCGTGGTAAGCCGCATATCCGTAGCTCTGCACACAAGAGCGTGCGGACTGCTGGTTCGGCGACCGAGCGAAAGCTTTTATCACGTCGTCGCAGCTGCGCCCACTGGCTCGCTTCTGGCCGATTTGCCGGCCAGCAACAAGCTGATTCCGCTGGTGCGCATGCTCGAATGTTCCGTGCCCATCACGCAGGCCGGAAGCGGCTGGCTGGGGCAGCAACTTCCCCAGGTGGACAAGGATTTTTTGCGCGACGCGCGAATCGAATTGCTGGTGCCCGTGGCGCTGAAGGAGGGAGGAACGGAAGCCTTGCTGGTGTTGGGCGGAAAGCAATCGGAAGAGCCATACAGCACGGAGGATATCGCCCTGCTGGAGAACGTGGCAAATGCGCTTGCGATGCTGATGATGCGGGGCAACACGCTGGAAGCGGGGCGCGCGTTCGAGGAGTGCCCGGCGTGTGGAACGTGCTATGACACCGGCACGACCCAGTGCACGAAAGACAAGTCCACGCTGATGCTGGTGGCTTCACCGCGCCTGCTTGGGGGCAGATACCGCCTGGATAGTCGGCTCGGGCTCGGCGGCATGGGCAAGGTGTATCGGGCGGAGGACTTGTCGCTGAGCCGAGCGGTGGCGGTGAAGATGATTCGCGATGATCTGTTCGCGAGCCCGAAGGCTATCGAGAAGTTCCGGCAGGAATCGCAACTAACGGCGCGCTTCGCCCACCCCAACGTGGTGACGATCTACGACTTTGGCGTGGATCCCACGCAGCGCGTCTTTCTGGTGATGGAACTTTTGGAAGGCAGGACACTGCGGGATGAGCTTCGAGGAAAGAAACGACTGTCGCCGGAGCGAATCCTGGAGTTGTTCGAAGGTATCTGCGCCGGAGTGGGCGCGGCGCACGCGCAGGGGCTGATCCATCGCGATCTGAAGCCCGAGAACGTTTTCCTGGCGCGGGTGGACTCGCGAGAGGTCGTTAAGATTACGGATTTCGGCATCGCGAAAGTATTGCCGGATTCGCCCGAGGACACCAGCGATTCGCGGACGGCGACGATGGCGGGAACGCTGCGCTACATGTCCCCCGAGCAGCTTCGTGGGAAGGGTGTTTCGCAGCGGTGGGATTTGTGGGCGCTCGCGGTAGTCGGTTATGAAGCGCTGTGCGGGGCGCCGCCCTTTTCGGGAGACTCGTTCGCGATGCTGGAGAACGCGATCAAAGGGATGCAGTTCATTCCGCTGAGCGAGCAGATGCCGGATGCACAGGCGAATTGGCAGGCGTTTTTCGAACGCGCCTTCGCTCCACTGGAAGAGGATCGACCGGAGTCCGTGGCGGCGTTTTGGGAAGGGTTGCAGAAGGCGCTGGGACGAACGAAATTGCAGTGATGGGGTCAACGCACGGGGCGTTTCAATTTCCGGGGCAGCCCGCCCCGGCATAGAATAATATGCCTTCGCAAGTGACCGCCGGATACATAGGAAGTTCCGTTCCATGGAGGACGCCGAGATGCACTCGCCGTGGTTTGGGGAGTTTATGGGTACGCTGGTGCTGATTCTGCTTGGAGATGGAGTCGTGGCTGGCGTGCTGCTGAAGAAATCGAAAGCGGAGAACTCCGGGTGGATGGTGATCACGACGGGATGGGCGATTGCGGTGATGTGCGGGGTGTTCACGGCGATTGCGTGCGGGAGTCCCGGGGCGCATCTGAATCCGGCGGTGACACTGGGGTTCGCGATCCAGAGCGGGGACTATTCGAAGGTGATTCCGTTCGTGACGGCGCAGATGCTGGGAGCGATTACGGGGGCCACGCTGGTGTGGCTGCACTATCTGCCGCATTGGAAAGAAACGCCCGATACGGGGGCAAAACTGAGCGTCTTTTGCAACTCGCCGGCAATCCCGGCGTTTCGCCTGAACTTTTTGAGCGAATTGATCGCGACGTTTGCGCTGGTCTTCGTAGTGTTTGCGATTTTTTCAAAGCACGTTACGGCAGCGGGACCCGCGGCGGGGCTGGGGCCCTACCTGGTGGGAAGCCTGGTCTGGGGCATTGGACTTTCGCTAGGAGGGCCGACCGGGTACGCGATCAATCCCGCGCGAGACCTGGGACCAAGAATCGCGCACGCCATCCTGCCCATCGCGGGGAAAGGCGGATCGGGCTGGGACTACGCGGCGATACCGGTGTTTGGTCCGCTGGCGGGCGGCGCAATCGCGGGCCTGCTGGCGAAGGTTTTGGGACTCTAGTGCTACGGAGAAAGCGATGACAAAGAAAGTGAAGTGGGGAGTTCTTGGCGCGGCATCCATTGCACGCAGACGCGTGGTGCCGGCGATGCTGCAATGCGAAGTTGCCGAGGTCGCGGCTGTAGCTTCGAGGTCACTGACTAAGGCGCAGGAGTTCGCCACGGAATTCGGGATTGCGAAGGCGTATGGAAGTTACGAGGAACTGCTCGCCGATCCCGAGATCGAGGTGATTTACAATCCCCTGCCCAATCATTTGCACGTGGAGTGGTCGATTCGCGCGGCAAGCCGCGGGAAGCACGTGCTGTGCGAAAAACCAATCTCGCGGACGGTAGCGGAGGCGCGGCGGTTGCTGCGAGCGCGAGACGAGTACGGCGTAAAAATAGGTGAGGCCTTCATGGTGCGCACGCATCCGCAATGGCTGCGAACGCAAGCGCTGATCCAGGCTGGACGGATCGGGAAATTGCGGTCGGTGATGGGATTTTTCAGCTACTTCAACGTCGAACCCGAGAACGTGCGGAATTCCATGGAATATGCCGGCGGCGCGCTGCTGGACATCGGATGCTACCCGATCAAAATATCGCGCTTTATCTTTGAGGACGAGCCCCGGCGCGTATTCGCGTGCATCGAACGGGATCCCAGCTTCAAGACGGACCGGCTGACCTCTGCGATTCTCGAGTTCAGCAACGGCCAGAGCGTGTTCACCGCGTCCACGCAATTGACGTATTACCAGCGGATGCAGTTCTTCGGAACGCAGGGAAGGCTGGAAGTAGAGATTCCGTTCAACGCACCGACAGACAAGCCTTGCCGCCTGGTGCTGGACGATGGCAGCAATTTGTACGAGGGGGGAAGCCAGACGGTTGAGACCGTGCCGATCTGCAATCAATTCACCTTCCAGGCGGATCTGTTTTCGAAGGCGGTGCGCGGCGAGGGCGAAGTGCCGAATCCGATGGAAGATGCCGTGGCGAATATGGCGGTGATTGAGGCCGTGTTCCGGTCGGCGGAGACGGGGAAGTGGGAGCAGCCGGAGAGGGTTTAGGGGGAAGGGCGAAACGGCTTTGGGAGCAGACTGGGCTAACTGACAGTGGCCGCTGCGCGCCCTGGGCGTCGTTCGGCGAATACGTAAGGACGCTCGCCTGCAAGATGCAGGTGCTACCGGTTGGCCGCGCGGAAGATTTCGAATGGCGCCACCTGAAGATGGCTGCTTCGCAGTTGGCTAGTCGTAGTATTCCTGGCCCAGGTGAGTGATCAGGTCTTCGCCCACCATCCAACGTAGGGTGTTCTTGAGCTTCATCAACTGGATGAAGAGGTCATGCTCCGGATAAAGGTCCGGCGCGGTCATGGGCGACTTGAAATAGAAGCTGAGCCACTCCTGAATGCCGCGCATCTTGGCGCGCTGCGCGAGATCGAGGAAGAGGACCAGGTCCAGGACGATGGGCGCGGCGAGGATCGAATCACGGCAGAGGAAGTCCACCTTGATCTGCATCGGGTAACCGAGCCATCCGAAGATATCAATGTTGTCCCATCCTTCTTTATTGTCGCCGCGCGGAGGATAGTAGTTGATGCGCACCTTGTGGTGGATCTTTTTGTAGAGCTGCGGATATAGGTGCGGCTGGAGGATAAATTCCAGGGCGCCGAGTTTCGATTCTTCCTTGGTCTTGAAGGAGCCCGGATCCTCAAGAACCTCGCCGTCGCGGTTGCCGAGAATGTTGGTGGAGAACCAGCCGTTGAGGCCGAG
The DNA here is from genome assembly GCA_035518915.1 of Candidatus Eiseniibacteriota bacterium. Taxonomy (GTDB): domain Bacteria; phylum Acidobacteriota; class Terriglobia; order Acidiferrales; family UBA7541; genus Acidiferrum. The sequence continues at coordinate 34,484 of DATIXE010000030.1, forward strand.
CATGCGGGCCTTGAACGCGGGGGCGAGCACGGTCTTCATCATGGTCTGGCCAGTCTTGAAGTCTTTCCCGGCAATGGGAACGTTATGCTTTTGTGCCAGAGCCTGGAGCGCGGGGATATCCACGGAAAGATTCGGCGCACCGTTGCCGTAGGCAATGCCGCTGGTGACGGCGGCCCAGGCATAGAGCATTGAAGGAGCAATCGCCGGGTGATTCTCCTTCATGGCGTGCTCGAATTTTTCCGGGGTGGAATGCACGTCGTCCTGCGTGAGGAAGATTTCCGTGGAACCGCACCAGAGCATCACCATGCGCGAGCAGCCGTGCTTCTTCTTAAACTTTGCGATGTCGTCCCTAATCTGCAACGCGATTTCGTATTTATTCTTGCCCTTTTTTACGTTCTTGCCGTCGAGCATCTTTACGTAGTTGCGGTCAAAAGCGGCGGACATCGGTTTGATCCTGGCAAGAAACGTTTTGACCGCGGCCAGATGATGAGGATCGAGGACACCCGCTTTTGCGGCCGCTTCATAGGAACTGTCAGGGAAAATATCCCAGCCGCCGAAGACGATATCGTCGAGTTTCGCGAGTTTGATGAGGTCCTTGATGCGCGGGGAGCGGCTCTCGGTGCGCTTTCCCAGACGGATCGTACCCATCTGCGTCAGGGAACCCACGGGCTGCGCTTTCCCGGTGCGGACAAGTTCGACGCCGGCCATGAAGGTAGTGGCAACCGCGCCCATACCCGGCAAGAGCACTCCCAATTTCCCTTTTGGCGCGGCAATACTCGTTGGCTTTTCCATGAAGTTCCTCAGTTTTGCATCGGTGGAGCACACTAGGCACAGCTACCTGGCAGGAAAGCTGCGACCCAAATAAGTAATGATGCTGGAAGCGCGGAAGATATGCAAATCGAAAGCGCGAGTTTTGGACAGCATGGGAGACGCGGAAGTGACTTGCGTCACATCGGTCAGTCGGCCGGGCCGCTGGTGCCGGCCATGTCGAACTCAATGTGCACCACGGGTTTGACGTGGAGCAGGAAATTGCTGGGGTCCTTGATGCCCCATTGAATGTAAGGAACGTCAAACTTGGCGGTTCCCTTCCAGTGGTCGCCGGCGAATTCCGAATGGACCTGGGCCACCACGTCGTGATCACCGCCGTGGAGATTGAAAACGCCCTTCACCTGAAAATCGGAAGGCGAAGAGAGAGAGACCTGGCCCTCAATTTGCGAGGGACGGAAGGTGGCTTCCGGGTATTTGGGAGTTTCGAGAATTTCCTTATGCATGCGTTCGTCCCGAGAACTATTGCCGCTATCCCCGCTGACGGCAGAGACGACGATTTCGCCCCCTGCTTTGCCGGATTGCGGATCGAATTGGATCGCGCCACTCTTCACCCTAAAGGTGCCGTGAACGGTGTGAAGCGTGCTGTCCACCATGTAATGGACCTTGGACTGGTTCGGATCGAAGTTCAATTTGATTGGGTGGATGGCCGGCTTTGGCGCCTGCGGCGGCCGTGGCGCGGCCGACAGAAAGAGCGTGATTGCCAAAATGGAGACGACCGAGATTACTGCTGGTTTCCAGTCTCCCACGCGCACGATTTTCTCTCCTCAGGTCGTAAGCAATCCCAAGCCAACATGTAGCCCAGCGGTAAGCAAGGACTTCAAATCGGCTTCGCCACTGTGCAAAGCCAGCATGCGTCCGAAAAGCGGCGGGCGATTCGCGAGCATGCGGATGGCGCGCGTGCGTATGCGCTCGTTGCGCCCTAGCGTCAGCAGCAAAGCACCGGTCAGCATGGGCCTGCGAGTAAGTTTGCGATGCAGCGCCGCATAGGGCCGAATGTCTCCGTTGGCCAAAGCATCGGCCAACGCGATGGCCTGACGGAATGCAAGCCGCAAGCCTTCACCGGTAATCGCGTCTACGCCGCCGGAGGCATCTCCCACGAGAGCGATATTGCCGGAGACGGGGGCAGAAATGGAATGCATGCGAGTGCTGGCCCCACGTTCTTTGCCAATGGTCTGGGCTCCCGTCAGGCGGGCACGAAGCGGCGAACAATTTTCGAGAAAGGAATCGAATTCGGCGGCTTCCGGAGTTTCGCCGAGCACCACGACACACACTTCGTTGGAGCTGACCGGGGTGACATAGGCCTGGGTGGCACCCTGCCAGTAAATCTCTACATATTCCGACCACGGTGAGAGGCGGAAGTGCCTCCGGTTGGCGAATCGCTGGCTCTTTGGTGAACGTGCCGCAAGCCCAGCCCATTGGCGGACGCGCGAGCCGCCACCATCGGCGCCGACAATCCAGCGGGCTTTCATGAAGTATCCCGGAAGCTGCACGCCGCCGCGCGAAATGCCCAGAACGGGAGTACGCCACAAGAGGCGCACGCCACTGGACTCCGCCATGGAGGTCAGCCTTTGATGCAAAACAGTGCGACGAATCCCCAGCCCAGCGCCGATTGGAAATTGACCGCTGGCGTGTTCCGCGCGATGAAAGAAGCAAATACCGCGTAGGCAGTAGCCATCGCTCGGGAAGACGGAGACGCCTAATTCCCTGAGCGCTTCGAGGGCTGCGGGCAGAAGCCCTTCCCCGCAAGCTTTATCGATGGGTGGCACGGCGCCGTCGGCAACGGTGACCGACAGACCGCGGCGGCGCGCCGCGACTGCAGCAGCCAGGCCTGCAGGGCCACCACCCACAACGAATACGTCGGTACCAACGGTCTGCGCGGCCATATTCGCTCCTGTCGAAACGACTCTTACTCAGAGTCGCGGGCGACAGCATGAGTTGCACGACTAAAGATGACCCGGCGACCATGGTCGCCCCCTAAGAAGGGAAACCTGGAAGCTAATGTCATGGAGTATGGATGCGGCGTAGCTTCGACAAGATGCCAACGAAAAATCGGGAGGAGTGCGGGTGGCCGCTCCCTGCGGAAAGCGGCAGAAATGTCATAAGTACAGCTTACGACGAAGAGCACTTCTATTAATTTGACTGATTGGAGGATTTCCCGCATTCTGCTACTTTATTGGGCGATCCTTATGTTGCTAATCGCCCACCTGGATTCGCGGTTCTCGACTCCCGTTTTCGCGGGAATCGGGATTATTCGCATAATCGTGCGGAGCCAATCGGCTATTCGAGTTGGCATCGCAGGCGGGTGATGGCAGCATTCCACCGAATCGAGACGAAATTCGGGGCCATCATCCAAAGAGATGATGGCCCTTCTTCTTTTCGGCCACGAGGAATCATTGGGGGATGCGAGCGTGATGGACAGTTCATTGAAACCACGGAGCAGCGCGCTCACCGATGGAGCGCACCGGGCGCCCGCACGGGCGATGTTGCGCGCGGCGGGCCTGCAGGATGAGGACTTTTCCAGGCCCCTGATCGGGATCGCCAATACGTGGATCGAGATTGGCCCCTGTAACTATCACCTGAGAGAGCTGGCGACCCACGTCCGAGATGGCATTCGCGCGGCAGGCGGCACGCCGCTGGAGTTCAACACGGTTTCGATTTCCGACGGCATCACGATGGGTTCGGAGGGGATGCGCGCTTCTCTGATCAGCCGGGAAATCATTGCCGATTCGATCGAATTGGTGACGCGGGGCAACCTGCTGGACGGGTTGGTGGTAATGGTCGGCTGCGATAAGACGATTCCTGGCGGCATCATGGCGTTGGCGCGGCTGAACATTCCTGGCCTGGTGCTCTATGGCGGTTCGATCGCCCCGGGAAATTTCGAGGGGCACTCCGTGACGATTCAGGACGTGTTTGAGGCTGTGGGAGCGCACTCGCGCGGAAAAATGAGCGATGCGCAACTGAGGGAACTTGAATGCGTGGCCTGCCCCGGCGCCGGGGCCTGCGGCGGGCAATACACGGCCAACACCATGGCGCTGGTGAGCGAGTTTCTGGGCATCGCGCCGATGGGGATCTCGAGCATTCCGGCAACCGACGCCAAAAAGGCACAAGCCGGCGAAGTGGCCGGGAGGCTGGTGATTGACCTGCTGCGCAAGAATCTGACGCCTTCGCAAATTATCACCAAGACTTCGATCGAAAACGCGATTGCAGGCGTAGCTGCCACGGGCGGGTCTACGAATGCCGTGCTGCATCTGCTGGCGATTGCGCGCGAAGCTGGCGTGGAGCTTTCGATCGACGATTTCGACCGCATCAGTTCGCGCACGCCGATTCTCGCGGATCTCAAACCTGGGGGACGTTTTGTCGCCACCGATCTTTACGCAGCAGGCGGCACTCCGCTCGTCGCAAAGCGCATGCTTGAAGCCGGTTTACTCCAGGGGAGCTGCATTACCGTCACCGGAAACGCACTCGCCACGGAAGCCGCGAGCGCCCAGGAAGCCCCGGGACAAGAGGTCGTCCGCACAAAAAACAATCCATTGAAAGAGACCGGCGGGCTGGTGATTTTGAAGGGGAACTTGGCGCCGGAGGGCTGCGTGATCAAGGTCGCTGGACACAAGATGATGAACTTTCGCGGCCCGGCGCGCGTGTTTGACGGGGAGGAGTCCGCGTTTGCGGCGGTCGAAGCCGGGCAAATAAAGGTTGGCGAGGTGGTCGTGATCCGATACGAAGGGCCGCGCGGCGGGCCGGGCATGCGGGAAATGCTCGCGGTAACGGCGGCGCTGGTCGGAGCGGGACTTGGCGACGCGGTGGCGCTACTGACGGACGGGCGCTTTTCCGGGGCCACGCACGGGCTGATGGCGGGTCACGTAGCGCCGGAAGCCGCGCGCGGCGGTCCGATTGCCGCGGTTCGCGACGGCGATATCATTAACTTCGACCTGCCGAACCGCACATTAAACGTGGATCTTACAGACGCGGAGATACAGAAGCGGATGGCCGGATGGAAGGCGCCTCGGCCGCGCTACACACACGGCGTCTTTGCGAAATATGCGGCACTGGTTTCGTCTTCATCACTCGGCGCTATCACTACGGTGCCGGCAGGATTTGTGCCGGAAACTACGCCGATAACCTCGGGGAGAACTCTATGAAGCTGACAGGTGCGGAAATACTTTGTGAAACGCTCACGCGCCTGGGCGTGCGGCATATTTTCGGGTATCCGGGCGGCGCGATCCTGCCGGTCTACGATGCGCTGGGCAAATCGAAACTCCACCACATCCTGGTGCGGCACGAGCAGGGCGCCACGCACATGGCCGACGGGTACGCGCGCGCCACGGGCGGCGTCGGCGTGGCGATGGCGACGTCGGGTCCGGGCGCAACGAATATGGTTACGGGAATTGCCACCGCGATGCTGGATTCGTCGCCCGTGGTTTGCATCACGGGCCAGGTGAGCAGCAAGCTGCTGGGTTCCGACGCCTTCCAGGAAGTGGACATTACTGGTATCACGATGCCCATCACCAAGCACAACGTGGTGGTTTCCAAGGCAGAGGACGTTGCACGGACCGTGCGAGAAGCATTTGTCATCGCCAATTCGGGGCGGCCCGGGCCGGTGTTGGTGGATATCACCAAGGACGCGCAGCAAGCTACCGCGGAATTCGACTGGGGTGCCAGCGAGCCGAAATTGCCACAGAAACGCGCACGCAACAACCACGACCAGGAAGAGTTCGACCGCGCGGTGGAATTGCTGAATTCCGCCAAACGCCCGGTGCTCCTGGCGGGGAGGGGCATCCTGCTCGCCGGCGCGATGCGGACGTTCGAGAAATTCGTTCACACCAGCAACATTCCGGTAGCCATGACTCTGCTCGGCATCGGGTGCTTCCCCGCTTCCGATCCGCTGAACCTCGGGATGATGGGAATGCACGGGGAAGCCTGGGTGAACACGGCCATTCAGGAAGCGGACCTGTTGATCGCGGTCGGAATGCGGTTTGATGACCGGGTCACCGGCGATTTGCGGACCTATGCGCGCGAAGCAAAGAAAATTCACATTGAAGTGGACCGCGCGGAGATCAACAAAAACGTGAAGGTGGACGCGGCGATCATCGGGGATGCGGGAGAAACACTGGAGGCCCTGCTGCCACACGTCCACGAACGGGAGCACGCCGCCTGGATGTCGCATATCAAAGAGCTCAAAGGCGACTCGGCCGTGCGCGACATCCAGTCGCTCCCCGACACAGGGCATCTCTATGCCGCGCACGTGATCAACGACCTTTGGAAGGCGACGAAGGGCGAGGCGGTGGTGGTAACGGACGTGGGGCAGCACCAGATGTGGGAGGCGCAGTATTACCACCACAACGCGCCGCGAACGCTGATCACTTCCGGAGGACTGGGCACAATGGGCTTTGCGCTGCCAGCGGCCATCGGAGCAAAGATGGCGCGGCCGGACGCGGAAGTGTGGGTGGTGGCGGGGGACGGCGGATTTCAGATGACCATGTGCGAACTGGCGACGATTGTCCAGGAGAAGCTCAACCTGAGGATTGCGATTATTAACAATGGATTTCTGGGGATGGTGCGCCAGTGGCAGGAATTTTTCTACGACAAGCGCTATGTGGCCACTCCGCTGGTTGCGCCAAACTTCGCGGCTCTGGCAAACTCGTTTGGGATTCGCGGCGAGACGGTAACGGCACGGAAGGAAGTAATTCCAGCCATCGAATCGGCGCGGCAGGCAGACCAGACGGTGCTGATTGACTTCCGCGTGGAACAGGAAGATTCGGTGTACCCGATGGTGCCGGCGGGCGCGGCGCTGCATGAAATGATCCGGCGGCCAAACAATCCGCTGGTCGAAACCGCGTCGGAGCCGTAGCACAGGCATTCCTGGCCATGGGTTCGAGCCGAGCAAAGCAATACGCGGCGCAGGCAAGAATGCCTGTGCGTCAAGGACTTTGAGGAAGACATGCAGACGATTGTCGCTTATGTGGAGAACAAACCGGGCGTGTTGAACCGCGTGGCGTCGCTAACCAGGCGGCTGGCGATCAACATTGATTCATTGACCGTCGGTCCGACGGAGAATGTGGAGATCGCGCGCATGACGATTTGCGCGCATACGGACGAGCGCGGCGCCCACCGCCTGGAGGCAAGCCTCGAAAAACTGGTGGACGTGCTGCTGGCCGAAAACATTTCCGACCGACCGATGCTGGAACGCGACCTGGCGTTAATAAAGGTCGCAGCGGACCATTTGAACCGGCCGCATCTGATGGAACTCGTAAAGGCGTTCCGCGGCCGTGTGATTGATGTTTCGCCGGACGCGGTAATCGTGGAGGTTTCCGATACGACGGAGAAAATCGATGGGCTGCTGGAAGTGCTGCGGCCTTTCGGCGTGCTGGAGATGGGGCGCACCGGCCGAATCGCGATGACACGCAATGACGTGTTGCGCCCGCCGATGGACAAGCCCGCGCCGGCAACGTCAGCGAAGTAGCCATTGTTCGGGCGGAAGGCGCCAGCCCGGCGCTGCCGCGGACAGAATCATCCCGCCAAGCGCGGAAAGGACGAAAGGATCGAAATGGCAAACCTGTACTACGACAAAGACGCGGACCTCTCGCTGATCCAGGGCAAAAAGGTCGCAATCATCGGCTACGGCTCGCAGGGCCACGCGCACGCGCTGAACCTGCGTGATTCGGGCGTGTCGGTGACCGTGGGGCTGCCGGAGGGCAGCGCTTCCCGAGCCAAGGCGGAAAAAGACGGCCTCACCGTGAAGACTCCCGCGGAAGCGGCAGCGTGGGCCGACGTAATCATGATTCTGGCGCCGGACACGAAACAGCCGAAGCTCTACAAGGAAGCGATCGAGCCGCACCTGACACCGGGTAAGACGCTGATGTTCGCGCACGGCTTCAACATTCGATTTGGCGCCATCAAACCCCCGAATACGGTGGACGTGACAATGATCGCTCCCAAAGCCCCGGGACATCGCGTGCGCGAAGTATTTGTGGAAGGCGGCGGGACGCCCGCGTTGATCGCGGTGGAGCAAGACGCGACGGGCCACGCGAAGGCGCAGGCGCTTTCGTATGCGAAGGGCCTGGGCACGACGCGCGCGGGCGTGCTGGAGACCACGTTCACCGAAGAGACCGAGACGGATCTTTTCGGCGAGCAGGCGGTTCTCTGCGGCGGCGTGAGCGAATTGATCAAGGCGGGGTTCGAGACGCTGGTGGAAGCCGGCTATCAGCCCGAGGTCGCGTACTTCGAGTGCCTGCACGAGCTGAAACTGATCGTGGACCTGATCTATCGCGGCGGGCTGAGCTACATGCGGTACTCCGTGAGCGATACAGCAGAACAGGGCGATTATCACGCCGGAAAGCGGATCGTGACGCAGCAGACTCGCGAGGCGATGAAGCAATTGCTCGCCGGTGTTCGCGACGGCAGCTTTGCCAAGGCCTGGATTGAAGAGAATGAGAAGGGCTGCCCGAACTTCCTGGCGCGGCGGAAGGCGGAACAGCAGCAACAGATCGAGCAGATTGGGTTGAGGTTGCGCGCGATGATGCCGTTTTTGAATCCGGTGGTGGCGCCGGGTTTGGAAACGGTGGCCTCGGCGAAGAAATAGTCTGGACCATCCAAAGCTGAGATGCAGAGGGGCGCAGGCAACTGTGCCCCTTTTCTCTTTGCCTTGAGCCCGGCCACACCCCTGGCCACTTGTTCCTTTGTCGTGGTGGCATTTCAACTACAAGGACTCGAAACAGTATCCGATTCGGAATGTTCCTTTTGAGAAGCTAGCAGGTGGTCCGACGCATTAAGCAAATGGACGGCGGATGCCCCCAGAATTCGACCGCCAGGAACCGCTGAACTCAAGGAGTACCTACTTGCGAACCGCTGCGCGACGAATTGCCTGGCTAATGGCGCTACTGCTTGCAGGAACTTGCAGCGCGCAGACAGGCGATTCGCTGGAAGGGCGCATTCAACAAGTGATGGCGCGGCCGGAATTTGCGCACTCCAATTTTGGCATCGAATTCTACGACGTGGAAACTGGAAAAGTCCTTTATGCGCTGAACGCGGAAAAGCTGTTCGTTCCCGCCTCCACAACAAAGCTGCTGACCGAAGGCACGGTGCTGGCCAAACTGGGCGCAGACTACCGGTTTCACACCTATATCTACCGGACGGGAAAAATCGACAAGCACGGCACGCTGAAGGGCAATTTGATACTGGTGGCCAGCGGCGACCCGGATCTATCCAACAGGATTCAGGCGGACGGGACGCTCGCATTTGTTGATGAAGATCATTCCTACAACGGGCCGGCACTCCCGGGCGATCCGCTGGTGGTTATCAAGGATTTTGCGACACAGGTTGCTGCCAAGGGCATACGCAAGATCGAGGGCAACGTGTACGTGGACGCGAGTTTGCTGCCCGACGGGGAGCACGAAGGCGGCACCGGGGTCACCATGTCCTCGGTGATCGTGAACGACAATGTGATTGACCTGACTGCGACGCCTGCGGCAAAGCCCGGCGATAGCGCAACACTTGGCGTGTCGCCGGAAACCTCTTATCTTCATTTCGCAAACAAGCTCGTGACGGGCCCCGCGCATTCGCGGGTGAATTTCGATATGGGCGATCCGGTGACGCGCGCGGACGGATCGCTGGAAGTGACAATTTCCGGGAGCATCCCGCTCGAAGGCGGACTCCAGACCCAGGCGTATCCGATTCCCTCGCCGACGCAATTTGCCACCGTCGTCCTGCGCGATGATTTGCGGGCGAAAGGCATCCAGATCAAGCCGAAAACATTGAGTGATGTGATCGGAGATTTCGCCGCGTTCCAGCGATTTTACACGCGGGAATTCCAGGTCGCGGAGCACACCTCTCCGCCGCTCAGCGAAGACATCCGGATCACTTTGAAGGTGAGCCAGAATCTCCACGCAGGAATGGGGCCGTACTACCTGGGTTTGTTTGTCGCAAAGGATACGAAGGACCCCCGACGCTCCGGATTCAAGATCGAGCAGGCGTTTCTGACCGGCGCAAGTCTCGATATGCGCGGAGCATCACAGGGCGACGGGGAGGGCGGCGACTGGGCCGACCTCTTCAGCCCCGACTTTATCTGCCATTATCTAGCGTATTGGAAAACGCGGCCGGATTTCGAGATCTTCTTCAAAGGATTGCCGATTTTGGGAAAAGACGGCACTCTGGCGAAGATTCAACAGACTAGCCCGGCGGCAGGCCACGTGTTCGCGAAGACCGGAACGATCGGCTCGGAGGACAAGCTCAACAACCGGCTGATGCTCAACGGCAAAGGCCTCGCGGGTTTTGTGCAGGCAAAGTCGGGAAAGTTGCTCGCCTTTGCGGCCTACGTGAATAACACATCGCTGCCGAATGAGCCCGACATTTCGCAGACAGTCGCCGGGCAGGCCCTGGGAGAGATAGCCGCAGCGGCCTATGACGCGCCGCTCCCTTGATCTCTGGACTCGGCACCTCGGCTCTATCGCTCGACTGGGCTGACGCTCTCGGGCATAATCGGCAGCAACATGCATTCCCTGGAACGGAAACCCCCGCGACTGGCGCTGGAAGGCGCTCTGTGGCTTTGGATCATTGCCGCGCAAGTCTGGTACTACCACTTGTATGCGCCCGCAATTAGCTCCACTTTGCGGCTCGTGCTGCGCAAATTATGGCACTGATTCACGTCGCAGCCATGGTGTTCGCTCTCTGCTTTTTCCTGGCTGCGGAATGCAGCTTGGGGGCCTTCCTCCTTTCAAGGCTAAAGATTTCCATCGAATCGTTCACGGAGTATGTGTTAATCGCGGTCGCTGCTGGCATGGTGACATCTGAAATCGCGCTTTCCTTTATTGACTGGACGCGACACATCCGCATGGGTTGCGTGTTTCTGCTTGCTCTGCTCGCAGTTCCCCTGGCAGGCCATGTTCGTACCGTATCAACGCTTGGGCTGAACTATTTCCGGAAGACGACGCCGCTTTCAAAACTGGAAACACTTTTGTGCGGAAGCATCGGGCTTGTCATCTTGATCGAATTCGTGGCCTCGCTCGCGCCTTTAACCGGATCGGACGCGCTGAACTACCACTTCACCTCGCAAAAACTGATTCTGGAAAATGGGTTCCACCCAGACTTTTCCCTTCTGCACAGTTTCCTTTGCGGGCAGAACCATCTGCTGATCCTGCTCGGGCTCGCACTGGGAAACGAACGGCTCGCCATGGCGCTGATATTTCTCGGTGGCCCGCTGTCGGCGTTGTGTGTGTTCTGCCTGGCGCGCAGGTGGGTGTCTCGAGAGATCGCCCTGCTGTTCGCCTTGCTGTTTTTGGTGACCCCGATCGCGTTCTGGCAAGTGTCTACATCCGGTTCGCCGGATATCTGGATGGCGGTATTCACGGGGGCTGCCGTGCTCGTGGTCGCGACCCAGAGTCTCTATCATTCCTGGCGGCACGCGGTGCTGGCGGGCTTGCTGGCCGGAGGCATCGCGGGCGCCAAGTACACGGGCTGCGCGATCGCGGCGATGCTCGCCCTGGCTTTTCTGATGGAATCGCGCTCCATCAAAAGGACCGCGCTTTTTTTTACCTCCGCGCTGTTTGCCGGGATTTGGCCGTACTTAAGAAATCTGATCTGGACGGGTGATCCCGTTTTTCCCTTTCTAACAAGCCGACTCTATCCGCAGCATACGAACCTGTTCGCGCTGGCGAGTCTTCGCGCCGACACCGGGGCGGCCATGGGCCATTCGTGGGGATCCATGCTGCCGTTTGTTGTGTTTGCGGAGCAGCAGGGACGCGAAGCCCCTCTCTTCTGGCAATTCTACGGACCAATCACCTTGGCCTTGATGCCGCTGACGCTGGTTGCGGTTCGAAATACGCGCAATTGGCGAGTGCTTCTTCTCGCATGGCTTGGAGCCGGATTGGCGATCTACGCCACCTCCGGTTTAGTGCGATTCTTGCTGCCGGTGTTTCCCGTCGCACTGGCTTGTACCGCAGCTGGAATGGCCCAGGCGCATAACAAAAATTGGCTGGGGACCTATCGCCTGGCGTGGACATCGGCGGCGCTGCTGGCCCTGCTAGGGATTGGTGGACTATTGATTTACACCATGCCGGCCATCAGCGCAGCCAGCGGACTGGTTAGCCGCCAAGCGTATCTGGAATCGCGCGCCCCGGATTACAAGATCGCTGAGACCGTGAATCGTGCTCTGGAGGATGTTCCACGAACGGGCAAGGTCCTCGTTTTCTTCCGCCATTTGTATTATCTAAACGTTGAGTTCGTTTACGGGAACCCCGCGGGAAGTTGGATCATGGATCCACATCTACTGAGGACTCCCGCAGACTTTCAGGAATTCTTCCAGCGTGACGGCATCTCGTACGTCGTTCGTTCCCCCGAATATCCCGAGGAGTGGCGCAAGCCGCTGCAGGAGTTGGAAAAAGAGGGTGGCTTGGTACCCTTTTCCGTGGCCAGCGTTGATAATTTTGTCGGAGACCGGATCGCCGGGCGGCGTGAGGAAATGCGCGTAGAAATATTCCGAGTGACTCGGCAAGATCAGCATGCCACTCCAGCCTCGAGGCCATAGCAAGAGCGGCGCGAAAATTAAGGAAAGCTGCACGAATGACGCGACCGGATGACAGTTTGTTGAGACTCGGGACTTCCTCGTTTACCGCGGAGGGCTGGGAGAGGAGCTTTTACCCGAAGGGGACCCAAGCAAGGGACTACCTCAGCTACTACGCCACGCAGTTCAATGCCGTCGAAGTGGATGCCACGTTCTATCGAATTCCGGCCATCTCGACGGTGAAGGGGTGGTACGCCAAAACGCCGCCGGATTTTTTGTTTGCGCTGAAGGCGCCACAAGAGATTACCCACGAGCGCGCGCTCGTGGATGCCGATGACGTAATGAAGGAGTTCCTGCGGGCCACGGAGCCCTTGGGCGAAAAACTGGGCGTCATCCTGCTGCAATTTCCCTATTTCAACAAGCAGGTATTCAAAGCACCGGCCGAATTCCTGGCGCGTCTGAAACCGTTTCTAGTATCCCTGCCGGCTGAGCCGCGGTTCGCGGTGGAGATTCGCAACAAATATTGGCTCGGGCCGCCGCTGTTCGACTTGTTGCGCATGCACAATGTGGCCCTCGCGCTGATCGATCATCCCTGGATGCCACGGCCACGAGAGTGGTTCGCCAAAGGCGACGCAGTGACCACGAATTTCACTTACATCCGCTGGCTGGGGGATCGCAAAGGCATCGAGGAGCACACCAAGGTTTGGGACAAGACCATCGTGGACCGCACAAGCGAACTCCGGGAATGGATCGAAGCGTGCCGCAATCTTATAAAACGCAAAATTCGCGTGTTCGCGTTTGCGAACAACCATTATGGCGGGTACGCGCCCGACACGGTCCGGTTGTTTGAGAAATTGCTAGGAAACAGCTAGGGCCGAATAACCAGCGCGTCAGCTCAATTTGGTCTTGCCGAGTTCCACGCGGCGGCGCTCGTAAATCATTTCACAGGGACCCTTCTTGTTGGTGAAGCGGAAGACGATCTTGTGGCCGGCTTCAATCTTGGCGCGCGACTTCAGGATCGTACCGTTGAGTTCCACCCAATGGCCGCTGACCAAATACTCCCCTTCACGTCCCTGCAATTCGAATTTGCCGTCGTCCTTGAGCGAAAGCGGCGGGGCTGTGCAGTGCAAAACCCTGCCGGCCACGTGGGCTTCGGTGCAGACATATTCCCCGGCGACTTCATCGCCCTGTGCAGGGGATGCAGGCGCAAACGCCAGAAACGCCATGCCCGCCAGAACCAGCAGCGGCAGCGCCTTGCTGAGCCTCCTTGACCGCCTCATGACGCGGAAACCCTCCCAATTTGGAACTCGGACAACGGTCAATCCAGATGCGGAAGCATAATCGGGTGCAAACGACCAGCCAACGGGGGAGGCCAGACTTCTTGTTGATACGCAAAGACTTACGGCACGAACGGGCGGAAAATACCATATGCAGTGGGAACACTCGTTCTCGTTCCGGACTGCGACAAGGAACCTTTTTGCCGTACTCCCCCGCGTGTACCGGTCGAAACGAGTACCGACTCTATGTATTTTACAATTAGTTAGTCAAGAGGTAATTCGGGAATGGCTGCGCCATCCTTGCGGGGGTCCGATGCGCCATAGTTAACGCCGGTCGCAAAATCGCGCTGCACAGCCTGGCCCCCGCCGACATCGGCGGAGAAGGGACCCAGCATCTTGATCTGGTGGCCTTTGGCTTCGAGCTCATCGCGCACTTTCTTCGGGATGCGATTCTCCATCTCCACGTCGCAACCGCTAAACGTCCTCTTCGTAAACCGCGGCGCTTCCAGGGCGGCCTGAATATTCATCTTGAAGTCGACAAGATTGGCAATGAATTGCGCGTGCGCCTGGGACTGATTCCAACCGCCCATGATGCCAAAGGCCACGCGGGTATCGCCGTTTTGCGCGAACGCGGGAATGATGGTGTGCAAGGGGCGTTTGTGGCCGGCGAGCAAATTGGGAGAATCGGGGTCCAGCGTGAAGAGCGCGCCGCGGTTTTGCAGGGCGAAGCCGGTGCCGGGAGCCACAATGCCGGAGCCGAACAAATCGAAGTTGCTCTGAATGAGTGACACCATGTTGCCGTCGCGGTCCACCACGGTGAGGTAGGTCGTGTCCTTACCAGCGCCGGGTTCAGCGGAAACGCCGCAATTCGCGTGGTCCGGGTCAATCCGCTTAGCACGCTGGGCCGCGAAGGATTTTGAGAGCAACTCGGCAACCGGCAGCTTTTGGCCACGCGGATCGCCGATGTACGCCCGCAAATCCGCGTAGGCTAGCTTCTTCGCTTCGATCATAGCGTGCAGCGTTTTCGCAGTTGCGAATCCGTAGTCCTCTTCTTGGCCAAGAGGAAATGTCTCCATGATGTTCAGCATTTCCAACGCGGCGATTCCCTGCCCGTTGGGAGGTAATTCGTAAACCGTCCAGCCGCGGTAGGTGGTGGAGATGGGTTCCACCCATTCGCTGGAATACTCGGCGAGGTCCTGCGCAGTCATGAAGCCGCCGTGGCGCTGGATGGTTTCCACAATTTTCTTGGCGAGATCGCCCTTGTAAACGGCATCGCGGCCATGGGCCGCTACCTCCTGCAGCGATTCAGCGAGTTCCGGGTTCCGAAACACCTCGCCGAGCCGAGGCGCGCGATCGTGCGGCAAATAAATTCTGGTGGCCACTTCGTCGCTGTGGAGATAGTCCGTGGCGCCGCTCCAATAGAGCGCGACCCATTCGGTTACGGGAAAGCCATCACGCGCGGTTTGAATCGCGGCGGCCAGGTCTTCGCCGAGCTTTTTGCGGCCAAAGCGATCGGCGAGCTTCTGCCAGCCGTCCACCGCTCCGGGCACGGTGATCGCATTCACGCCCGAGGCCGGCATTTCGCGCAGGCCTTTTTTGCGCAGAAATTCCGGCGTGAGGTCCTTCGGCGCCCACCCGCTGGCGTTGAGGCCATAGAGCTTGTTGGCTTTCGCGTCGTAGACAATCGCGAAGAGATCGCCCCCCATCCCGTTCATCATCGGGGCGACCACGCCCATCATCGCGTTCGTTGCGATAGCCGCGTCAACGGCGTTTCCGCCTTGCTCCAGGATGCGCACGCCGGCTTGCGCGGCCAGTGGCGATTCGGCCGCCACGACGCCGTTCTTTGAAATAACCATCGAACGAGCCTGCGCCCGGTCTTGCGCGTGTGCCGCGATCCCCATTGTGCTTGCGAGCATCGCCACCCCGATTCCCAGTGCGAATATGCGTATCACCCTGCTCCTCGCTTTTGGACTCCGCATTGGTCTTCGTAACTCACAGAGTGCCGGTCGGACCGTTGGTAACGGACTGACTGTATCGTCGGAAGCAGGCTTCTGCAACCTTCGGATCGGCGGAGTATAACGCACCCGATGGTTCGCGGTGAGTTGCGCAACTCCGCGGGCATCTCATCTTGGACCTCCACTGGTGTTCCGATAGAATGCTCCCGTGCCGGAATCATTGCCGTCTTCTCCAAAACAGGCTGTAAGAGACGATTTCAGCGCCCGGGTAGATGCCATCCTCCATGCGCGGAACGCGGACCCATTCGGAATCCTCGGGCCCCATCCGGTGGAGTCGCCTCTAGGCCGTCTCTGGTCTGTGCGTACGTTTCAGCCGCGCGCGGTGGAGGCCCAAGTCCTTCTGGAAACACAGCCCGACCCGGTGCCCATGCGACGCGTACGCGAGGAAGGCTTCTTTGAGGCCACGCTGCCGAATCCCAGCGAAAATCCGCCCGCGCCTTGCGGTTACCGCATCCGGTTTCGCAACGAATATGGAGACGCCTGGGAAATCTACGACACCTACGCCTTCCCCTATCTCCTGACCGAGTTTGACCTGTACCTGATGGGGGAGGGCCGCCACTACGACACGTACGAGAAGCTGGGCGCGCACGTGAAGACGGTCGAAGGCGTGCTTGGCGTGCACTTTGCCGTGTGGGCGCCGAATGCGGTGCGAATCAGCGTTGTCGGTGATTTTAATCGCTGGGACGGACGGCTCCATCCGATGCGGTCGCGCGGGACCTCCGGCATTTGGGAACTGTTCATTCCGGAACTTGGCGAAGGGGCAATCTACAAGTACGAAATTCTCGGCCCACGAGGCCAGATGCTGCCTCTGAAGGCCGACCCCTACGGTTTCTGCTCGGAACTGCGGCCAAATAACGGCTCCGTGGTCGCACGGATTGATAAGCACGCATGGAATGACGCCGAGTGGATGCGCCAGCGCGGAGCGAAAAACTGGCTGGAGCAGCCCATTTCGGTGTACGAGGTGCACCTGGGTTCCTGGCGGCGCGTGCCGGAGGAAAACAATCGTTGGCTGAATTATCGCGAGCTCGCCGATCAACTCATTCCTTATGTGAAAGAACTCGGCTACACGCACATCGAACTGTTGCCGATCATGGAGCATCCCTACGACGGCTCGTGGGGCTACCAGACGTTGGGCTATTTCGCCGCCACCAGCCGCTTTGGCTCGCCTACCGAGTTCATGGAGTTCGTGGAGCGCTGCCACCAGGCGGGCATCGGCGTTTTTCTCGATTGGACGCCGGCTCATTTCCCGCGCGATGCGCACGGCCTGGCACTTTTTGACGGCACGCATCTTTTCGAGCATTCCGATCCGCGACAGGGGGCCCACCCGGATTGGGGGACGCTGGTTTACAACTACGGCCGCAACGAGGTGCAGAATTATCTGATTTCGAACGCGCTCTTCTGGCTGGACAAATACCACATTGACGGCCTGCGCGTGGACGCGGTCGCCTCCATGCTGTATCTCGACTATTCGCGTAAAGAGGGCGAATGGGTGCCTAATCGCTACGGCGGCCGGGAAAACCTGGATGCGATCGATTTTTTCAAACGACTCAACGAGGTGGTTCATCTGCGGTTCCCCGGCGTGCTGACAATTGCCGAAGAATCAACGGCCTGGCCCAGCGTTTCTCGGCCGACTTACCTTGGCGGGCTCGGGTTCAGCCTGAAGTGGAACATGGGGTGGATGAACGACACGCTAAAGTATTTCTCCAAGGATTCCATTTACCGGCGGTACGAGCACAACAAGCTGACGTTTTCGCTGCTCTATGCGTTCAGCGAGAATTTCCTCCTGCCCTTTTCGCACGATGAGGTGGTCCACGGAAAAAATTCGCTACTGCACAAGATGCCTGGAGATATGTGGCAGCAATTCGCCAACTTGCGGCTGCTGCTGGCCTACCAGTACGCGCATCCGGGAAAGAAGCTGCTCTTCATGGGCCAGGAGTTCGCGCAGCGCCAGGAATGGAATGAAGCGCGCAGCCTGGACTGGCACCTGCTGCAATTTGACTCCCACCGCGGCGTACAACGCCTCGTCACCGATCTGAATAAACTCTTGAGCGGCGAACCCGCCCTGCACCAGGTGGATTTCGACTGGCTGGGATTTGAATGGATTGACGCGAACGATTCCGACAATAGCGTCTACTCCTTCCTGCGGCGAGGCAAGAGTCCCGACGACATCCTGGTCGTAATTCTCAATGCCACGCCAATGGTCCGGTACGGATACCACATCGGAGTTCCGCGGCCCGGCCACTATGAAGAGGTGCTCAACACGGACGCGGCCAGCTATGGCGGATCCAACGTTGGGAATCTTGGCGGAATGAACGCTGGGGAACATGCTTGGCAAGGCAGGCGTTACTCGCTGGCGTTGACCGTGCCTCCACTTGCGGCGGTGTTTCTGAAATGGAGTTCCACCTGATTTCGGCAGAGACGCTCGTACAACCCGGTCGCTTGCGTTAAACTCTTACTGGATATCATAGATTTGACCAGAGCGAGGTTGAATTGGAATTGCAATTCTTAACCAACCGTCTGACCTTCCGGAGAGCCTTTTTTCTAGTCGCCGCTCTTTCTCTCGCCGCCGCTGCTCCCGCACAAGATCCCGGCCCGCTCCCGAATCCGCCTTCGCCGCGCACCCAGGCCCCGCCGCCTCCGCGGCGTCAGCCACAGCAGGCGACCCAGACCCCGCAGACCTATCACACCGCCCCGCCACCTCAAGCCATCCATTCGCCCGGCGACAGCCCAATCCTCAACACGCCGCCCTCTATGCCTGTGGACGAGATCATCAAACATTTTTCCGAGCGTGAATCCGAATTCAAGCTGGAGCGTGGCAATTACACCTACACGCAGAGTTTTTCGATCCAGACGATCGATGACGATAACCGGCCCGACGGCGAATACCGCATGACCAGCGATATCGTGTTCACTCCGGACGGAAAGCGCTACGAAAAGGTTACCTACGCACCGGTATCCACCCTTCAGCGGATTCAGATCAGCGAACAGGACCTGGACGACGTCCGAAATGTGCAGCCGTTCGTTTTGACGACGGAGGATCTGCCGAAATACAACGTCACGTACGTGGGCAAGCAGCAAGTGGATGAATTGTCCTGCTACGTATTCGACGTGGCGCCGAAGGTGATCGAGAAGAAGCAACGCTACTTCCAAGGGCGCGTCTGGGTGGACGACAAGGACCTGCAAGTGGTCATGTCCGACGGGAAGGCCGTTCCGGACATCATCAACAAGAACAATGAAAATGTGTTTCCGCGATTCCGCACCTATCGCCAAAACATTGAAAAGGGATATTGGTTTCCGGTCTACACGCGCGCTGACGATTTCTTGCACTTCAGCTCCGGCGACGTGCACATCCGCATGACGATCCGGTATTCCAACTACAAGCGTTATGGCAGCACGGTCAAAATGGGTCAGGCCACCGAAATCAAAAACCAACATTAGACTTTTGAATTTCGAGCATCCAAAAGTGCGTTTATAGGGCCACCCACCGCCAACGTAATCTGTGTACAAGCTGTACGACCGTTTGCGTAAATTGGGAGTCGCGTTCCCACATCGCTCCTCCCTGTATCACTCTAGATTTGGAAAGCCCGCCTGTACCCTCTGCCAGTTGCGCTTTGCGCAATCCGGGCGGCTGTCTCGGACAACTCGAAGGGGCGTGGGAGCACACTAACCAAGGGGATCCTGCTGTGGTGGTTGGCAGGCCGGGGAAGAAAGACTTGCGACAAGAAACGCAGTATCGCGCCCAGTCGAGGCATGGTTTGCCCTGGCCCTGGAAGCATCGGCCCGCGCTATTGGCAATGCTTTTGACGAGCCTATCTTTCCTCGCCCCCGCCGTCCACTCAACTTGCGATCAAATCCCCCCGGGAAAATCCTTCTGGATACGCCTTCTTGACCCCGTAGCTTCGTACAGTTCCAAGCCTGGAACGCCGATCCGCGCCCTGCTGATCCAATCGCCGGATTGCGATGGTGCGTCCGTATTCCCTGCAGGCCTGGAAGTGGATGGCCAGGTGACAGCGGCCCGGCGTGTCGGCCTTGGCTTCAAGCATGACACGGCCTATCTCGAAATCGTTTTCGATCGCATCACTACCGCCGATGGCAGTGTCCTTCCGATCGCCTCGCAGGTTGTGGAAGTGGACAACGCGCGCGAGACGGTGCGCAACGGCAAGATTCGCGGAGTGCGGGCCACGAATACTCCCCAGGGCCGCATCACCAGCGGCCTGATCCATTTGCCGACCTTCGATCCGTATAGCGACATGGGCCTGATCGTCTATCGGATGTTCACCGTTCTCCCCGAACCGGAAATCTACCTCCCTCCCGGCACCGATTTGCGCTTGCAGCTGAACGTATCGCTTTTCGTCGGAGACCAGCCGACATTCCCGCGCGCTTCGTTCCAGATGGATGAATACGAGCGCGGCGAAGTGGAGACGCTGCTGCAGAAAAATACCGCGCGCACCTACACGCCGAAGGGGAAGGAGGCGGACCTGGTGAACGTGCTGCTCGTCGGCTCGCGCGAGGAAGTGGAGTCGGCGTTTCGCGCCGCGGGATGGGTGAACAACGACCAAAATTCCCCTCACAGCGTGCTGCGGCAATTCAAGGCGTTTCTGACCTTGTCGAACTATCCTACGGCCCCGGTTTCCACGCAGTATCTGAACGGAGATGCGCAGGACCTGACCTGGCAAAAGAGTTTCAACAGCTACGGCAAGCGGGACCACGTGCGGCTGTGGGAAGAGCCCAGAACCGTTGAGGGTCAGGATGCCTGGCTGGGGGCGTACGTCCGCGAGACAAGCGCGGCGCTCTCAGTGACCAACCGGAAGTTCATTCACCACGTGGACCGGAACCTCGATGACGGTGTGAACATGCTTGTGCGTGACTTAGCCCTCGCGGGATGCGTGCAATCTGTACGCCTGCTGCCGCGCCCGCAGTTGCCGGCAACGATGGTGAACGCCACGGGCGACGAAATGCATACCGATGGCGAACTGACGGTCGTGCAGCTCGCGAAGTGCGATGCTCCGCCCGTGCAGTACACGCGGGCGAATCCCCTGATTCCGATTCGGCCCCACTCGCGGTTTGCCCGCTACCTGCGTACGCAGGTGCTGGTCTACAAAAGCGACGTTGTGCGCGGGAACATCATCTATAGCGCATTCGACCTGACGCGCATGGGCATCCGCGCTCTGCGCCTCCGCCATCATCGCGGACAGGATGGCGATGAGGATGAAGGTCTTCCCGTCAGTCCGGTCTCTCCTGACACCCTGTTCCCACAAATTACCTTCCAAGGCGCCCCCGGCCGCTAGGTCCTTTGCTCATGCAGGATGCCTGGAGAAGTCGTCAAACCAGAGCTACCGGCGCGCCGGAATAGATTGTTCACTCCGAGCGAGAAAACCAACGTGTGCTAGAGTTCTGATGCGCACTGGCAATGACCTCTTCTCCCCAATCGTGGCCGCTTTCCTGGATCGCGCGGGGGCATCACGCACTCGTTTTTGTCCGGCGCACCCGAATGATCGCGGAAGCCCTCGCACCATTGATTCCTCAAGGAGCACGCATCCTGGACGTGGGCTGCGGCGACGGCACCATCGCCGCCTTGCTGGCCAACCGGCGGCCGGACCTCTCGATTGAAGGAGTAGAGATCGCTCCGCGGCCCACGTGCCGCGTTCCCTGCCGGGCATTCGATGGGCGCCGGCTTCCCTTCCCGGACCGAGCATTCGATGCATGCCTTTTCGTGGACGTCCTGCACCACACAACTGACGTAAGGGAATTGCTCCGCGAGGCATCGCGCGTTTCACACTCCTGCGTCCTGCTGAAAGACCATTTGAGCGAGACTTCGTTTGACCACGCCATCCTGCGGGCCATGGACTGGGTCGGGAATCGGCCTCATGGTGTCACGCTCACCTACAATTACCAGAGCATGCGGCAGTGGAATGAACATTTCACAGCCTGTAGCTTGCGACCGGACCAGTTCTCCACGAAACTACCTCTTTACCCGTTTCCCCTCTCGCTAGCGTTCGGGCGCAGTTTACACTTCGTGGCAAAGCTGGGAGTGATGGACCGCACGTAGGCTAGGCTTGAGAGAAGTGATCTCTCCGCACGCCTGCGTCCCAGACTCCGGGAATCTTCCGACCGCATTTCGTGCAGCAGCCGCGCTTAAGGCGATCGTCGAGCACATCGTGCCACGACCTGCGAATCAATAACGCACCGCATCCGGGACAGTACGTATTGGCCGCATCGCTGAAGATGTTTCCCTCATAAACGTAATTCAGCCCGGCTTGGCGCGCAATCTCTCGCGCCCGGTGCAGCGTTTCGGGCGGCGTGGAGGGCTTGTCGCGCAACTTGAAATCCGGATGAAACGCGGTGAAGTGCAGAGGGACGTCGGGCCCGAGGTGCGCGAGAATCCATTCGGCCAGGAGTTTCGTCTCAGATGGGTCGTCGTTCAGCGTGGGAATCATCAGGTTCGTGATTTCGAACCAGACCCTGGTTTCATTCTTCAGCCACTCCAACGTTTTCAGTACGGGCTCAAGGTGCGTGAGCGTGATCTTTCCGTAGAAATTCTCGGTGAAGGCTTTCAGGTCGACGTTAGCGGCGTCAATGTGATCATAAATATCATGAAACGCGTCGTAGGTGATATAGCCGTTGGTGACCATCACGGTCTTCAGTCCGTGCTTCTTTGCGGCCTCGCAGATGTCGATGACGTACTCCCCCCAGATCGTCGGCTCATTGTAGGTGAATGCAATCGAGTCGCATCCATACCGCTGCGCGAGCAAAGGGACCTCTTCCGGCGGAACATGCTTCGCCTGCACCTGGTCCTGGTGCGACTTCGAGATGTCCCAGTTCTGGCAGAAAAAGCAGCCCATGTTGCACCCTGCTGTGCCGATGCTGAAGACGCGCGTGCCCGGCAGGAAATGATTCAGCGGCTTTTTCTCAATGGGGTCGATTTGCAAGGCAGCCGGAGCGCCGTAGCCCAGGCTGTACAGCTTTCCATCCTGATTTACGCGGATAAAGCAGAATCCCGACTGGCCCGGATGAATGTGGCAATGGCGTGGGCAGAGGTAACAGTGGACGCTTCCGCTCGCGTCGGGCTCCCACCAGCGCGCCTCGTGCAAAGCCTCCGTTTTTTGGAGGATCGATAGCTCGTTCATGATCCTCCTCCTGGCCTATTATACGCCGGGCGTAAGCGCACTGATACGACTGGATAGAAAGTGGAGGGATGAATATTACAACTGAGACTCAGGCATGACGGCGTTGCACCCGGCGACGTTCCGCGGACCAATCCGCAAAACGCTGCAGCTGATCTCGGTATTTCCAGCTGAGCCTGAAGAATTTCCTTGCGTCCAGATTGGCCGCTTCCTTGCCGAGAAACGTCTCATAGCGCCACTTCAGGTACGGACTCTTCCAGGGATGCAAACGATATCCGCGGGCGGCAATCCAATAGAGTTGCAGTGTCTTCCACATCGGTCTTGCCTTTCCGAGGGTCAGCTGCCCAGGGGCGCAGAGAGATGCTCGTGAACCAGCACCCAGTTCTTCCCCTTCTTTTCCCAGATACCCGTGTATCGAATAGGGGTATCAATCGTCTTCCCATCCTTCATTTTTGCGGTCAAGTGCATGGGCACGGTGGTCCAGGCGATGTTTCCGTGGCGCGTCACGCGGAGTTCCTTGGCAGCCGTCAGGGAGAGGCTCACCGCGTCATCCAGAAAATTCTTGCGCACGCCTGCGTCGTACTCCTTCCAACTGTTGTATGAAAACGGTGCGATGTCGTAAAACGTGAGGCCGCTGTCCTTGGCGTAGTACTTGGCGGCGTTTTCAGGGTTACCGGAACTCCAGGCCGCGCAATACCCGTCAATGAGTTTGCGAAAGGTCGCGTCATCGGTGGCCTTCTGCTGCGCGCGCGCGCCGGCAAAAGTCAAAAGGCCACCCAGAAAGGCAAGGAAAACGTAGAGAACCCACTTATGGTCGCTCCTGGCCGTCTCTTGGGAAGTCAAATTCCGGGTTAACGACATCTCCACCTCGCGAATTTCGTTTATTTGCCGCGCCGACCGGAGGAACCAAGCTTGGATGGCTTTAAATTAGACACTTTCCATAGCAATTTCAAGCGAGAATTCAACCTGAAATACAGCTACGCAGCCAAACGCTTTACCCAGATCCGCGAAGTCGCCGGTTTTCCCAAGTGCATCGTGTGACCAGCGGCGCGCACGGTCATCGTCTCGTCGTACTCGCGTTTGAGTACTTCCAGTTTCGTTTCCGGGAAAAGCTGCAGCCCTTCCAGAAATTCCAGGAACCCCTCGTCCTTCTCGTACACGCAAACAATCTCGGCGCTTTCGCTGGGCCTTAGCTCGGAAAGGAGTACGGCGCCATGCTTGCGGAGACCCGCGGTTCCGCCGCTCATGGGGACTCCGTGAGGGCATGTTTTCTGGGTGGCGAAACGTTTCAGGAGCAGCGATTCGACCTCCGGAGATATGGCGTGCTCCATACGTTCGGCCTCGGCGTGCGCCTTGGACCACGAGAGCCCGATCACTTCGGTGAGCAGCATCTCTGCCAGTTGGTGGCGCAGCATCAAATGCTGCGCGGTCTTGCGGCCTTTCGCGGTCAAGTGAATACGGCCGCCACGCTCGACCTTCACGTGGCCGTCACGCGTCATGCGTTTGAGCGCGGCAGTCACCGCAGGTGGCGTGACGTTCAACTCTTCGGCCAGCCGCGCGCTGATAGGCTCCTGGTCTTCTTCCAGCATCTCCCAGATGGCCTTCAGGTAATCTTCCTGCGAAACACTTGTATGCCCGCGTCGCACCCTGTTCCCTCTTGTTTACTCGCCGTTCGTCCGCCGGCTTTCCCGCAATCGCTGTGCCAGCTCCCGTACTCGCCCCTGGATATCTTCGAGGATTTTCTGATAGATCGCGTGGTCCTCGCCATAGGGATCTGCCACTCCCCATTCTTCCACATTTTCATGCCCGGAAAAGCCCCGTGGAAGCTCAAAACCGCTCATATTGACAATCAGGTCCGCGTCTATGGGAGAAAATCCCCGCAGCCCCTTGGATGCAATGCTATCCGTCGGATAACCATTCGCCTCGAGCGTTTTACGCGTCATTTCCGGAATCATCCCGAGGGGATATAGCCCGGCGCTGGAAGGTTCGATTACATCCGTAGCTTCTTTTCTGGCGATCGCTTCGCCCATCGGGCTGCGGCACGCATTTCCAATACACACGAAGAGAACCCGAACTTTATCGCTTTGCCCCATGAATCCCGTGGCTCGATATTGAATCGCGCGCGGCTTAGCTCGCGCTCGCAGCCTGCGCCGCTCCCTTGGCAGCCATGTCCAGGAAATGTTCATGCACCGTGGGGTCGTCCGTCAACTCCGGATGAAAGGTAGCCGCCAGGATATTCCCTTTTTCGACCAGGGCGGCTTTACCTTCATGCGTTGCCAGAATCGAGATCCCCTTGCCAGTTTCCTCGATAATTGGTCCGCGAATGAATACCATCTCCAAGGGATCTTTTTTCAGCTTGGTGCGTTCAAAGAAGACATCGCTCGCGAGTTGACGGCCATAACCGTTGCGCAGGACCGTCATGTCCAGCAGTCCCAGCGATTCTTGCGGCGGATTCTTCACCTTTGTGGCTAACAGAATCGCCCCGGCGCAGGTTCCGAAAACCGGGCCGCCGTGGCTCGCAAATTGCCGAATGGCGTCGAACAGGCCCTCTTCCCTCAGGAATTGCAGCTGCGTGGTGGATTCACCGCCCGGCAGGATAATGCCTTCGCAGCCTTCCAGGTCACTGACGGTGCGAACCTCGACGCTATCCGCCCCAAGCCTCCGCAGCATCGCCGCGTGCGCCGCGAAGTCTCCCTGAACCGCCACAATCCCGATTCTCATGGGCCCTTTTTCGGTGTTTCGTGCCACAAACCGGCCTGGCCTGAGAAGCGTGCGTTTCGCAGCGGCCCGGCTGACCGGTTTCTGGTTACTTTTCGCCTTACTATTTTTCTTGCTGCGCCTCAACGCCTCACCTTACCAGCCGCGCGAGGAGAGCAAATCCTTCTCTTCGAGCTGCCGCACGTCAATGCCAGGCATCGCTTCTCCAAGTTCCTCGCAAGCTTCGAGGATGGCCTTGGGATCCTCGAAGTGGGTGGTCGCCTTCACGATGGCCTTCGCACGCGCTTCTGGATCGCTACTCTTGAAAATGCCGGAACCGACGAAGACGGCTTCCGCGCCGAGCTTGCGCACCAGCGCCGCATCCGCCGGCGTGGCGATGCCACCCGCGGAAAAGTTAGGCACCGGCAGCTTTCCAACCTTGGCGATTTCCCGTAGGATGTCGAGCGGCGCGCCGATTTCTTTCGCCGTGCGCATGATTTCGTCATCGCGCAGGGTCGTCAGACGCTTCATCTCCGCCACGATGGTGCGCATGTGCCGCACCGCTTCCACGACGTTGCCCGAACCGGCTTCGCCCTTGGTGCGAATCATCGCCGTGCCTTCGGCGATGCGCCGTACGGCTTCGCCGAGGTTGCGCGCGCCGCAGACAAACGGCACGCGAAAATCGTGCTTCCAGATGTGATTCTCTTCGTCCGCCGGCGTGAGGACTTCGCTTTCATCAATGAAGTCCACTTCCAGCGCCTGCAGGACTTCCGCTTCGGAGAAATGGCCGATGCGCACCTTGGCCATCACCGGGATGGTGACCGTCTTCATTATTTCGCGGATCACCTTGATCGCCGCCATCCGCGCCACGCCGCCTTCCTTGCGGATGTCCGAGGGTACGCGCTCGAGCGCCATCACCGCGCAGGCCCCCGCCTTTTCCGCGATGCGCGCCTGCTCGGCGGTGGTCACGTCCATGATCACGCCGCCCTTGAGCATTTCGGCGAGCCCAACCTTCACTCGCCATTCGTTCGAGCCCTTGGACTTGCCGCCGTGCCCGTTGCTGCCATTTGGTTTCTTTGCTTGCATGTTCCTTCTCCTTCGAAAATTCGTTGCTGCAAAATCCGTTTACTGGCCTGTGCGTACGCGTTCGAAATGCTGCGCGTCAATCACCACAAATCGCGCCGTCCCGCGGGCCAGCAGGTTGCCCTCCGCGTCGCGAATCTCCCCTACGCGGAATCGGTTGCGGCCCTTCTCTTCCACCTGCCAGCCTTCCACCACAATTTCCTTGTCCACCGGAACCGGATTGCGATACTCCACCTTCAACTCCGCAGTCACTGCTTTTTCGTCGGCTAGCTTTGAGAGCTTGCCCATCGCCTCATCCAGAACCACGGCGATGATTCCGCCGTGCGCGAAGCCGGCGCCTCCCGCATAGTTCGTGCCCAGCACAAACCGTCCTCGAGTCCGCTGGGCGTCAAAATCGAGATCGAAAACCAGCTTCATGCCCGCGGCATTGTTGCCGCCGCAGCCGAAGCACCGGTTCGCGGCCTGCGTCTCGAGTTTAGCGACGTTGGCCATTCTTAGACCAGCGCCACATGCGTGCGTTCGGCGCGCCGCGCGCCGCGTTGTCGCTTGCGCAGTTCGCTCTTGAGCAATTCGGCGAGAACGGTGACGCCACGTACCAGTTCCTTTTCGTTCAGGCTGGCGAATCCCAGTCGCAGCGTGTTGGGCATCGGCGATTGCACGTAGAAATACCGCCCTGGGGCAAATAGCAGGCCGCGCTCCCGCGCGTGAATCATCAATTCACTGGCGTCGAACCCCGGAGGCAGCTCCAACCAGAGGCACATGCCGCCCTCCGGCTTGGTCCACTGAACACTTTCGGGCATTTGCCGTCGCAGCGATTCATCGAGCACGCGCAGCCGGTCCGCGTAGAGCTTGCGCATTTTCGTCAGATGCTTCTGGAATAATCCGCGCTTCAGGAATTCCGCCAGCGTCGCCTGCGCCAGTTGATCGGTGTGCAGATCGGTCATTTGCTTGACCAGCCGCAGGCGCTCTATGGCTGCCGCCGGGGCGACAATCCAGCCGACTCGCAGGCCGGGGAAGGCCACTTTCGCAAAACTGTCAATGTGAATGACCAGGTTGTGCCGGTCGAGTTGCTTCAGAGAAGGAATGCGCTCCTCGCGGGCGTTCAGGCGCGCATAGATGTGGTCTTCCACGACGGGCAGCTGGTAGCGCGCGGCGATTTCGAGCAGTCGCCGGCGCGACGCCAGCGGCAGCGAAGTTCCCGTAGGATTGTGAAAGTCTGGCGTGAGGACCAGCAATTTCACGCGATTAGCCGCGAGGGTGGCTTCCAGGGCCTCCAGATCGATCCCCAACGAAGTCCCCGGCTCGGCGTGCGTGCGAACCGGTACGCCCAGGCAGCGGGCGCGCACGCCATGAAATACCGCAGAAGCACCCGGATAGGTGGGATTTTCCATCACCACCGTGTCACCCGGCCTTACGAAGGCTTTGGCAATCAAATCGAGCGCTTGCTGGCAGCCGGCGGTCACCAGAAGAGTTTCGTCCTTCGCCGGGATCCCGTCTTGCCGCAGCATATCCAGGAGCGCTTCCTTGAACGGCGCGTAGCCATCCGATGCGCCAAGGTTCAGAATTTCCTGGCCTTCGCGGCGCAGCGCGGCGTGCGAGCAGGTTTGGAGTTCTTCAACCGGGAAAAACTCCTCATCCGGGCGAGCCATCACGAAAGAGAGCGAATTCAAGGGCGCGGCGGCCGTCAAGCGGCTCAGGATTTCTTCGCTGCGCTCGTCGGCAAATAGGAGTTCCCAGCGCAGCCCGTCACCGTTGGAGAGGCTTGGCGGAGCGGGCGGCGTGATCTTCAGGCCGTTGCCATTGCTGCGAATGAAGGTGCCGCGCCCCACGTGGCCCTGGATGAGCCCTTCAGATTCCAACTCCGCGTAAGCATTGGCCACCGTAGTGCGGTGCACCCCCAGGAGCTGGGCGAGTTCGCGGCTGGCGGGAATGCGGTCGCCAGGGCGCAAATCGCCGGCATGGACAAGCGAGCGCAACTGGTCGCGCAACTGGATGTACAGGGGAATGTGGCTTTCGGGCTGAAGGTGCAAGGGAAGCATTGTCTCTCACCCCTGCCTGATTTTAGCAGAAATTGGCCTAACAAAAGAGCCAATTTGTCTGCGGCAGCCAGGGGGCCCTTAGTCCGGTGGCTGAGCGCCCTCGCCATTTTTCTGCCCCGCCTTCAGCTCCCGCACACATAGCTTGGTCCAATCGTCCTCATCGCACTGATAAATCTCTTTCATCGGCAAGTCCTCGTCCTGCACTTCGTAGGTTCCCGACTGCATGTCCTCGCTGTCGTCGTCTGAGGACACGACGACTGGACTGCCGGGGTGAACGCGCACGCGAAACTGTTTGGTGGCCGGTTCATAATTGGAATAAAGAAAACAGTGGCCGATGCAGGCGCGATCCACGACGTGAAAGGTCCCCACGCGAAAGTCGTCAGGTTCGTCAATCGTTGCCATTACCCGCGTTCCCCACGGAAGTTCCCGCGTAATCTGCTCCGCGTTTTCCTCCATCCGATTTGCCATGCCGCTATCGCGATAAACCATGATGAAGTACGTGGCGGCGCAAGCGCTTAAGACAATCAGGTGCCAGGTTCGACGCCGCAGGGTGCCGAGCCATGCGAACGCAAAAATGGCGCTGATCAGCGTCAAGCGCGAAACCAGCAGTCCGATCCACCCGGCACCCGGATCCGGGCGCAGATTTTCCGGCAGCAGCCAGATAAGGCAAAGCGACACAGCATAGAACTCCAGAAACAGCCTCCGCTCCTTCCCTTTCCAGGCTTCTTTCCTCCATGGAAAGAAATCAATCGCCGTGGCTAAAAAGACGAACGCAACAACGGCGAACTCCACATAGCGCGTTGCGGAACGAAATACCTGGAACTGGTCGGCTCCGTTCCACTGATAGACCGGTTGCTGCGGCCAATCCACTTGAAATTCGGGATGGCGCAGCAGATACAACCGGACAATCAGGCCGATGGCAAGCGCCACGGCGGGCGGGAGCCATTCCATCCACCCACGCATCTTTGGCCACAAGAGCCGGTACGCCCCGGCCGAAAGCAGCCAGAGGAATCCCAGCGGGTGGGCAAGTAATGTGAATGGCGCGATAGATGCGGCCGCGAAAATGCCACGCCGACTACGGTTCCACAATGCCGCGAGTCCGAAGCAGGCCAATCCAAGCGACAGGTAGTAATTGATGAAACCCATGTAGAACACGTAGCTATAAGTCAGCATCGCCAGAGCCGGCAGAAGGTACCACGGCCTTTGGCGCGTGGCGACCGACGTGATCGCGAAGACGCCCCAGAAAAAAACCAACACGCAGACTGAAACCGCAATCTTTTCCGCGGCATGGAAACCGAAAACTGCACCGAGGTGCAGCAGCATCAGGTCAAACAGGGCATTTTTCCACTGCCAGACCACATAAACGCCGGGCGCTTTTCCCTGTTCGGCTAACTGCGCGAGCCATGCGTTATAGACGTGGCTCGCCAAGTCTCCCGCCTGGATGTGCCGGTGCCAGAAACATGGAATCAATATCGCTGCCGAGACGAGAAGTCCCAACAGGATTTTGAACTTCGTTGCGCTCTTCGGTGGGGAGAGATTCGCAGCCGACTCTGGCGACATGCCGAATATTGTAACAACGAGGGCTGCGCTTCGTGGAGGCACCGCGTGCCACGGGCACAAAAAAGCCCGCCTGGAATGGCGGGCCGTAGGGAAACCTCTTGCCTCTTAGCGTATCGGCTGCACATCGCCCAATTTCTTCAGGCGATCGCGCAACTTGCGCTGCAAGGGACTTGGCGTGTTGGGGTTGAAGGCCACCAGGTACCAGAGCGGCTGCGTTTTATCTTTGCTCAAGTAGGTCAGAGTTGCCGCGTCGGCATTGGGGTGCCGCGCTACATTTTCGCGGATCGCGCCGTAGGGATGCTTCGCCAGCCGGCCGAGCGTCTTCGCATTGGTTCGCGGATGCTCGCTGATCAGGCGCAGCATGTAAAAGTCTTCCTCAGGCGCCTGCTTAGCCAGCTTTTCCAGCATTTCCGGCTTTGCTTCCGCGCTCAGCACCAGGCCAATTTTTTCGTCCCACGCGGTATTGATCTGGTTGAGTTCCCGGGTCCTCGCGTGGATCAATTCTTCCAGGGTGCGCCGTTCCTGCTGCATGCGCGCAATCGGGAGATGCGTGCCTTCGAGCGAATCCAGCACCCGCAGCAGATGCTGGCGTTCCCCAAAGACAATCTGGGATGTGCGATCAATTCGCCCGTTTTCCTTTTCTTTGTACTGTACAAGGTCCGAACGTCGCATGTTTGGATGCTCCCACTTGCCTCCGGGCCCGTCTCCAATCGCATCGAAAGAAATGCTGGCCTGCTCTGGAAGGCTCATGAATTGACGCTGCTTTCTGGGTCTGGCTGCGGCTCGAATGGATTATGTGCCCCCTCTGCGGCACGGTAAAGATACGCGCCCGAGGTTTGTGCCCGAAGTGCAACGCCTTTTAAAGCCGCTCGCAGAACCCGTAGCGCCAGCATCTTGCAGGCGAGCTTAGGATCCTCCCTGGCAGGTGGACCCGCTTGTCCGCGACCGGACTTGGTATCCTTACGGAGGGAACACACTTCTTCGGCTCACGTAACACGCGTCAAGGGCCACGAAAAGAGGGGAATGATGTCTGCCTTCGATGAGCATCGCGACGAGTTGGAACACTTCGAGCAGCGCTTTGGGCGGGACCGCGGCCGTCTGGCGGTTTCGCTCGACCGCATTACCAACGCGCTCGTGCTCGTCGGCCAGCACGGCGTCTACTGCACCAGCCAACGGAATCCCACTGTCCCGGCGATGGACCTTCGCATGGTCACGCAGGAACTCACCAACGCCAAGGAACTCGTTCAATCGGTGATGGAAGAACTCCGCAAAGCGCGCGAAGAATCCTGAATTTGTGCGTGAGCACTTTTTTTTGATGAGCATCATAAACTTCGAGGCGGCATGTGCTGGGTGGAGGCCCTCGATTTGCAGTGCCTCACCGTTACATTTCCCGCGGAAGGCCAGCAACTATCAGCAAGTTATTCAGGCTTTTTACTTCAAGAACGGATTCGACTGCTTCTCTTCGCCGATCGTCGTCGTTGCCCCGTGGCCAGGATGCACCAATGTATCTTCGGGCAGCTGCATCAGCTTGTCCTTCAGCGATTCCATGATTTGCGCCATCGACCCGCCCCACAGATCGACGCGGCCGATGCTGCCGGCAAACAACGTGTCGCCGGCAAAGAGCTGCGGCTGCGACAGCTTCACCTTCCCACAATCTTTCGGCAAATAGAGCGAAACGCTTCCGGGAGTATGTCCCGGCGTGTGAATCACGTTGGCCTGGAATCTTCCCCAGGGCAGGAGGTCGCCTTCCTTCAGAAGCTGATCCACTTCCGTCAATTCGGGAGCGGGAACGCCCAGGAAATCCGCCTGCTCTTCCATCCCATGATAGAGCGGAAGATCCTCGCCATGCATCATCACGGGAGCGCCGGTGTACTGGTGCAGCTTGGCCAGACCGCCGACATGGTCGATGTGGGCATGCGTGCTGATGATTGCCTGGACCTGCAGCTTGTAGCGGCCCAGCATGCTCAGAATGCGCTCCACCTCGTCGCCGGGGTCCACGACGATCGCTTCGCGTGATCGCGGGTCGCCAATGATCAGGCAGTTGCACTGCAAGAGCCCCACCGGGATGCGCACGTAAATCATCTCCGGATTCGCGGCATCCGGCGTCTGCAAAACTCTCTGCGTCGAGTCCATACAACCGCAGTATAGCCAGAATTCGGCCAGGTCGCACCGGTACGATCGATTCGCGATCGTGCCGCCCGACGAATTTCGGACACGGGACGCTTTCGGGATAAACTGGAGAAGAGATGAGTGGTGTCGCGAATTCGTCCGTTTCTCCATTGCCGACGGCTTTGGCGGACTTTCACGCGCGTTCCGGGGCCGCGATGGGAGACTGGTTCGGTTGTTCCCTTCCGGATCGCTTTGGCGACTGGCTCGCCGAGTACCAATTGCTCCGCGAGAGCGTTGCCC
Organism: Candidatus Eiseniibacteriota bacterium; assembly: GCA_035518915.1. Classification (GTDB taxonomy): domain Bacteria; phylum Acidobacteriota; class Terriglobia; order Acidiferrales; family UBA7541; genus Acidiferrum. Next base: position 67,010 of record DATIXE010000030.1, read on the forward strand.
TGCTCGACAAAAATTATCGTGCGTACCTCGATTTCACCGGCCCAGACCGCGTCAGGTATCTGAACGCCATCCTCACGAACAACATAAAGGAATTGCGCGAAGAGCACGGCACAATCTCCCTGTTTCTGAACCCGCAGGGGCACATTCAGGCGGAAATAGAAACCTACGCGCTTCCGGACAAGCTGTTCTGCGTTTCCTACGCCAGGATCCGGGAGCAATTGGTTCCCGCGCTGGATAAATACATCATCATGGACGATGTCACGCTCACAGATCGAACCGGGGATCTTGCGACGCTGGCGCTGGAAGGCCCCAAGGCGGCGCTGGTGACAGAAGAGCTGACGGGGATTGCGCTTACCGATCTGGCGGAACTCGAAACCCGCCCCGTCACAGTTCGATCGATTCCCTGCCGTCTCGGGAAGCGCTCGCCGGGAGGCACCGCCAGCGCGGAGTTCTTGCTGGACCGCGCAAACGCGGAAGCATTGTGGAAGCTGCTACTGGAAGCGGCAGGCAGGCATGGGGGCGGCCCAGCGGGTTTCGCGGCTCTCAACGCATTCCGCCTGGAACTTGGTGTGCCGTGGTTCACTTACGATTTTGGCGAAAAGCAGATTCCTCACGAAGCGGGCCTACAGGATTCGCACATCAGCTACACGAAGGGTTGTTACACCGGGCAGGAAATCGTCGAACGTGTGCGTTCGCGCGGACAGGTGAATCGCGTGCGCGCGACCCTTCGCTATGATGCGCTGAATCCCCCGGCTCCCGGCATGCCGCTCCTCTCTGAAGGCAAAGAAGTCGGCCAGACCACGCGGTCGGCATTTTCGCCTTTGCTGAATGCCCCAATCGGCATGGCTTACCTGCGCCGCGAGAAATCCGTTCCCGGCTCGATTCTGGAATTGCCCGGTGGCAGCCGCGCCACCGTCATTTCCACTCCCGTCGCATAGACCATTTATAGTTTGGGTCTCGAGCCGGCTCGATGGCGGTGATTCAACGCTTTCAAGGGCGGGGATCGCATCCGCTGTTGGGCTCGGAGGTGGATAAGCAGAGCGCGGGGAGAAAGAGAGGCGGGAATCAGGGCGAAGCAGGGGACAACTCGCGCAACTGGCGGACCAAGCGCCCACGGTCTTCAGGGTCCATGGCGATGAACTGCACCGCAATGCCAAAGTGTTCGTGATGCCGGCGAACGACGCCACGGCCGCGGACTTGTCCCAACGGCATATCGAGCAGGATCTGCACCAGGCTGCGAAGGGCGACTTTACGTTTCGTGCGCAGAAAGACGCCTCCAAGAGCGAGGCTTTCAACGTAGGAAACGTCGCGTTGCAAACCCGACCGCCAGGCGCCGACCACCGTCTTCGGAGGTCTTACGCGCGGATATTGCCTCTGTTCCACAAAACCCATCCCTCACATCCCCACTCGTGTAGGGAGGCTCCCCCTGGGCTGGGCACCCAAGCTCGTCCACAGTACGACGACCCCGCGGCGGCGTCCAGAAAAACTTCATTCAAATTCAGCCTTAGCCGGTGACTGATCGCATCCCACGCGCCCCGCCGCGATGTCGGCCTGGAAATAATTCTCGCCCTTGATGGGAACTCCAGCCATGCGGCGAAGGATGGCAATCTGGCCGACGTGGTTGAGCGTATCTGCTACGGGGCCCTGAAACAGCTTCTCCGGCGACACATGGAGCGCCTCTCCCCCCGCCAGAAAATCGTCGAAGTGCTTCAAAGCGGCGAAAAATCGGTCGACTTCCTGCTCCCAGGGAAGCGGCTGCGAGTCCTTCCAGGCAGGCTTTCCACTGGCCATGGACACGGCCCAGTCCTGCAGGTCGCCCATGTGCGCGAGAATCTGTTCGGGCGTCCGGGTCTTTTCCGGCGGCTGGAATTTCGCGAACGACGCGGGAACATCGCGCACAACCTTCCCGGCCCGATAGGCGGTCGTCGCCAGGCAATGCCGTAGCAGATCGCGTGCGCTGATGGTGTCTGGAACGAATGAAGCCATAACTACCTCCTGGAAAGGAGCTAGCGCTCGGAATTCAATTTTGGCGGATCAAGCCAGGTTCAGAGCCCGCTTGAACGAGCCCCTTTCGCTCTCAATCTTCTTCTGCAATTGCAGGATGGCGTAAAGAACGGCTTCCGGCCGGGGTGGGCATCCAGGAACATAAACATCCACGGGAATCACCTGGTTGCAGCCCTGCACGATGGCGTAGTTATTGAAGACTCCACCGGAGGTAGCGCAAGCGCCCATCGAAATCACCCACTTGGGCTCCGGCATTTGATCGTAAAGCTGGCGGATGACGGGAGCCATTTTCTGGGAGAGGCGCCCGGCCACGATCATCAGGTCCGCCTGCCGCGGCGACGGGCGGAACACTTCGGCGCCGAAGCGCGCCACGTCAAACCGTGAAGCCGCCATGGACATCATTTCGATCGCGCAGCAAGCCAGACCAAACCCCAGCGGCCAAATGGAACTTTTGCGCGCCCAGTTCACGGCCTTGTCGAGCTGCGTGAAAATAATCCCCTCGTCTTGAAGGAGCTTCCCGAAATCATCCGGCTTGGTCAGGGTAACGCTCTTACCCAAGGTTTGTTCCATGGTCCCCTCGCGCTTCCCCTTCATTCTGGCATATTGGACCACCCCAGACAATCCGCCCGGGGAACGGCGCAAATTCAATCCAGACTCTCGCACGCGCTTCCGACCGCTGAACTGGGCAATCAAGGGAGGAATCCAGAAACTAGCGAGCAGGTGGCCTTTGGATTGCGAACTTTTCGCCGGAAAGTAACTTGACACGCAGGACACCCATGCCGGTAGGATGAAACGCACGGAAAACGGTCGCGGTACGACCTCAGATTACGGAGATTCTCGGCTCCATGGGTACGGATGAAACCAAGCGTGCCGCCCAGGAATTCCTGGCGGCGAAACTATCGGAAGAGACCACGCTTCAGGAAGACACCCTGAACCGCGAGGCCGCTCTGCGCCTGGCACCGCAGGTCTGGAAACGCGTGGCAGAGATGTTCCAGTCACAGTGCAAAGCGTGGAACGAGATCCTCCACGAGGAAGCCCTATCGTGCAAGGAAACGGTCCTGGGCGACCTCCGGATTCGCTGCGCCGGAAAGCCTCATCTCATCAGCGTTCACTATGATTCGCGTAAACTTCAGGTGACGCTCAGGAATTCGGCGCGCCCCGAGCACGAGGGAGATTCCGTTTTCTTCATCCAGGGGTGGAATTCCGGCACCGAAGCGCATTTGTTCCGCAACAACCAACCTGCGAACCTCGAGGCCGTCGTGCTCGGGGAACTCCGCGTGCTCGCCGGCATCGGCCGCACCGCCGCCCAATGAGTGAAATGCGTTCCTCCCGCGCGTTCACCGACTACAAATTGCTGAGTGTGTTCTGTTCCCTGATGACTGATGTCAGATGTCTAATATCTGATATCTGAATCCTGACTTCGCTCCTCCTATTCACTCCACCCGAAGCACCACCTTTCCGAACTGCTTCCCTTGCTCAAGATACTCGTGAGCCGCCATGCAATCGCTTAGCGCAAAGACCTTGTCCACTGTCGGTTGCAATCGTCCCGCGGCCACCAACTTCAGGACCGTCCTCAATTCGTCCTTCGTTCCCATGTAGGAGCCCATGATGGAGAGTTGGCGTGTGAAGAGGAAGCGCAGGTCAAGCTTCGCGTCGTAGCCGGTGGTCGCACCGCAGGTGACCAGGCGGCCTCCGGCCGCCAGGCTCTTCACACTGTTCTCCCAGGTCGCAACGCCGACGTGCTCGAAGACAACATCCACGCCGCGGTTGTCCGTCAGGCGTCGCACTTCCTTCGCGATGGGCATGACCTTGTGGTGAATCACTTCGTCCGCGCCGAGCGCCTTGGCCTTGGCCAATTTTTCATCCGTTCCCGCCGTGGCTATCACGCGGGCGCCAAAGAACTTTGCGACTGAAATTGCCGCGCTGCCCACGCCGCTGCCGGCTCCAAGGACCAGCACTTCCTCTCCCGGCTGCAACTGCGCGCGGTGGACGAGCATGTGCCACGCTGTCTGAAACACCAGTGGCACAGCCGCAGCATGCTCCCAATCCAAATTCTCTGGATACGGCATGCAGTTCGCGTCTGGACAACGGATGTACTCCGCGCAGCCACCATCAAGCATGTAGCCCAGGTTCGTAAATTGGCGGCAGAGGTTGTCGTTGCCGGAAAGGCAGGCCGGACATTTCCCGCAGCTCACTCCCGGCGCCAGGACCACCTTTTGCCCTTCCCGAACAGTGGTCACCTCGGTACCGACCTTCGCCACTTCCCCGGCGATGTCGCTTCCCAGAATGTGCGGCAATGGAATCGCTACGCCCGGCAATCCGCGCCTCACCCACAAATCGAGATGATTTAAAGCGCACGCCCGTACGCGGACAAGCACCTCGCGAGTTCCCACATGGGGTTCCGCCACTTCCGTGTAGTGCAGCACGGACGGATCCCCGTGCTGATGCATCACAATCGCTTTCATCACCGCCTCCGCAATCTCTGCAACTGGAGCGCCCCCCTAGAGTTTGGCATATTCTTCGCGTAATTGACTTCCACTCCCACGCGCCGTAGGCTTCTCCTTTAGGCCAATCATGGACCTGTTTGAGGAAATCGTGCGCATGCGGCGCGCCGGAGAGCGTGGCGCCCTGGCCACGATTGTGCACACCAACGGCTCTATTCCCAGCTACGAAAGCTCTCGCATGCTGGTCCGGGAAGACGGCTCTTCGCTCGGCACCATTGGCGGCGGCTGTGTCGAGGCCGACGTGTGGGCCGCGGCGCGCGAGGTGATACACAAAGAAGCTCCTCGCAAGCTCGTTTTTCACCTGAACAACGAAGCCACCTACGACAACGGTCTGATTTGCGGCGGTACGGTCGAAATTTTCCTGGAGCCGATTCTTCCGCAGCCAATGCTCTATTTATTTGGCGCGGGACACGTTTCCACCGCGGTCGCAAAGGCCGCCCAATCTGTCGGCTTCGGGGTCGGCGTGGTTGACGATCGCGCGGCCTTCGCCAATTCCGAGCGCTTTCCGATGGCCCAGGAAATCTACACCAGCTACGATGACGCGTTTCAGAACCTCCACCCCGGCTCTTCCTCGTATCTCGTGATCGTCACACGCGGCCACAAGGAAGACATGCGCGTGCTCGCATGGGCGGTGCGCACCAAGGCGCGCTACGTCGGCATGATCGGCAGTAAGCGGAAGGTGCTAAGCGTCTATAAGGCACTCGAAAAGGAAGCGTACACCATGGAGGAGTTCGAGCGAATCTACGCTCCAATGGGCCTCGACATCGGCGCCCTCTCACCGGAAGAGATCGCGGTGAGCATCGTAGCGGAACTCGTCGCCGTGCGGCGAAACGTGGAATCCTCAGCCCACAAGAAATTGAAACTCGTGACCTCGGACGCAGTCGAAGCCAAATAATTCGCGAGGTGTTTCGTGCTCGCTGCAGTCATCCTCTCGGGCGGAGCCTCCACGCGCATGGGCTCGCCGAAGGCCTTGCTTCCCTACCAGGGTCGCCCGTTTCTCGATCATCTGCTCGAAGCGACGCGCCACCCGAAAATATCCGTGCGGCGGGTCGTGCTTGGTCCCGACGCGGAACCCATCGCCAAGGCCATTCACCTGAGCGCCGACGAGATCGTGATTAATGCCGATTGGGGGCAGGGGCAGCTCACGTCCATCCATGCCGCGTTGCGAAGCCTGCCCCCCGGGCTTGATGGCATGCTGCTTTGCCTGGTGGACCATCCGCTCATCAGCTCGGTGCTGGTCGCCGACTTGATCAGCATGTTCTACACTTCGCACGCGTCTATCGTACTTCCCATTTTCATGCGTCGTCGCGGACATCCGGTCATTTTTGCTTCGCGGCTCTTCCCGGAAATCCTGGCCGCGCCGCAGGATGTGGGCGCCCGCGCGGTCGTCTGGGCTCATCGAGGCGAAGTGCAGGAATTTCCGACCACCGAAGAAGGCTGCATACTCAACCTCAACGATCCGGAAGCGTTTCGCAAAATCATCAGCCACGAGCCATAAGGTAGAGGCAAATTCTGCGCCATTTCCGAGGTTTCCAACCTCTTCCCTCTGCTTGCCCTGAGCGATTATCGCCCAGGGTGCCTCACTATTCGTTCTTCTCCAATCCCGGATAACTACAACTTCGCCAAGATCGTTCGCAGCGCATCCACCGCCAACTGTGCGGCGTGAATCGATGCCGGTGGCAAACCGCCCAATGCCGCGGAAATCTCCTCAGCTTGCACGCTTCGCACTTCGTCCAGGCTTCTGCCAGTGATTCTCTCCGTCAGCGCGGAACCGCTGGCAATGGACGCCGTGCAGCCCCGGCACAAGAAGCGCGCTTCGCGCACCACCCCCCCATCCACGAGAATGGCCAGCCGCAGCACATCCCCGCAGACAGGGTTGCCAACCTCCGCGGTCGCCGTGGCCCCGGCAAGCTCACCGGCGTTCCGCGGCCGCTGGAAATGGTCCAAAAGTTTTTCGCTGAACATGGGTTCCTACCGCGAACTACTTTTTCGGGGGAAGATATTTCTTGTCCATCGAAGCGATCACCACGTAGTTCGGGTCCACCATTTCGGTCAGATGAAGTTTGCCAACCTTGGAAAACAGCTCATAGGCGTCCAGCTCCGACAAGCCATAGTCGCGGTGGATCCAGTGAACCAGTTCCGTGACCGCGATGCGCACGGCATCGTCGACGGGCCGGTAAATGCCGGCGGTCATGATCGTTTCGCTATTCTCGAATCGCGGCCACTCCGTACTCTTCCCCTTCACAAGCTCGAACCTGAATCTTGCCTTCATGGGGACTTCCACGGCGCTGCCCGCGACTTCGCCGTCACCCATCGCCGCGTGACCGTCGCCAAAATAGAAAAGCGCACCTCTCACATTGACCGGCAGGTACACGGTATTCCCCGGCGAGACCTCCGGCGCGTCCATGTTCCCGCCGAATTCCGCGGGAACAATTGAGCTTCTCGCCTCTTCGTGCGCCGGCGCCACGCCGATGCAGCCCAAAAACGGCTTCAGCGGGAACTGCACCTTGTAATCCGAGTCCGTCGCCTGAAAGGTGATCTGCTTCTTTTCGGCGTCAATCGGGTAATACCACGCGCGCTCGGGCAGAGGCTGTGCCTCGAGCATCGGCGTATAGTGCGTGGAGTTCGCCGCGCCAAATCCGGGCGCGAACGTTCCGACGCCTTGCTTCCCATCCACCTGCAAATCCAGAATGTGCACCACCAGCGTGTCGCCCGGCTCGGCGCCGTCAATGTAGAACGGCCCAGTCAGCGGGTTGTCAATCTTGATCAGCGAGAAGGAATCGCCGGGTTTTTGAAGCGCGTTGCCGAAACAATCGAGCGAACTCGCTTCCAGCACACCTCCCGGCTTCACGTGCGCCACCGGCTCCGCCGGCCCGAACGTCGCCTTCACGTTTTCCATCGTGCCCTTGAAACGCACCACTTCGCCGTTGTCCTGCGCGCGCACACCGGCGCACGCCAACGTCACTGCCATCGCAACGAAGACTTCCGCTCTGCGCACAAAGCCCTCCCCGAAGAATGAGAATCAGAATGACTATAATCCAACACTTGGCCTGCCACTCCCAAATTCCGTGCACGAGCGTCGGTTGCAGCCCATCACTCTTGGGTCGTTACTTCTTTACTTCATTGCGCCTTTACTTCATCTTACTTGCCATGCTCCACGTGGTCGCCGCCGTCATCGAGCGCTCCGACCGCCGCCTCCTGATCGGCCAGCGCAGGCGTAACGACACCTCTCCCCTCAAGTGGGAATTTCCCGGGGGCAAGGTGCGGGTCGGAGAGTCCTTAGAACAAGCGCTGGCCCGCGAACTTCGCGAGGAACTCGGGGTGACTCTCGCAAAGGCCGTTGAGATTGCGGTTGCCCGGCATCATTACGCGAACACGCCGGAAGAGCTTGAAATCCATTTTTTCGCGGCAAAGGTTGAAGAAGCCGACTTAACTCCGCGCGTGTTCGAGAATGTGGCGTGGGTGCTCCCCAGGGAACTCGGAAGCTACGACTTCCTGGACGCCAACCGCAAACTGATCGCCCTGCTCGCTACAGGCAACATCAAGCCGGGCGAACTCCTCGCGGAGTCTTGTAAAGATGCTACCGAAAGTAGAGGTACGTCGAAAGATAAGCCGGGGATATAAAAAAGGGCGCGGTCCCTCGCGCCCAGGAACTTCCCAATTGTCTACCCCCGGATTTCGAATCGCTACGAAACAACCGGGTTCGGTTTATCCGGGTTGATGCCCAGATCCTTGATGGCGTTATGAACCGTCGCTTCGCCAACCAGCCCCTCCTGGGCCAGTTCGTGAAGCGTCGCAAGCACAATGAAGCGCGAGTCCACCTCGAAGAAATCGCGCAGCGAAGTGCGCCCTTCGCTGCGCCCGAAGCCATCGGTTCCGAGCACGGCCATGCGTCGCGGCAGCCACTTCGCGATCATGTTCGGCAATGTCTTCAAATAATCGGATCCCGCAACGAGCACGCCCTGCGCATCGCCTAGGCACTGTGTCACATACGGAACGCGCGGCGTCTCGTCCGGGTGCAGGCGATTCCACCGCTCCGTCTCAATGCCGTCCGTGTACAGGCACTTATAGCTGGTGACGCTCCAGACGTCGGCGGAGACACTGTAGTTCTTCTCCAGTATTTCCTGCGCCTGCAGGACCTCGTTGAGGATGGCGCCGCTGCCCAGCAACTGCGCGCGCAGCTTCGCCTTCTTGTTCGACCCCGCCTTGAACTTGTACATGCCTTTCAGGATGCCTTCCTTCACGTCGCCGGGCATGGGAGGCATCACGTAGGGCTCGTTCATAACGGTAATGTAGTAAAAAATGCTCTCGCCATTGACGTACATGCGGCGGATGCCTTCTTCGATGATGACTGCGATCTCATAGGCATACGCAGGATCATAGGCCAGCAGGTTCGGGATAGGCAGTGCCAGCACGTGGCTGTTGCCGTCCTGGTGCTGCAGCCCTTCGCCGGAAAGCGTCGTGCGCCCCGAGGTTCCGCCCAGCAGGAATCCCCGCGTGCGCATGTCCGCCGCGGCCCAGATGAAATCCGCAATTCTCTGGAAACCAAACATCGAGTAGTAAATGAAAAACGGGATGGTATTAATGCCGTGGGTCGCGTAAGCGGAACCCGCGGCGATGAACGAGGCCATCGATCCCGCTTCCGTTATGCCCTCTTCCAGAATCTGCCCGTCTTTCGCTTCCTTGTAATACAGCAGCATGTTCACATCGACTGGCTCGTATTTTTGTCCGACGCTGGAGTAGATGCCCACGGTGCGAAACAGCGATTCCATGCCGAAAGTGCGCGCTTCGTCCGGAACAATCGGAACTATTAACCTTCCGATCTCTGAATCCTTCAGCATCTTGCGCAACATCGCGACGAACGCCATGGTCGTCGAGACTTCGCGGCCTTCGCTGCCCTCTGTAAATTCCTTGAACAACTCCGTGTGCCCCCCGGTGAGGGCCACCGAGCGCGCCTTCCGCTTCGGAACGTAACCGCCAAGCGCTTCTCGGCGCACACGCAAGTACCGCGCTTCTTCGCTGTCTTCGGCGGGCCGGTAGAACGGAATCTTGGCAATCTCGTCGTCGCCCATCGGAATGCCGAACCGCGAACGGAATTCGCGCAGTTCTTCTTCGTTGAGTTTCTTCTGCTGGTGGGTGACGTTTTTCCCTTCGCCCGCCTCGCCCAGACCGTAGCCCTTGATTGTGCGCGCCAGAATCACCGTCGGGCCGCCCTTATGCTCCACGGCCGCCTTGTAGGCCGCGTACACCTTACGCGGATCGTGGCCACCCAGACGGAGCCGCCGCAGCGCCTCGTCTGGCAATGGCTCCACTAATTTCAATAAGCGCGGATCACTGCCAAAGAAAAACTGGCGAACGTAGTCGCCGCTGGAGACCACCAGCTTCTGATATTCCCCATCCACCATCTCGCCCATGCGCTTCACCAGCAATCCTTCGGTGTCGCGCTCGAGAATCGGGTCCCACTCACTGCCCCACAGCACCTTGATGACGTTCCAACGCGCACCGCGGAACGCCGATTCGAGTTCCTGAATAATCTGGCCGTTGCCGCGGACCGGCCCGTCGAGCCGCTGCAGGTTGCAGTTGATCACGAAAATCAGGTTGTCGAGCTTTTCGCGCGAAGCCAGCGTGATGGCGCCGAGCGATTCCGGCTCATCCGTCTCTCCGTCGCCCAGGAACGCCCAGACTTTGGCGTCCGTCGCGGGCTTCAGGCCCCGGTTCTCCAGATAGCGGTTGAAACGCGCCTGGTAAATGGCCATCAGCGGGCTCAACCCCATCGAAACTGTCGGAAATTCCCAGAAATCCGGCATCAGCCACGGGTGCGGATAGGAAGACAATCCGCCGCCCGGCTTCAACTCACGGCGAAAATTCTCCAACTGCTCAATGCTCAATCGTCCTTCCAGAAACGCACGCGCATAAATTCCTGGCGCGGCGTGGCCCTGGAAATAAACCGTGTCGCCTTCGAAATTTTCAGTCCTCGCCCGGAAAAAGTGATTGAAGCCTACTTCATAGAGAGTGGCCGCGGAAGCATAAGTCGAAATGTGGCCTCCGATGTTGTGTTCCTCTTTGTTCGCACGCACCACCATGGCCAGTGCGTTCCACCGGATCAGGGACTTGATGCGCCGCTCGAGTTGCTGGTCACCGGGAAACAAGGGTTCCAGGCGCAAAGGAATTGTGTTCGCGTAGGGTGTGTTCGCGGTAAACGGCAGATCAATGCCGCTCACCGTGGCGTGGGCGCGCAGGCGCTCCAGGATTTCACGGGCGACATCCGGCCCGCTCGATTCCAGCACGGAATCCAGCGACTCCAGCCACTCCTGAATCTCTACATCTTCAACGTGCCGCGGTACATAGGTTTCCTGATCCATGAGTGCGATGGCCTTTCTCCTCTTCCTGCCGGGGCAGAGTCCCTCCGGCCCTTTCCACCAGATTCACGCGTAACAATTAGAATACACCGTAGCCCTGTCCGTCGCACGTGCCTCCCAAAGTTTTCTAAGCTGCTGGTGCAGGTTAGAGCGTTCTGCCGCCGTCAACCACCAGACAGTGCCCGGTCACAAATTCCGCGCCGATAAGGTACATCACCGCGTCAGCGATTTCCTCCGGCTTGCCGGTTCTGCCTAGCGGCGCGCGATGGACGAAATCCTCCTGCCACTCCGGCGGATCGCCTGACATGGTGATGGTGCCCGGCGCAATGGCGTTCACGCGCACCTTCGGTGCAAGTTCCTTCGCCAGAATGCGCGTCATCAGGATGACTCCCGACTTAGCCAGCGAATGCGGGAGATATTCCCGCCACCCAAGAATCCCGCCGATATCCGCAAAATTGATGATTATTCCTTGGCCGGACTTCGTCAGGTGCGGCGCCGCAGCCTGCGCGCAGAAGAAGGGCGCTTTCAGATTTGTGTCCAGCGATGCGTCCCAGGTGGCTTCGCTCGTCTCGCCAAATTTGGTTTCCATAAAGTTGGCCGCGCAGTTCACCAGAATGTCCAGCCGTCCGAACCGCGCAACCACGTCCGCGACCAGCTTCTGGATGGCGCTCACCTCGGTCAATTCCGCCGAAAACGCTGCCGCACGCCGGCCCAGTGCCTCCGTTTGCGCCACTACCTCCCGGGCTTCGGCCGCCGAACGGCCATAATGTATTGCCAAATCTGCGCCCTCGCTCCCCAGACGTAACGCCACCGCGCGTCCCAGCCGCTTCCCCGCGCCGGTGACAAGCGCAACTCGGCCCGCCAACCTCTTCCCTTCGATCATGCCGTCAACTTAACACACTCTTCTTCCTCCACCAGTCACTAGTCACCAGTGGCAGCTCCCACGTACAATTCTCCAGCTGCTCCGAGGCCTTCCATGAAACTCGATGTTCTTGCCATTGCCGCGCATCCCGACGACGTGGAACTTACCTGTGGCGGCACTCTTTTGAAGATGGCTAATCAAGGATACAAAACAGGAATCCTCGACCTCACCGCCGGCGAAATGGGTACCCGCGGCACACCGGAAACCCGCGCCAAGGAAGCCGCCCTCGCCGCCAAAATTCTCAAAGTTTCCTGGCGCGGCAATCTCGGCGTTCCAGATTCGGACGTGCAACCCTCCCGGCAGAACAAGATGCGCCTTGCCCAGCTGATCCGCGACCTTCGCCCGCGCACCGTAATTCTCCCCTACTGGGAGGCCCGCCACCCCGACCACTACCACGCGTCCACGCTCGGCTACGAAGCCTGCTTTCTTGCCGGCCTGAAGCAGCTTCCGCTGACAGGGGAGCCGCACCGGCCTTTCAAGATTCTTTACGCCACCTCCTTCGAAGGCATGCCCCCCACGTTCATCGTGGACATCACGCGCGAGTACGTCAAACGTCGCAAAGCCATCCTCGCCTATGGCTCGCAATTCCGGCCAGCCAAAAGCGAACGCAAGCAGCGCGTCTTTTTGGCGATCGATGAACTGGACCGCCGCATGGACGTGCTGGCACGCCACCACGGACAGCTCATCGGTGTCCGATATGGCGAACCCTTCCTCCAAAAAGAACCCATGTCGGTGGACGACGTCGTCACACTGGCGGTCCGCTCGATTTAAACAAGCACACCCATTCCTGCCGGGCGCATCCCTTCGTCCCAAAACTACCGAATTGCGCTGTTCAGGAATTGCCTTCGGACTGCGCTGGCGGGGCCAACAAAACTCGGCCAAGAAACTTACGATCGGCTGGGACATCCTTTGCTTCCTTTGCCTCAGCCTTCGCTCACATCGATTCGTCTTCCACGGCCGGCACAAACCCGGGCAGCCCTTGTCCTGCTGGCGTGCGCTCGACTTTTACGCGGACCAGGTCTTCCCCCTCGGCCCCCGACTTCCGCAGCACCGCGATAGTGCTGAGCGCCTCGTTATACACACGCGTAACCAGATACGTTTCGCCAGTGCCATCCCTTTTCCAAAGTTGTCCTATCCGGATTTTTCTCGCGCTCATATTCCGTGCCAATGACTGTAGATAGCCTCTCCTCCAGTGTCAACCATCCAGAAAGCCTCGGTTCCAGGGTCCCGTCGACTCGGACGGGAAACCTTCTTCCCTCACCGCACATCCTAACCAGTGACCTTTCTTACCCAGTTGGGGTGTATACTCGAAGGACGACGTGGGAGGTAGGTACTATGCGCAATTCCTCGCTAATTCTCCGGACCACGCTTGCTGCCGCAGCTTTCGCTATTCTGCCCGGAGCACTTCCCGCTCAGTCCCCCTCCAGTAACACGCCGAGCCAGACGCAAACTGGTCAATCCCAGGCGCAAGCTCAGGATCCCAAGGCCCAGCAGAGCAATCCTCAGGGCCAACCGCAGTCGCAGGACAAAACTCAGCAAGCCACGCCGATCCCGATTATTCAGCCGGCCCCGCCGCCTCCCCCACCTCAGGAACCGGCGCCCGCAGCCACAACCTCCCCATCCAGCAATGCACCCTCCGCGAATTCTTCCGATACCGGCACGGATGAAGCCAAGACTGTCCATCCCAAGAAATCCAAGGATGACGTGGACGCCATCGGCAACCGCAACGTGGGCAAGGGCGTAAATTTCTATTCCATTGAGCGCGAAATCGCGCTGGGAAAATCGTTGGCCCAGGAAGTTGAGCGTAGCTCGAAGATGATTGATGACCCGGTGATTACGGAGTACGTCAATCGGGTGGGCCAAAACCTGGTTCGAAACTCGGACGCCAAGGTCCCCTTCACCATTAAAGTGATTGATTCCGATGAAGTTAATGCCTTCGCTCTTCCCGGCGGCTTCTTCTACGTCAATAGCGGCTTGATACTCCGCGCTCAGGAAGAGGATGAATTGGCAGGCGTGATGGCACACGAGATTTCGCACGTGGCCGCCCGCCATGGCACCAAGCAGGCCACCAAGGCGGAAATGATCCAACTGGGCTCCATGGCCGCCATGATCTTCATTCCCTATGGATGGGCGGGCTATGGGATCTACGAAGGGATGAATCTTGCCATTCCCCTCACCTTTCTGAAGTTCTCGCGTGACGACGAGCGCGAAGCCGATTATCTCGGCATTCAGTACATGTACAAGGCCGGCTACGATCCCAACGCTTATGTGACCTTCTTTGAGCGCATTCAGGCCGATGAAAAGCGCCGTCCTGGTTCCATACCGAAGATGTTCTCGACCCATCCGCCAACGCCCGAACGCATCGAGTTGGCACAGAAGGAAATCGCGCGCATCCTACCGGAACGCGATGAGTATATCGTCACCACCTCCGAATTCGATCAGGTGAAAGCCCGCCTGCGAAATGTGATGTTTGCCCGCAAGGTGCAGGACAACCAGCCCGGCAAGCCGACCCTCCGCACCAAGACGGAGCAGGCGGACAAACAGAAGAACGGCGATCCTAACGCCAACGATTCCTCCGACGACGATCGACCCACGCTCAAGCGGCGCCCGGACAGCGACTAACCCGTCTTGAGCGGACCACAATTCCCGCCATAACTGCCCTTCCGGGGTGACCGCGCCTTGCGCACCGGTGGGGCAGCCGTTTACCCTCTTGCCCCTAGGAGCACCGGCTCGCGCTGTCTTCTATTGCCCCGGTGTCCGGCCACCAGTATGCTTTCCGGGCGGAGAAATCATCCGACTCTTGGGGAAGCCGGGGATCCGTTTGCAGTCCATAGCCAGACATGTCCAAGGAGGACATCAATGAAAAAGCGTATGTGGTTCCCCGTTGCTATCCTGGCCTTTGGTTTGGCCGTCATCGGAATTGCGTCTGCCCAACGCCCGGAAACGGACATCGACGCAAATCATCATCCGAATCTGGCGGAGGCCCAGCATCACATTCTTCAAGCCTACGACAAAATTGAGATGGCGCGGAATGCCCACAGGGATCAACTAGGCGGACACGCGGAAAAGGCCATCGAGTATCTGGACAAGGCGAACCACGAATTGAAGGAAGCGGCCGAGTACGCGAACCATCACCACTAGCCAGAACCGGAAAGACATTTCGAATGCAGTGAAGAGAGGCGGGCGCGCCGCGTCCAGTGGCGCTCCCCGCCCCCGAATGGGATAATTCTCTTTTCGTATTTCACCGGGTTCCTACCGTGGATCGCCTCACAGCCCATCGCCAGTTCTTCGCGCGTCTCATCACCAGCAACGCGGGCGTCCGCGAACCAAATTCCAGGCTGCAAGCCGCCTTCGCTGCGGTACCCCGCGAAGACTTTCTGGGCCCCGGTCCATGGAAAATTTTTGTCGGCTCGGGCTGGATCGAAACCCCTACCGACGATCCTTGTTTCCTCTATCAGGATGTAGTCGTCGCCATCTCGCCCGAACGCAAGATCAATAACGGGCAACCCGTTCTCCATGCCTTGTGCCTGACGGCGCTAAACCTTCAGGAAGGCGAGACCGTCGTACATATCGGCGCAGGCACCGGCTATTACACCGCCATCCTCGCTAACCTCGTCGGGCCAAGCGGTTCCGTGATCGCCTATGAAGTGGAAACCGACCTTGGGGCCACAGCTTCCAAAAATCTCGCCCACTTTCCCAATGTGACCGTTCACGCGCGCTCTGCCTCCCTGGGCCCGCTTCCATCCTGCGATGCCATCTACGTGAGTGCAGGTGCAACGTCTCCCCTGGACACCTGGCTTGACGCATTGAGACCCAATGGCCGTCTTCTTTTTCCTCTTACGCCGGGCGATGGTCCTGGTGAAGCCGCAGGCATTGGCGCGATGCTATTGGTCACACGGACCACCAAAGCCCGTTTTGCGGCGCGTTTCCTCTGCCAAGCAGCGTTCATCCACTGCGCCGGCGCCCGCGACGACGAGACCGCCGAAAAGCTCGCGATTGCCTTCAAGCGCGGCGACTTCCGCAATGTCCGCTCCCTCCGACGGAACGCCCCTCCCGATAACACGTGCTGGTGCTCCGGCCCCACCTCATGGCTCTCGATCGCGGAGCCCGGTTAACCCCTCACCGCTCCTGTACTAACGTCCAGTTATTTAGTTCCTCTAACGCCTTGGCTTGCACGCAGCTCGCGCGATTTTCTGGGCATATGATGAAGACATACGCAGGAATTTCGACGGAGCCGCGATGCTGCCCTCTCCACGCTCGAGTATTTGCGCCGGCTTGTTTACCGGCGTTTTGGCCCTGGTGTGTGTAGTTCTGCCTTCGGCCGCAAACGCCCAAAACAACAACGCAATGTCGCAAACTCCCTCCGGACCAAAGTTCAAAACGCCGGCTCCGCGGCAAAAAGCGGCTGGTTCCAACGGCACCTTGGACAACCCCCCGGTTTCAGCCACACCGGAGCCAGCCAGAAAACCTGGGCCCGCTTCCCCGCACGACCACGATGCTAAAGCCACGGAAATCGCAATGCTGCAGAAACAGATCAAAGAGAAACAACAACGCGTTGAACTCCTCATGCATCTCTTCGTCACCGACGAACGGGCGTTCGTGCAATTCCCAACCGAAGCAGGGAGGGATCCCGCCGCTCTGGCCCGCATCCGCTCCGAGCAGGATGAGCTCCGCAGAGAGGCTGCCGCCTGCGCGCAACTCCATGCCCGGCTTACCGCTTTGCAAACCTCTTCGAACTAAGCATCAATCACAACAAGAGTCGGCCGCGCACCCGGAGTCTATTTTCTCGTCAGCCCAGATTGCTGCCCCAGATTTCGATTTCTGCTACTCTTCCGGCCATGAAATCGTTCGCCATCGCAGTTTGCCTGCTTACCGGTTGCTCGCTGCTCTTCGCATGCCCCCAAACCAACTCAGAGACGCGAGCCGACGAACTCATCCGCTTGCTCCATCTCTCCGTCTTGCCGAAAGAATCTGGCTACCTGGGCATCATCGGTGTCTCCGCGCAAAAAGTGAACCTAAACGGCCGGCTTCTCGCGGTGCAGTCTCAGAATTTCTACATGTTGACGCGGGAGCGGCCCATCAACTATCTGCATTGGCTCGAGCCGGACGATACCCACATCCTGATTGAAGGCGGGCCGGTGGACTACTACATCTTTCATCCAAATGGACGGGCGGAGAAAATCACGCTCGGGATGGAGATCACGGCGGGTCAAACACCGGTGGTGGCTGTGCCCGGGGGATGTTGGAAAGCCCTCAAACTCCGGGATGGGGCGCAATTTGCCTTAATGGCGAATACGTTGTCGCCCGAATTCACTCCCGACCGCGTAAAGATTGGCGCCGGCCCGGAGTGGATTCATCGCTTCGATCATTCCGCGCCTTGGGCGACTCCGGCCATGTTGCGCGAATTGATCGGGCCAAATTACGCCACCAAATGACGGGCACGCGCTCGCCCTTCTCAATTTCGACTGGCGTTGGGGCCGCGCATTATCTCTTCCATGTCGCCCAACTGCTCGCTCAGCAGATTCAGCTTGCGCGATAGGCTCTGGATTTCCGATTCTGCCCGGCGATTGACCGCAAAGTCTAGTTCACTGCGCAGCCGGTCCTTCGTGTCCTGCCGGTTCTGGCTCATCATGATCATCGGCGCTTGGATGGCGGCCAGCAGTGACAGGATCAGGTTCAGGAGAATAAAGGGATAGGGGTCCCATGCGGCGTGCCCGAGAACCAGGTTGATCATCGAATAGACTATAGTGGCCGCCGCGAAACCGATGATGAACCTCCATGAACCGCCGAACTTCACCACCCCGTCGGCGACGCGCTGCCCCCACGTGGAATCCTCCTCGATCATCTCGTTGGCGTTCCGCATGGCCCGGAGCCGCACCAACTGTTGCGCGGAATGAAACTGTCGGCCCAGCACCGTAAGCATGTCCATGCCCGCCAGCGGCTTGTGCTGCAGCAGAATCGCGATGTCCTCGCGGCTGACTTCGATACACACGGTTTCCTCGACGGCGGTTGCCGTTGTTTGATGAGTAGTCTGCTCGAGCATCGAGGCGAACCCGAAAAATTCACCGTGGGAAGGCTCGTCCACCACCACTTCTTGCTGATCCTCATCAATCGTCGTCACCCGGACCCTGCCGCTGACCATAACGTAGGCAAGCCCCGTGCCGTCGCCCATCTTATAGATGCGCTGCCGGGCCTGGTATTCCTTCACTTCGACTTGCCCCGCAAGCAGTGCGAGTTCTTCTTCGTCCAGCAGTGAGAACAGTGGGACGTGTTTTAAGACATCGGGTTTGCACTCCATATCTTGGCTCCGTGGGGAAAAAGGGGTTTTCAGTGTTTCGCATAAAGTGGCCGAAATGGCAACTAGAACCTACCCGCCTTCTATTACTGCGCCGTAAAAATAGGCATTCGCCGGATTGTCAGGACCAAAGCAACCCCTGCGGACAATGCACCTGATTGCGCTCTGCTTCTCCCGAATTTCGTGTATTCGAAGAGGAAATTCCTGTCGAGGTGAGCGTCCTAAGAAAGCTCATCGGATGGAACGGCTAGAAATCGCGCCAGGGGCGCCAGATCGGCACGCTTGTGTAGGACACGCCCGTGGGTCGGTAAAGAAATTCGCCGAGGCTTCGAACGAACTTCGAAAGCGCCCTGAGAATCGCCATGATCGCTCTCCTTTTGCCGGACATAGAATTCCTTCCCCTTAGGTTCCGCGGCACCTGGCTCCCTCCGCCGGACAAAACCTTTTATTGCTTGGTAAACGCAACAAACATCAGTTTCCCGTCCCGCTGAATCTGCAAGGTAGCCGGGGCTCCGGAAGGAAGTTGCGTCACCGCCGCGCGCAACTTGTCCAGTGTCGTCATCGGCTCTCCGTTCAGCGCTCGAATCACATCTCCCTGCTGCAACGGAACCTCGCTCCCCGGCCCTTCCGCCCTCGCTGCAACGATGATTCCGTAGGGATCGCGCAGTCCCGGGACCATTCGCGCGACTTTTTTGTCAATCTCCAGTCCAATGATACCCAGCCCGGGAACCATATTCTTGGCTGCATCCGCGAGCGACAGCACCTGGTCCATGCCGGTGGTCTCCTCCGAGACCGCCACGTTGAATACCTCCTGCGATTTGCCGCGCAGCACCCCGATCTTCACCTTATCTCCCAAATCCTGTGACAAAAAGTAGTAGCTCACCGAAGGGAGATTTTCCACCGGTTGGTCATCCACGGTCAGCAGTATGTCTCCGACCATCAGTCCGGCCGCTTCCGCGGGCCCGCCCGGCAGTACATCCGAAATCACTACGCCATGATTGCGCGGCAGACCGAGCCCCGCAGCCATTGTCGGCGTAAGGGTCTGAATGCCTATCCCAACTTCCTCTTTTCGCAACCTCCCGAACTGTTTCAACTGCCGGGCCACCACCCGAACCGTCGCGCACGGAATCGCAAATCCGAGGCCTTCGTTACCTCCGGATTGCGACAGAATAAAAGTGTTCACCCCGACTACTTCCCCGCTGGTGTTCACCAGCGGGCCGCCGGAGTTTCCGGGGTTGATGGGTGTGTCCGTCTGAATGTAGATGCGCGGGGAGTCCGGATCGACTTGGCGCGCCACCGCGGAGATGATGCCATGGCTGATGGAATTCCTCAGCCCCTGCGGGCTCCCGAACGCAAAGACCGCTTCTCCTTGCCGCAAGCTGCGGTAAGCGGCAAACGGCAGCGCGGGGTACCCTTTCCCTTCGATCTTCAGCAGTGCGAGATCAATATCCGTGGTAACTCCAACGATTCGCGCCGGCACCAACTCAGCTTGGGTGGATAGGGATGTCGTTATCGTGCCGATCTCGCCGCTCGCCCTCGACGTCGGCAGCACGACCTCCACCTTCTGAGCCCCCCGGACCACGTGGGCGTTTGTGATGATGTAGCCTTCGGGATCGATGATGAATCCCGAGCCAATCGCTCGCTGCCGCCCGAGCACGGCCCCCGCATTGCCGACTTTGCTGTCCTCGAGAGGAGCGAAGCTGGTCACCACGATCTGCACCACGCTCGGGGAAACCCTCTTCACAAGAGCGTCCACAGCCGCGTCCATGCGACGCAAGGGTTCCAACTCCTGGCTGGACTGCGCCCAGCTCCCGGCCGCAAACAAGCACGGCAAGAGGCTGACAAAGAACGTCAAAATTCCACGCACGGCTTTCTGGGCCATCGGACGCGCTCCAGGGTACTGCACTTTAGGTGGGCAATCAGTTATTCAGAGGGCGGTAGACGTGGGCACTCT
The DNA here is from genome assembly GCA_035518915.1 of Candidatus Eiseniibacteriota bacterium. Taxonomy (GTDB): domain Bacteria; phylum Acidobacteriota; class Terriglobia; order Acidiferrales; family UBA7541; genus Acidiferrum. The sequence continues at coordinate 87,048 of DATIXE010000030.1, forward strand.
AACCCTGGGGCTAGTTCGTGTCAATTGTCGAGGTTTTATTAACCTATCGGCGGCCTGTATCAATTACCGGACGAGGCCTTGGAAGGAATCGTGACCGCCGTGCTCGCCACACATTGCCATGTGCCGCCTTGCTTTACCCACGTGTCCACAAACGAAGCGCGGTTCACCACGGGCTTGCCGTTCTCGATATTTCTCTCACGGTAGACTCCAGCCACCACGGCCGTGTCACCGAACATGTGCACCGCGATCTTTTCGTTCACAACCTGCCCCGGTTTGTAGTCCGGCGCCTTGATGCCCGCCAAAAACGCGGCTTTGCTCATCAGCACACCGTCTGAATCCAGGGCCACCATGCTGTTCGACAGCAGCATCTGCAGCGCCGCCGTGTCTTTCACCTCCAGCGCGTGGTTCCACGCCGTCTCCAACGCCAGGATGTGACCCGACTCGTCCGCCGTGGAATTCTGCGCCCGAACCGCGAAGGATGCCCCAACAAAAATGAGAAAAGCAAGTACAAGACATGTGTGTTTCATAGCATCTTTCCCTGATACGGCCTTCAGTCTCGGGTTAGTTCCAGCATAGTGGATTTGGCGCAGTGCCAATGCCATGCTCGCGAATAGTTGAGCGAAAGAATCAATTGTGGAAACGGAATGCCGTTACTCGGGACGATCCGGATAGAGAACCGTGGGAAATCGGAAATGGATTAGCACCGCGACCAGTACCAGGATTGCCAGCCCCATAAGGCTCCCTTCGGGGCCCGTCGCTCCTCCCGTAAGCCAGGCAGGCCCGTTTGTCGAGGTGTTCAGCAGGTAGCCGACACTCTTTAAGCCGCTATCCGCTGTTCCGTAAAAATACGTTTGCGCCCAGTCCCACGCCGCGTGATACCCCAGGACAAACCAAAGATTTCCGGTGCGGCAAATCATGAAGCAAAACAGCATGCCGGTCCCGAATACCTGCGATATCCCGATCAGCGTCTCGCCGGGGTTCGCAAGATGGGCCACGGCAAATCCGATCGAAAGCGCGATCGCCGCCCGCCAGAAACGCATGCGGTGAGCCGCGATCCGCAGCAGGTACCCGCGAAACGTCAGTTCTTCGCTGAAAGATACCAACACAAAGACGAGCGCCCAGCCCAGGGCGTAGCGAAAAGCTGTGGCTCCGGCCAGTGCTGCGCCCTCCACATGAAAATGCCCGGTCGCGCGAATCGCAACCAACAACAAGGTAAGCATCGCGAATCCCCAGGTCGCCCCTTCCCAAAAACGAAGCCCAAAGCTCTGGCGCGGTGGAATCCCGTAATCGTCCAGTGGACGCCGTTGCATGCGGGAAACAATCCACGTGGCCAACAACACAAACACAGCTGAGGTGCCCTTGGCGATCAATTCATCTTCAACCGTCAAGGCCGCGTCAAACTGGATCACGCCAAATAGACCATGCAGTCCGATGACTATCCCCGCTGGCAGACACAGGGCGAATAGCACCCAGACTTTTAGGGCGTTCCACGGATTCTGTGGAGGAGTTGCAGGAATTGCGTTACGTGCTAGGTCGGGGCCTGGTGAACTCGGAGATTCGGCAGGCAAGGACTCAGCCGCCGTTAGCGGTGACCGCCATGTCCCGCCTTCTGGTGTTCTTCAGGAGTCGAGGCGACTCCGGCGCGACGAAGTTCTTCGGAATAGTATTTGCGGAACAGCACGTCCCATTCCTCACTGCCTTCGAGGATCTCTTTCTTCTGCGAGGTGATGCGCTTTCGCACTTCCTGTTCGATTTTCTCTTCCTCACGCAGTACGTTGGTCATTGTCTGAACCATGTGCTGCCGGATGGTGTCGCGGTCTTCCACAAACTCCACTTCATTGCTCGACACCAGCAGATCCACGATCTGGTGAGAGATGCGAACGATCTTTTCGCGGCTCAATCGCATTCGGTTGTCTTGCTCCTCTGCCTTTTCCGCAACGCCGCGCGCTGAACGCCTAGCGCAAAATCAGCTTTCGGTCGCGCGCAATCTGTCCCTTCACCTTCTTGAACATTTCCTGATAGGAGATGCCCACGCGGCGCATTTCGTCCTGGTGCTGCGTCAGGATGGTACGCACTTCTTCGTTCACTTTGTCTTCAACCGTGATTTCATCCATCATCCGAAGTCGCACGCGGCCAATCACTGGTTCAAGGTCTTTTTCTCTGATTTCCACGTGCCCATCTTCCACAAGTTTCTTGATCACCTGCGAGGCCATGTGCCCCACATAATCGCGGTTCAGCAGCATTTCGACGATGTTCCTCTGGAAAGTTGCAAGGTTAAGAGTTTACTGGGTGCGGAACGTTTTCGCAAGAAAAGCGCGTCGCACAAGGCGCGAAGTGCGAGCTAACCCCAAAGCAAATTCGCCCCTTCGTTGACGCATCCCTTCGCTTCCTGTAGGATGAATCAATGTGAGCAGGAAGGGCGGTTAGCTCAGTTGGTTAGAGCGCCTGCCTTACAAGCAGCGGAATTCGGTTTTCACGAGTTCGTACACCTGCGCATTTCTTCAATATTTCAAGCACTTACCAGAGAGTCCGTCAAGACTTGTTGCTACGGTTTCGCCCCCTTTTTCATACCTTAGTCCCTGAGTTTTTCCCTACGTTTTTTTTGCGCCTTACCCTTGGAACAGAGGCCATCATCAACGGATGCCGGGCTTCGGTTCCAGCGCGACGACGACTGAGCTTGTCATCCTCTGGCCGCGGTTTGAAACCAGCCTGTGGCCGCGGACGATGTGGAACTGCCCTGCTTCTAAACAACTAGTAGATTGTCCCGGTCATAACGTTATCGCTCCTGATCCGTCTGATAATCATGAGACGGAGTCATGGCGTGC